>JBFGGA010000006.1:0-40830 GCA_041579295.1 Myxococcota bacterium | reverse complement strand
GGTTCGCGGCGCAGCTTCGCTCCTCTAATTCCTGGCGAGCGAAGCGCGCCCGCGAACCCCTCCCCCGCCACAACTCAAGCCCTCGGAAACGAAAGGTTCTGGGAGCTTGGTGTGTTGGGCTTTGACAGCGGTTCTCGGTTCACTACACGACGGCTGGCCACGCAGCGCCCGCATAGCCAAGATAGGACGCGGACCAAACCAGCGGGCGAGCTAGCCTTCTTCGGAGCGAGGCACCCATCGTGCTTTCGGAGACTGGATCAGCGTGAGCACCCCCAGCGGGCGCGGCAAGAACGGCGTATTGTGGGAGTCGCCACGAGCTCGCACCGTTCCGCGGCGCTCGTTCTTCGCCCCGCGATCGAATTGTTATTGGATCGAGTCGGCCGGCATCGAGGAAAGCCCACCGCTTGCGCCGCTGGATGGCGACCATACCGCCGACGTAATCATCGTCGGCGGCGGCTATACCGGCCTGTCCACCGCACTGCACCTCGCGGAGAGCTTTCCGAATCGGCGAATCGTCCTCCTCGAGGGAGCGCGGATCGGGTACGGGGCGTCGGGCCGCAACGACGGCCTGGTGCTGCCGTTCATCAACGGCGCAGAAGAGATCGCCCATGGCCTCGTCGACGCGGGCCGGATCGACGAAGCGAAGAAGGTCTACGGGCTCACGTCGGCGGGCACCGATCTCATTCGAAACCTGGCGCAGGCCCGCGGCGTCGACTGTGAATGGGAGCCGGCGGAATGCCTCGTGGGCGCGCTCACTGCGCGCCATGAAGCGCGGCTCGAACGCGAGCGCCGAATGTACGCGGCGCTCGGTTTCGAGGCGACCTGGCTGCGCGAGGACGAGGTGCGCCGGCGCGTCGCTGTCGCAGGGTATCGAGGAGCACTCGCGATTCCGGCCAGCGGGATGGTCAACCCCGCCAGGCTCGCCACGGGGTTGCTCTCCCTCGTTCGAGCCGCCGGCGTGGTCGTGCACGAAGACAGTCCAGTGGTGGAAGTCGCGCCGGGCACGACGGTCGGTGTGCGCACGCCGCGGGGCGCGGTGCGCGCGCCGGTGCTCGTGCTGGCCACGAATGCCTACACGCAGCACCTGGGTTTCTTGCGCGGTCGGATCCTGCCCATCCACTCATTCAGCATTGCTACGGCTCCCTTGACGGAAGCCCGACTCGCGGCGCTCTCCTGGAACGGGCGCCAGCCATTCCTGGACGCGCGGCGCTACTTCTTCGATCTTTTCCGTCTCACGGCCGACAACCGGATCGTTCTGAGCGGCGGCGACGGGTTCTACTGCTATGGTGCTGCCGCCGTTGACGACGCGGAACATCAGGACTACAGGCGCTTGGAGCGCACCTTCCGGCGCCTGTTCCCGGCGCTTGCCGACGTGCCGATCACGCACCGGTGGGTTGGACACGTGGGCCTCACGCTCGACAGCGTGCCCACGATCGGCGCGTTGAGTCCCGCAGGCAACATTCTCTTCGCGGGTGGCTACTCCGGTCACGGCGTGCCCGTTGCGATCTTGGCCGGACGCTTGTTGCGAGACCTGTATGCGGGCGAGCCGCTCGACCCGGTTTACGACTTCGTGCTCAACCGAAAGCCGCCGCGCATTCCGGGAGAGCCGCTTGCCTCTCTGGGCTTCGCCCTCGCCAAGCGCTTCATGCGCTGGGAGGATGCACGGTAGCGCTGCACGGTGCCCTGGGTTACCGACGTCGGACCCCGAGGCGGACGCCCGGCTACCCGCGGCAGCCATGGTCGAACATGGAATCCAGTGCGACGACTCGGCCGCAGGTCAGCGGCGATTCGCCCGCGGCTACAGCAATCCGTGTGTGAGGATTGCTGTGGGGATTTGCACGAACGCACCCCATCCAGCCCAAGAGGATATCGGACCGAAATCCGCAACGCCGCTAGATGATTGAAAAAATCCCGACCCCGCATCCACGCTCATGACCCGGAGGTCGGCGGTAGGTTGAGCCTGACCCCTTGTCTGGTCCATCCGGGTTTTCTCCTTGTCACACACGTGAACACCAATCGGTCACATGCCCTACGAATGGATCACCTCATCGAGCAGTCGCGTGTTGGGTACGCTCCCCTGCGATCCCCGTCGCGGAATGTCGCGTCGATCGAGCCAATCTGCTCGACGGTGCCGCGCTCCCCCGCCACCACGATGGGCGATCCGGCGGGAAGGCTCTGGCGCAGGTAGTGGCCGGCCAGGAAGACGCCCTGCGTCACCTCGTCAGCGTCGGCGCTGCAGCGCGGGATGCCGTATGCGCGGCCGAAGACGACGGCCGAGTACTTGCGCACGAGTTCGTCGTAAGCGGGGGCGCCGTAGGGAAGCTCTGTCTGCGCTCGTTCGACGAGGGGTCGATCTGCATCGCCGCCTTCAGACCCTCGGGGCATCCCAGCTGTCCCCGGGAGGCCGGTGAATGCTTCACTTTCGCCGATCGATGCGATCAGGGCGCGCCATCATCGTCGCAAGGGTCCTCCGCTGCCTCGGGTCGCGAGTCGGAGCGATTCGCGCGGGGCCACAGGCCGCGAAGAAAGCCGAACGTGAAGCCGGCAACGCCGAAGTCGAGAATCTGGCGCAGCGAAATCGAGCTTCGGACGCGCGCGAGAACCCGCTGAACCAAGCGGGCCGGCGGCGGCGAATCGCTCCCGCGCAGCACCGACAGCAGCGCGGCGGCGTCCGGGTCGCGCAGCGAGCTGAGGCGCCTGCCCGCGGGGATGCCGGACCGATCATCGGCTCCCGGGCCGGTTTTCATCGAGATCTTCTCGCCTCCATCTATTTTCAATGCCAACATCCCCGATCACGTCACCCGATCTGTCGTGCGGAAAATCTCGCGACAGCCGGTGACGAAATACGGCACCCGCGCGTTAATGGGATGAACCGCGGATCGCCACGGCGGCCGAGACGATCGCCGTGGGGTCCGCCGCGACAAGGAGAACGCAATGCTGAAGTCTTCGTATGGAGCGCTCTGCACGCTCTTGGGCTGCGCAGCCCTCGCCTGCGCCGGCGGCTCGGGAACTCCGATCGCCGAGATGGAAAAGCAGCTGAAGCAGAGCGAGCGCGAGCTCGCGACCCTTCAGGAGTCGGTTCGCGAGCGCGAGCGCGCGCTCGAGCGCAGCCAATCGCAGGTGGAGAGCTTGGAGCGCGAGCTCCAGGACGCCCGCCTTCCCGCCGTTTCGGCGGCATCGCCGGCCCTGGCGCGCGGCGATCTGCTGCCCCCGGCAACCGCGCCCGGCCAGTGCTTCGCGCGGGTATTCGAGCCGCCGACCTACGAGGCGGGGACCGAAACAGTTCTCAAGCGCGCCGCAAGCGAGCGCATCGAAGTGATCCCGGCGCGCTACGAGTGGGTCGAGGAGCGCGTGCTCGTCAAGGAGGCCCATGAGAAGCTCGAGGTCGTGCCGGCCACCTACGAGTGGCGAGAGGAGCGGGTGATGGTGAAGCCCGCACACACGGTCTGGAAGAAGGGCCGCGGTCCGATCGAGCGTATCGACGATGCGACAGGCGAGATCATGTGCCTCGTGGAGGTTCCGGCGGAGTACAAGACGGTCAGGACGCGCGTGGTCAAGACGCCGGAGACCACTTCCAAGATCACGGTTCCCGCCGAGTACACCACCGTCAAGGTCCGCAAGCTGGTGGAACCCGAAAAGGAGAGGCGGATCGAGATTCCCGCCGAATACGAGACGGTCACCAAGCGGCGCCAGGTCACCGATGGTCGCATGGCCTGGCGGCCCGTCCTGTGCGAAACCAACGCCACGCGCACGACCGTCAGGAGCATCCAGCAGGCGCTCAAGGCGTCGGGCTACGACCCGGGTGCGATCGACGGCGTGATCGGCAATCAGACGCTGTCCGCGGTGAAGTCGTACCAGCAGGCCAAGGGTCTGGCGACCGGAGGCCTCACCTACGCCACGATCGCTTCGCTGGGCGTGACGGTCGGGCGCTGAAACTACCGGACGGCCCGGGGGCAGGCGGGCGCGATCGGCCCGCCTGCCCAGCCAGTGTGACTTCCGAGCGTTGGAATTGCGCTGGAGGATTTGCGCGAACGCGCCCCATCCGGCTCGATCGCCTTCCCGCCTCAACTCCCAACATCGCTGAATGATTGAGAAACCCGCGACTCCCCGGGTCCGCGCTCACGAGCTGGGGGCCGAGGCCCAAATCCGTTCCCCGCTGCCACTCGAGCCCTCGAATCCGGGGGCCGAGACCCAAATCCCTCCCCCGCTGCCACTCGAACCCGCGGAATCGAAAGGTCGTGATCTTTTGCCCTAATATGCGACGAGGATCGCTCACGATGCGAGGTACAGGAATGACTCGGATCATCGGCATCAGCGCGGGGAGAGATGGAAAAATCACCGAATCGCTCGTCAAGGCCATCCTCGAGGGATCCGGCGAGCAACACGAGTTCATCAGCCTTTCGGGAAAGCTGATCCGACCCTGCGAAGGCGGCACGGGATGCGCGAAGGACAACCATTGCGTCCTGGAAGACGACTTCCAGGAGGTGCTCGAGAGATGCCATCGGGCCGAAGCCATCGTGTTCGGCGCGCCAAACTACTGGGATCGCATGAACGCCAAGGGCCAGGCCTTCTGGGAGCGCGCGTGCTTCTCGGGCCGTCACAACTCCGTATTCCCGATGGAGGGGAAGCTGGGGGTGATCGCCGCCGTCGCGGGCACCGGCCATGGCGCACCCGTCATCGACGATCTGAAGAGGTATTTCGAAGACGCTCGAATGCACCTCGTCGGCGAGATCTCCGTACAGGGTGAATACGCGTGTTTCACCTGTGGCTACGGCAACCACTGCCCAGTGGGCGGATTCGTGGAGATGTATCCGCTGGGAACCCGCGTGAAGCCGAACCTCGTCCCATCCCTTACGAACCAATATCCCGACAACCCGGACCTCCCGAAAGGCGAGCGCAACCGTGTGGACGATGCTCGAAGGGTCGGAGAGACGCTGGGTAGAGTCCTGCGCATCAAGAGGCAGAAGTCGGAAGCGTTTTCCACCGCGCGTGCGAAATCTTGAACTCGATCATCTAGGCGCCTGGTTCCGATAGCGGATCGACTCAATCCCTTCGACGGCACTCGGGCAGGCCAAACTCTTTCGGTGTCGGCTTGCCGTCCAAGACGCCAACAGCGGACCCATCGCGGGCGCTCATCCCGCAAGCAGCGCGTGGACGTAGGGGCTGCGCGCGAGCATCCAGATCGCGACGAGCAGGATGAAGATGCCGAAGGCGCGCCGCAGCGGCGCCTCCGGCGCGCGCTGCGCGAGCAGCGCGCCCGACCACGCGCCGATCGCGGCTGCAGCGGTGATCGAACCCGCCGTCCCGAGCTGAACTGTGGCATGTCCGAGATGCCCGGCGAGGGCGGCGAGTGAGTTGAGCGAGATCACGACGAGCGAGGTGCCGATGGCGCGACGCATCGGAAGGCCGCCGAACAACGCAAATGCGGGAACGAAGAGGAAGCCCCCGCCGGCGCCCACGAGCCCCGTCACCCCACCCACCACCGCACCCACCAGGGTCAGCGCGAGCGCGCTGCGCCGGGTGGAAGACCGCGGGCGAAGCGGCGCGGAGCGCAGCATCGCGCAGGCAACCGCGACCATCAGTGCCGTGAAGATCAACAACAGCAGATCGCCCGCGAGCCACGCGGCGGCGCGACCCCCGAGGTAACCACCCAGCGCGGTCGCGGGGCCGAATAGCGCCACGGCCCGCCAGTCGACGTTGCCCGCGCGCGCGTGGGCTGCGGCGGCCACCGCGGCCGTGGCGGCCACGACCATCAGCGACATCGCGATCGCGGGCTTGGGCTCCGCGCCCAGTAGCAGCAGCAGCGGCACGGTCAGGATCGTGCCACCGCCGCCCAGCAGGCCCAGCGACCCCCCGACGACCAGGCCGCCGAGGATCGTCAGCAGGATTTGGAGTTCATCGGTCACGTCTTCCTTGGCTCCATTCGTAGTACCCTCGGGCTCGGGCCGCTCGGCATCCGGCCCGCGAGGAGGAATCTCGATGCTGATCCTGCATGGGATCGAAACGTACCACTGGGCGGTCGCGGGGCTCGCGCTCGGCGCGATCACGCTGCTGCTGCTCTGGGTCACCAACCAGCGGCTGGGCATCTCGACCGGATTCGAGAACCTGTGCGCACTTGTCGTCAAGGCGCCCTACTTTCGCCGCGCCGAAGTCACCGGCTCGACGCACTGGCGGCTCCCCTTCCTGGGCGGTCTCGTGCTCGGTGGCGTGCTCTCGGCGGTGACGAGCGGCGGCTGGGCGCCCTTCTGGGATCTCGGTCTGTTCGACGAGGCCATTGGCTGGGGGCCGGCCGGCAAGCTCGCCTGGATGTTCGCCGGAGGGCTGCTCATCGGCTTCGGCACGCGCATGGCCGGCGGCTGCACGAGTGGACACGGCATCTTCGGCATCTCGAACCTGGAGCGCGCGAGCCTCGAGTCGACGCTCGCCTTCATGGCAGCGGGAATCGTCACCTCCAATCTCGTCTACCGCCTGGGAGCGAGCTGACGTGAACGCCCTCGTCTACGCGATCTTCGGAACGCTGTTCGGCTGGACGCTCAGCCGCAGCGGCGCCGCGGACTACAACTACATCCAGGGCATGTTCCTGTTCACGAGCTTCCAGCTCTACGGAATCATCGGCGTGGCGGTGATCGTGACGGCGCCGGGCCTTTGGTGGCTCAAGCGCCGCGGCACCACGGCGTTCGGCGCGGCGCTCGCGTTGAAGCCGAAGCCGCGACATCCCGGCAACGTCGCGGGCGGTGTGCTCTTCGGCGTGGGCTGGTCGATCACGGGCATGTGCCCGGGCCCGATCCTCGTGAACATCGGCGAGGGCAAGCTCTACGCGCTGGGCGCGCTGGCGGGCGCACTCGTCGGCGCCGCGCTCTTCGGCGCGCTCTACGAGCGCCTCCCGAAGGCCCTGCGCCTGCCGGCGCTCCGGATCGGCACCGGCGACGGCTAGGGCGGCGATCTCCTCCGGGGCCGCAGGACGCCGCAAGCGAATCCGCAGGATTCGCCCGTCAGGACGGCGGCCCCGCCCGGGGTCGCAGGACGCCGCAAGCGAATCCGCAGGATTCGCCCGCTAGCCGGCGCCCGTCTCGAGGGGATGGCCCGCCTCCTTCCACGAGCGGATCCCACCGTCGAGCGCGATCGCTCCGAGAAATCCCATGGAGTGCAGGGTGCCGGCCGCGATCGTCGAGATCTTGCCGAACTCGCAGTAGGCGAGGATGCGGACCGTCGGATCCGGGAACATCGCGTCGACGCGCAGCTCGAGCTGGCCCCGCGGAAGGTTGACGGCGCCGGGGATGTGGCCGGCCGCATAGGCGTCCGCCTCGCGCACGTCGAGGATCTGCACGCCCGAATCCCCGCCGTCGATGCGCCGACGCAGCTCGTCCATCGTCATGAACGAGATGCGCTCGGCCGCCTCCTGGATGATCTGGCTCACCGTCCGGCCGCCCGTCTGGTTGGTGCGCAGCGCCTCGGTGAGGTGCTCGGGCATCGCGAGGTCGAGGGTTCGCATCATCTCGACGAACTCGACGCGCTCGCGTTTCTGCAGGCGAGGGTTGGTCTTCTTCTGCTCGTCGAGCGTGGTCGGCTCGAGGTTCTTGTAGTTGTGGGCCGGGTAGACGAGCAGCGAGCCGTCGAGCCGCAGCAGCTGGCCGAAGAGGCTGTCGTAGAGCGCCTCTGAATCCCCGGTCGGGAGGTCCGTCCGCCCGGTGGCGCCGAGCAGGAGCGTGTCGCCGGTCAGCACGCGATCGGAAAGCACCACGCACATCGAGTCGCAGGTGTGTCCCGGCGTGTGGATGAGATTCAAACGCAGCTCGCCGACGATGATCGTCTCGCCGTCCTCGGCGTGGACGTCGATGAACGGCGCCGGGCTGCTGCGGTGCATGATGGACGGAGCGCCGAGCCGCTCGCGCAGCTCGCGGACCGCGGAGAAATGGTCCGCGTGGGTGTGCGTGTCGAGCAGGTAGCGCATGCGCATGCCGCGCGACGCGGCCAGCGCCAGGTAGCGATCGATCAGCTCGCTCGCCGGATCCACCACCACGGCCGCACAGGTCTTCTCGCAGCCGATCAGGTACGAGATGCAGCCCCTGTCGCTGCGAATCGTCTCGAAGTACATCGCTCTCCTCCTCGCGCCATCGCGCTCGCCGCAGGGATTGTCGCAAAGCCTTCGGACAAGATCTAAGAGCGAAAAACTCGCCTTTTGATAGCCACCCGGATCGCGCCGCAGCGCTCGAAGGGCCCGCCGTCGACGGTTGCGGCAGTTGCGCACGAGCTTGCCAGCGACTCCGCCGGCCGGGTACCGTCCTGGCGGCTTCGTTTGCCGGAGCGTCCAGGGCTCGGAAACTCCTCGGTCGCAACGGGTCGCGACTCGGCCGAGCGAACTGCAGGAGGGAGGTAAACCCGTGAAACGGATGTGGGCTCGATCGCCGCGCTACGTCGCACGTGCTCTCTTTGCAGCGCTAGCAGTGAGTTCGCTGGTTGCGGCACCGTCCGCACCTGCGGCTGCTGCGAAGCGCCGCCTGCAGGTCGACGACCTGTTCGCGCTCGAGTCGGTGGGCGATCCCGCGATCAGCCCCGACGGCGAATGGGTGGCCTACACGCTCGAAACCATCGACGCCGGGCGCGACGTGCGCGAGACGTCGATCTGGATGGTGCGGCGTACCGGAGGAGACCCGGTGCGGCTGACGCGAGCGGGCGCGAGCGCCTCCGAGCCGCGCTGGAGCCCCGACGACGCCCATCTCTCGTTCCTCTCGGCGCGCGACGAGCAGCCGGCGCAGGTCTGGCTGCTCAACCGAGCCGGCGGCGAGGCACGACGGCTCACCGCCATCCCTCAAGGCGTGGAGGCGCACGCATGGTCACCGGATGCGAAGCGCCTCGCGCTCGTGATTCGGGATCCGGATCCGGACATGAACGAAGCCGGCGAGATCCCGCCGAAGCCCTGGGTGATCGATCGGCTGCTGTTCAAGGACGACGGCGTCGGCTACCTGAACCGGCTGCGCAGGCACATCTACCTGTTCGAGATCGCGACGCGAAAATCGACCCAGCTGACGCACGGCGACTACGACGACTCCGAGCCCACCTGGTCGCCCGATGGCGGAGCGATCGCGTTCGTGAGCAACCGCTCCGAAGAGCCGGATGCGAACTACGACACGGACATCTGGATCGTGTCTTCCCAGGTTTCGGATGCCAAGCGCACGCCGCGCCAGCTCACGACGAGCCCGGGCACGGATCGGTCGCCCGTCTGGAGTCCCGACGGCAAGCGGATCGCCTACGTCTCGATGCCGGACATGGAGGAGGTGACCTGGTACGCGATGGAGTACGTCGCCATCGTTGCGGCCGAGGGCGGCGAGCCGCTGCTGCTCTCGAAGCCGCTCGATCGGCGCGCGGGCTGGCCGCGCTTCAGCCGCGACGGAACCTGGCTCTACTTCCACTTCGAGGACCAACGGCGCAAGCATCTGGCGCGCGTGCCCGTGGGCGGCGGCGCGACCGAGATCGCAATCGGCGGCGAGCGCTGCGTCGAGGGCTACGCGATCGGCCCCGACGGCGGGATCGTCGCGCGCGTGCGCGCGCTCGATTCTCCGGGCAATCTCTTCGCGCTGCGCGGCGCGGACCTGCACCCGCTCACGCGCCACAACGACGCGCTGCTGGCGGGCATCGAGCTCGCCGCGGTCGAGGCCGTGCGCTTCGCGAGTCGCGACGGCACCGAGATCCAGGGCTTCATCTACAAGCCGCCCGGTTTTCGCGCCCGCAAGCGCCACCCGACGCTGCTGCGGATCCACGGCGGCCCCTGGGCGCAGTATGACTACGGCTTCCTCTTCGAAGCGCAGCTGTTCGCCGCGCACGGCTACGTGGTGGTGCTTCCGAACCCGCGCGGCTCGACGGGGCGCGGTATCGACTTCCGCATGGGGATCTGGCGGAACTGGGGCGTCACGGACACCGAGGACATCCTCGCCGGCATCGATCACGCGATCGAGCTCGGCTACGCGGATCCAGAGCGGCTCGGCGTCGGCGGCTGGTCGTGGGGCGGCATTCTCACCAACGCCGCGATCACCACGACCGACCGCTTCAAGGCCGCCGTATCGGTGGCGAGCTACGGGCTCAACGCGGCCAACTATGGCCACGATCTCTGGCACCGCTGGTGGGAGCGCGAGCTCGGGCTCCCCTGGGAGAACCGCGGCGAGTGGGAGCGCCTCTCCGCGTTCAACAAGGTGCAGCACATCGTCACGCCCACGCTCTGGATCTGCGGCGAGAAGGACTGGAACGTGCCCGCGATCAACTCGGAGCAGATGTACCAGGCGATGAAGCGGCTCGGTCGCGAGACGCAGCTCGTGATCTACCCCGACCAGGACCACGGGATCCGGCGCCCCTCGTTTCGCAAGGATCTCTGGGAGCGCCAGCTCGCGTGGTACGGCGCTTACCTATCGAAGTGAGGCGCTTCCATCGCGCGCGGGGCATCGAACGACCTCCCGGGCCTGCACAGAGGCTCCGCGTTCAGGGAATCAGACATGGCGCGTTCGGGTCGTGCCGGGCGAATCGCGCGCGCGCCGCGCGCGCGTTGCGGCTGCCGTAGCTGTAGCGGCAGCCCAGGATGCAGGTGTCGTAGACGCCGATGTCCACCTCGGCGCTGCAGCCGCAGTCGGGGCGCGTCGGGCGATCCTTCAGTCTGGGGTGTCGCTCGAGATCGGGATAGACGCGGCGCGCCCAGTCGAAGCTGTTGCAACCGCTGCGCGGGCAAGCGATCGCCTCGCGCAGCTCGGGGCTGCAGCACACCGTCAGCGGAAGCTCGGCGCCGGCCGCGATGTCCCGGAGTTCGGCCGCGAGCTCGGTCTGCTCCGAAAGCGGCGGCTCCGCGAGCGCGTCGCCCGACTCGTCCGCGTAGGCGCGCAGATCCGGATCGACCTGCCGCTTGTAGCGCGTGACGAACGAAACCGCGACGCGATCCACGCGGCCCGCGAGTGCGTCGACCAGCCGCGAGAAGCTCTCGACGTGATGGCGTCGGCCGTAGCGCGCCGACACGAAGATCGGATCGTAGCGCCAGAGGATCGCCTCCTTGGGCACGAGCTCCGAGAGCCGGCGAAGCGCGGCGACCGCCTTCTCGGTGGAAGGTACGCCCGGCTCCGCAGCGCTTCCGCCGAGACCCGTGAGTGTGACGTTCCAGAGCACGGGGTAGCCGCGCTCGAGCACGCGCTCGAGCGTCGGGAAGAACGGCCGCGGCCACTTCGTCCAGAAGGTGAAGTGCGTGACGTCCTCGGCGCGCAGGCTGCGGCGCACCCGCCGCGCCGGACCGAGCGGCACGTACTCCGCGAAGCCCTCCTCGAGCCTTCTCGCAAACCACTCGGCAAACAAGGCCGGGATGTCGGTGCGCCGGCTCGCGCTCACGCCCACGGCGCCCGGCTTCAGGTTTTCGACGGACCAGCGCATCGCGACGCCCCGTGAACCTCGCCGTCTCTTCGATCGCCTCGCATCGTCGAACCCCGCCCGATCTTACGGAATCTTCGGGTCTTCATCTCACAACCCTTTGCCAGCTCGACCTGATCCGACTCGTCGAACGGGGCGCCGAGGCTGCCGCGGATGGTCCCGCTGCAATTCCCGACCTCCTCGGTCGGCGCGAGCCCTACCGCCCGCGGCCGCCTAATCGTCCGCGCGCGCGGACGAGCCGAGCCAACCCCGACGCCGGAACCACAGAAGCAACCCTCCGCCGAGGCCCACGATCGCCGCCCAGAACGCCGGATAGCCCCAGCGCCAGCCCAACTCGGGCATGTACTCGAAGTTCATCCCGTACACGCCCGCGACGAAGCTCAACGGAATGAAGATCGTCGCCACGATCGTGAGCGTCTTCATCACATCGTTCATGCGGTGGCTCGCGCTCGAGAGGTGGAGATCGATCAGGCCCACGACCATGTCGCGGCAGGTCTCGATCGCGTCGAGCGTCTGGAAGGCGTGGTCGTGGACGTCGCGGAGGTACGGCTTCACCGCCTCCGCGAGCGGGAGCGTCTCGTCGCGCAGCATCGCGTTGACGGCATCGCGCTGCCGCCACTGGACGCGGTGTAGGGTCAGCAGCGTGCGGCGCGTCGCGTAGATGCGCGCGAGCGTCGCGCGGCTCGCGTCGCGAATCACCTCCTCCTCGAGCGCCTCGATGATCCCACCGAGCGCCTCGACGACCGGGAAGTAGCCGTCGATCACCGCGTCGAGCAGCGCGTACAGGAGGTAATCGGCGCCCGCTTGACGAATGCGCGTCGCGGAGGCGCGAATCCGACCGCGCAGCGGCTCGAACACGTCGCCCGGCCGCTCCTGGAACGAAGCCACCCATCCCGGGCCCAGCACCAGGCTCACCTGCTCGATGTCGATGCTTCCGGCCTGCGCGACCCGCGCCATCTGCAACACGACGAAGAGCAGGCCATCGTGGAGCTCCACCTTCGGACGCTGCGGTACGTGGACGATGTCGGCCATCGCGAGGGGATGGATGCCGAGCGTCTCGCCGAGTCGCTCGAGCAAGGCCTGGTCGCCGAAGCCCTCGACGTCGATCCAGGTCGTGCGGCCCGGCGTGTCGGTCAGCCCGCGGAGCTCGCCGAGATCGCTTACCTCGCGTTCGTCGAGATCGTCGTCGCCGAAGTGCATCACGCGGATGGTCGGCACGGGCGCGTCCAGTGGGACGACCATCTCACCCGGCATCGCACCCTGGGCGGGGCGCCGCGCGGGCGCGGGTCGCCCGAGGAACTGCAGCGCCTCGCGCGGGACGTCCGCCGCTGCGCGGACGAGCTTGCGGCCCCAATCGACGAGCGATTCGAGTTCCGACCTCTCTTCTGCTTCTTGCATGCTCAGCCCTCCACCGCTGTGCGGGGCCATGCGGCCCCGCCGCCTTGGATCGACTGGATCGAAATCCAGTTTCCCCCGGTATTTCCCAGCTGCGCGATCCGTACTCTATCGCTGATTTCGGGTTGGGCGTGCGCAGCAGAGGTGTCGTCACGCAGCTGAGAGCTCGATCGCGAGATCTGCGCTGTCAGCGGAGAATCCTTCTGCCGCGGGTGCCAGTCGTAACGCGGCTCTCGCATGTGGACAATCGTGCAGCGCGCGCGACTCACCGCGAGGCCGGCCGCGAGCCACGCGTACTGCGGCGAGCCGGGTTCGTAGCCCGAGTCTTCGCCGCGGTTGGGCGCGTCGAGCGAGACGATGCCCTTCGCTGACCCAGATGCGACGATTTTCGGGGCGATTTCGCGGGCTTTCGCACCCGGCGGGCGAGGCACGGTCGGAGCGCCTAGAGTCTGCGCGCCCCCGCGCGCCGGCGCGCGGTCGAGTGGCGAGCCAACCGGCCCGGACGGGCCCCGCGTCGGAGCAAACGCCTTTGCGAGCAGCCAGCGCGAGAACGCCGAGACTCTGGGAGGCGATCCTCCCGGTCGCCGCGCTGATCCTGTTCCTGGTCGTCCAGATCAGCCTGTTCGACGGCCCGCCGCACATCCCGCTGATTCTCGGCAGCATCGTCGCCGCGCTGATCGGCCTGCGGCTCGGGCACCCCTGGCACGAGATCGAGGTCGGCATCGTCGAGGGCATCGCGGTCGCGCTGAAGGCGATCCTGATCCTGCTCGTGGTCGGGATCCTGATCGGCACCTGGATCGCCGGCGGGATCGTGCCGGTGCTGATCGACTACGGGCTGCGCCTGCTCAGCCCCACCTACTTCCTGCTCGCGGCCTGCCTGATCTGCTCGGTGGTCTCGATCGCGACGGGCAGCTCGTGGACCACCGCGGGCACGGTGGGCGTCGCGCTGATCGGCATCGGCGAGGGCCTCAACGTCTCGCTGCCGATGACCGCGGGCGCGATCATCTCGGGCGCCTACTTCGGCGACAAGATGTCGCCGCTCTCGGACTCGACCAACCTCTCTCCCGCGGTGGCGGGCGCCGACCTGTTCGACCACGTCCAGTACATGGTCTACACCGCGGCGCCCGCGTTCGTGATCGCGCTCGTGCTCTACGGCGTGCTGGGCTTCTCGGCGCAGACGGGCGCGATCGACGGCTCGCAGGTGGCCGCGATCCGCGCGGCGCTCGGCGCGAACTTCAGCCTGAGCCCGATCCTGCTGCTGCCGCCGCTGCTGGTGATCCTCGCGGTCGCGCTGCGGATTCCCGCGCTGCCCGCGCTCGCGGGCGGCGCGCTGCTCGGCGGCCTGATGGCACTGTGGATCCAGGGCTCGAGCCTCGAGCAGGTCTTGAACGCCGCGCACTACGGGTTCCGCGCCGAGACGGGGTCCGCGCTCGTCGACAACCTGCTCACGCGCGGCGGCCTCGAGAGCATGATGAGCACGGTGGCGCTGGTGCTCTGCGCGCTGACCTTCGGCGGTGTCATGGAGCGCACCGAATTGCTCCGAAGACTGGTCGACGCGATCTTGAGCCGCGCGCACTCCACGGGCTCGCTGGTGACCGCGACGCTGGGCTCGTGCATCGGCACCAACATCGTCGCTCCCGACCAGTACATGTCGATCGTCGTGCCCGGCCGGATGTACCGCGAGACCTACGAGCAGCGCGGGCTGGCGCCCGTGAACCTCTCGCGCGCGCTCGAGTCGGGAGGCACGCTGAGCTCACCGCTCGTGCCGTGGAACACCTGCGGCGCATTCATGTCGACGACGCTGATGGTCTCCGCGGCCGCCTACTTCCCCTACGCGTTCGTGAACCTGATCACACCCGCAATCGTGGTGATCGTCTCGTTCGCAGGATTTCGAATCGCGCGGCTGCCCGAGGCCTCTCCTGGCGCCGTGCCCGACCAGCCCTCGGAAGCCTGAGATCGACTCAGCTGCGGATTCGCTCGTTCTTGGGATCGTAGAACGGCGCGAGCGAAGCCTTCGCCGCGTAGCGCTTGCCGTTGACCTCGACCTCGTAGCGGCCGCTCGCAACCCACTCGGCGTCGACGCCCGCGTCGCGGCGCAGGTAGGCCATCGCCATCGCGCCGCCGAGCGTGTGGCCGTAGCCCGCAGAGGTCGTGTGGCTCGCGAGCTCGCCGTCACGGTAGATCGGCTCGTTGTGGTAGAGCAGCGGCTCCGGGTCCTCGAGCAGGAAGGTGACGAGGCGCCGGCGCCGCGGGCTGGCTTGTTTTTGCTCGAGCAGCGCCTCGCGGCCGATGAAGCCGCCGGGCTTGTCCCAGGCGCAGGTGAAGCCGAGCCCCGCGTCGAGCAGCGAATCCTCGGGTCCCATGTCGTGCGACCACTCGCGATAGCCCTTCTCGATGCGCAGCGAGTTGAGCGCGTGATAGCCGCAGTGGCGCAGGCCGAGCGCGCCGCCCGCTTCGATCAGCGCGTCGTAGACGGGCAGCGCGTACTCGGTGCGGATGTAGAGTTCCCAGCCGAGCTCACCGCTGTACGAGATGCGCAGCGCCTTGGCGCTCTGGTAGCCCAGCTCGATGTCGCGAATGGTCGCGAACGGAAACGCCTCGTTGGAGAGGTCCGCACTCGTGAGCGTCGCGAGCAGCGCGCGCGAGTGGGGTCCCTGGACGTTGAGCATCGCGTAGGCACTCGTGACGTCTGCGACCGTGCACGCCGCGTCCGCGGGAATGTGCTCGCGAATCCAGGTCTCGACGTGGGTGTGGGTGAACGCGGGCGTCAAGACGAGATACTCGTGCTCGCCGAGGCGCGAGACCGTGAGGTCGGCCTCGACGCCGCCCCGCTCGTTCAGGAAGTGACAGTACGCGACGCGGCCGGCGGGCATCGACATGTCGGCCGTGGCGATCCGATCGAGCACGCGCCGCGCGTCGCTCCCCTGCACGAGCAGCTTGGAGAACGAGGTCTGCTCGAAGACGCCGACGGCCTCGCGCACGGCGCGGTGCTCCGCGGCGTGGGCGTGGAACCAGTTGGTGCGGCCCCAGCCGTACTCGTAGTCCGCGGGCTTGCCGGGCTCGCCGTACCAATTGGGCCGCTCCCAGCCGGCCGACTCTCCGAAGCACGCCCCCGCCCGGGCGACGCGATCGTGGAGGATCGACTTCTTGACCCCGCGCGCGGTGCTCCACTGGCGCGCTGGATAGTGGTGCTGGTAGCCGATGCCCAGCGATTCGATCGTGCGGTCACGGAGATACACAGCGCGGTTTCGAAAGGGATGCACGCGGCGCACGTTGACCTCCCAGACGTCGTCCGGCGGATGGCCGTCGAGAATCCAGTGCGCGATCACCAGGCCGACACCCGCGCCCGAGAGGATGCCGAGCGAGTTGAAGCCGGCCGCCACGAAGAAGTTGCGCAGGTTGGGCGCCTCGCCCATCAGGTAGTTGTGGTCCGGGGTGAAGGCCTCCGGGCCGCAGAAGAACTGGTGGATGCCGGCCTCGAGCAGCGCGGGCACGCGCTTCATCGCGCGCTCGACGTACGGCTCCATGCGCTCCCAGTCGGGCTGGATCTCGTCGAAGCAGAAGTTCTCGGGGATTCCGTCCAGCCCCCAGGGCGCCGCGACCGGCTCGAAGAAGCCCACCATCAGCTTGCCGCCGGCCTCCTCGCGGATGTAGGCGCTGCTCTCGGGATTGCGCAGGATCGGGAGCTTCTGGTGCACGCCCGCGATCGGCTCGGAGATCAGGTAATAGTGCTCGGCGGCCTGGATCGGCACGTGGACGCCCGCGAGCAGCCCGACCTCGCGCGCCCAGATGCCCGCGCAGTTGACCACGTACTCGGCGCGCAGCGTGCCGCGATCGGTCTCGACGCCACACGCCCGGCCCCGCTCGACCAGGATCCCGGTGACCTTGGTGTCCTCGAAGAGCTCGGCGCCGCCCGCCTTGGCGCCCTTCATCAGCGCCTGCGTGACGTCGGTCGGATTCACCCGTCCGTCGTGCGGGAAGTAGAAGGCCGCGCGGACGTCGTCGACGTTGGCGATCGGCCAGTGCTCGGCGAGCTCGGCCGGGGTGATCTCGTGGCTCTCCACGTCGAAGACGCGCGCCATCGCGCAGCCGCGCCGCATCTCGGTGGCCTTCTCCTCGCTCTCCGCGATCTGGATCGAGCCGCACTGGATCAAGCCCGTCGCCTGGCCGGTCTCGGCCTCGAGCTTGCCGTAGAGCTCCTGGGTGTACTTCGCCAGCTTGGTCTGGCTGTCGGTATCGCGCAGCGTGGTGAGCAGGCCGGCCGCGTGCCAGGTGGTGCCGCAGGTGAGCTTCTTGCGCTCGAGCACGGCGACGTCTCGGCAGCCGAGCTTCGTCAAGTGGTAGGCGATCGAGGCGCCGATCACGCCGCCGCCGATGATCGCGACCTGGGTGTGGGGGGGGAGAGAACGAGCGGCCATGGCAACTTCCTCTGCGCTGGTTCGCTGGGAGTGCCCGCCCCTTCGGCGATCGTGCAGTCCGAAGACGGCCGCACCCAGCGCTCATGTCGGGAACGATCCGGCGCGTTGCGCGCGGCCCCACAGGTAGCTCAGGATAGGGGCGAACGCAGCACTTCCGCAGGGTTGGATGTCGAACGACAGCGTCTTGATGTCGTCGCCGCCGATGCCGTTGCCGTCGAGCGAAGCGCGGACGGCCTTCAACGCGGCCGCGGCCTCGGCGCGCGCGGCGTCGGGGGCCGCAAACGCCTCCGCGGCGTCGGTCACGGCCGGCTCTGGCACGCGGCTTGCGTGATACCTGGAAGGCGGCAGATGGGACAGGTTCTGCGGCGGCCTGCCTGCTTTCCGGATGCGAATGGAGAGGCCCGCTGCACCGAAACGCCACACCGCCGCACGCGATTTGCGCGAAAGGAGTCGCCATGTCGATCGAACGAGTGGGTATCGTGGGTTGCGGGCTGATGGGTTCCGGCATCGCCGAGGTCTGCGCCCGCGCGGGGCGCGACGTGATCGTCCGCGAGGTCGACCCGCCCGCCGCGCGCGCCGCCCAGCAGCGCATCGAGCAATCGCTCGAGCGCGCCGTCCAGCGGCAGAAGCTCAGCGCCGAAGAGGCCGCGATGGCCCTGGGGCGGATCCGCTTCTCGGAAGACCTCGCCGAGTTCCGGGATCGCGAGATCGTCATCGAGGCGGTCGTCGAAAACGAGCGCGAGAAGCTCGAGGTCTTCGCCGGCCTCGACAAGGTGGTCGAGACGAGCGATGCGATCCTCGCCACGAACACCTCGTCGATCCCGGTGATGAAGCTCGCGATGGCGACCGCGCGCCCCCACGCGGTCTGCGGCCTGCACTTCTTCAATCCGGTGCCCGTCTTGAAGCTGGTCGAGCTCGTCGTATCCCTGCTCACCAGCCCGGACACCGCCCAGCGCGCGACCGAGTTCGCAACCGACGTGCTCGGCAAGCACGTAATCCGCTCGCAGGATCGCGCCGGCTTCATCGTCAACCAGCTGCTGATCCCCTACCTGCTCTCGGCGATCCGCATGATCGAATCCGGCTTCGCGACCAAGGAGGACATCGATACCGGGATGATGCTGGGCTGCAACCACCCGATGGGGCCGCTCGCGCTGCTCGACCTCATCGGTCTCGACACGACGCTGGCCGTCGCGGAGTCGCTCTACGAGGAGTTCCGCGAGCAGCTCTACGCGCCGCCGCCGCTGCTCTCGCGCATGGTCGAGGCGGGTCTGCTCGGGCGCAAGACGGGCCGGGGCTTCTTCGACTACCGGAAGTGAATCGGAACGCGGATTCGGGCGTGCGCGAAGCGGCGCAGGGTCAGAAATTCCACTCCAGGTTGAAGTTCAGACTCCAATCCGTCTCGAGCTGCGGCCCATCGAGGTGCTGGTACGCCGGGATGCCCCCCTCGAGCGTCCCCCGTAGGCCCTTGAGCCGGCCCTCGTCCGCGAAGAGATTGACACCGAGCATGATCATCAATCGCCGACCGGCTCGCAGATTCGGGTTCGCGGTTGGAACCATCGCGGGGTTGAGCACGGCGTCTGCGCCGTGGATATCGAGCCACTGATCCCAGACCAATCGAATCGATGCACTCGCCCAGTCGACCAGCTTCTTGGCGCCCCACGCACTCACCTCGTAGGCGTTGCCCAGGCGATAATCGTGTCGATTCCGTTCCAGGCGAACCGTCCCATCGGCGTGCAGCCCCCATTGCCAGCCGGGGCGCTGGCCGATGTACGTCATCCCCGGCAACAGATCGAAGCTTCCCGAGCCCAGCTGCATCGGGTACGGTAACCGCGTGCTGACGCCCGCGGCCATGCCCGGGAGGTTGTCACTCTCGCTGATCGAGCCGGTCGGAAAGCTCAAACCCAACACGCCGATCACTTGGTGTGCGTCTCTTCGGTACAGCTCGTAGAGGCCGCTCGCGCTGACATCACCGATCCCGCGGCTCTTCGTGGTAAACCGCACCCCATCCATTCGGATGTGGTCCATCGTCTTGCGGATGTAGGGCACCATCACCATCGCGGTCAGGCGGTCCGTGACTCCGTACATCGCGTTGAACATGTGCATCGCCATGTTCATCCTGGTGGGCGAGACCATGAAGCCGCGCGCCAACACGCCGCTGGGGCTCAGGTCGCGCGTCCCGTCGCGGTTGCCCTCCATTTCCATGAACATGAAGCTGTATCCCACCATCCACTCACCGCGTTCGTGGGTGTGATGAATGCCCGTCACGGCCATCCGATCCAGCTCGACTTCGAGGAGCTCTTCCAGACTCATCTCCAGGATGCCGTCGTCATCACCATCCGCGCCCGCCGCCGCCGAGCTCCCGAGCGCCGATGCGAGCGCGAAGAGCGCAATCACCCGGCGGAGGCACCTCTTGCTCGGGAAGCTCGAAATCCAATTCGTTTGCATGCTCTAATCTCCGTCTGATTGAAAACCCTCGAACGACAGCCAACAGCGCGCTTCACGAGCGATCGAATCCTCTAGTCATCGATCGTGAATCGGCCGATCTCGCGTTCGAGCTTCTGTGAGCGCTGCGACAGCGTCGCGACCATCTTGTTCATTTCGTCCGAGCGCGCAATCGATTCCGCGACCGTCTGGCGGAAGACCTCGATGACCCCCTGCAGGGTTGCGCTACTGTGGGTCTGCTCCTTCGTCGCGCTCGCGATCTCGTCGATCATCGCCGTCACGTTCACCATCGCCTCGGAGATCGAGCGGCTTCCCTTGCGCTGTTCCTGGGTGGAGCGCCGCACGTTCTCGCCCAGCGAACGAATCGTCTCGGTCGCCGCAGCAATCTCCGCCGCAGCCACCTGCTGATCGCGCATCGCGCCGTGAATCTGTTCGACGATGTCCTTCACCCGATCGATCGCGAGACTCACGCGTTGGAGGTCACCGCTCTGCCGCTGTGCGGCGTCGGCGATCTCACGTACCCGCTCCGAGGTCTTTTGCGACTTCTCGAGGATCTCGCGCAGGACCGACTGGGAGAGAGCGGATCGTTCGACGCCGTGCTCGACCTTCTTCGCGCCGCTCTTCACCGCGTCCACCGCCGATTCGATCTCCGCCTGCACCGCCCGGATCAGCTCGACGACCTCGCGCGTCGAGCGCCGCGTGCGCTCCGAAACCGCGCTGACCGCGTTGGCAACCACACCGAACGACTTCCCGTGCTCGCCCGCCTGCGCGGCGATGATCGAAGCGTTCAACGAGAGCTGGCTCGTCTGCTCCGCGACGCCGTCGATCACCTCGATGATCGCCTCGATGGCATGCGATTTTTCGTTCAACCGCGAGACGCTCCCCTCCAGGTGACCGAAACTCGCCGCGATCTCGCGCATCGCCTCGTTGGTCTCGTTCATCGCCGTCAACCCGCGAGCGGCCTCCTGACTCGAATCTTCGGAGAGCACGTCACTCTTCTCCGCGTTGGTCTTGACCGCTCGAACCGAGTTCTCGAGGTGGCCCAGGTCATTCAGCGCACCACCCGTGGCTTTCTGCAGACTCTCGACCGCCTTTGCGACCTGGTCGGTGTTACCGGCGACCTGCTGCACGCTCGCGGACGTCGCGTCGATCGAGTCACCGAGATGCCCCATGTTCGACGCGATCTCCGAGATCGAGCTGCCCATTTCTACGGCTGATGCCGAAGTCTGCTGGCCGGTTTCGGCGAGGCTCTCGACGCTCGCATTGACCTCGCGAATCGACTCGACGAGTCGCTGGATCGAATCCGCGGCGTCGCCGATCGCGTGATTCTGCCGCTCGGTCTCCTGCGAGACCCCAGCGGCCACGGCTTCGAGCAGCGCCGAGACGCCCGAAACCTCGGTCGTGCTGTTGCGCACTTCCACGACGACGCCCTGAAGACCGGCTGACATCTCGTTGAAGCTGTTTGCGAGCGAGACGATCTCCTCGCTGCCGGACACGCTGACCCTCGCGGAGAGATCTCCGCTCGCGATTGCCTCCGAGCTCCTGGCCAGATCGGCCAGCGGCACCGAGACGCGCCGCTGCAGCCGTGATGCGATCAGCACGGCGAGCGCGAGGGAGGCCGCGAGCAATCCCAGGACGATCATCGCGTACCACTGCGCGCGGATTGCGAGCGCGTGGGTGTCCCAGCGCAGAAACACCATCCCGATCGGCTGGCCGGCACTCTCGATCCGATCGAAGAGATCCAAGTACGCGCCGCCGAAGGTCTGACCGGGCGCGCGCACGCGCGGGGGCTCGAAGGATGCGCCCGATGTCGATTCTCTCTCGTAGACGGCGAAGACGCGACCGCCCGCGTCGTAGATGGCCGCCGCGGCCACCGGCACAACCGCGCTCAACGCGTCCAGCGTCTCCTCGGCGGCCGAGGGATCGTCGAAGGTCAACGCGACGGCACTGTTCAGGCCGACCACCTGGGCGATCGCGGTCGCCTGCTCGACCATCGACTTGCGGATGGTCAGCACGTCGTAGATCCAGAAGGCGAGGCAGGCGAGAAACAGGCAGAGGCCGGTCGCCAGCATCAGCGCGAGGCTGAGGCTGCGCCTGATGGAATTTCTGTGCTTCACCACCGCACCTACGGAGCCGCGCTCGAAACCAATCGAGCCAGCTTCAGCAGCCGCGAACTGATGCGGAGATTTGCGCTCTCGACGGCTTCGGGGTTGATCTCGAAGCGGACCTTCGATCCCTCGTCGTAGAAGCCGATCATCCCTCCATCGCGCGCGAAGCCCTCGGTTTCACCGATGGTGAGGATCGATTGGCCCACCACCGCGTCGATGAATCCACGCGCTTCGCCCCTTCGCTCGGCCGTGATCAATAGGATGTGGCAGCCAGATACCCCATTGCTCGATGCGAGATGTCGAGTCTCGATCGATCGGCTCTCGACCATTCGACCGGAATAGGCACTTTCGAGAAGTGCCCTCGTCCGGCCACCGCCGACGTGGCAAATGACGATCGGATCTTCCGAATCGCCGAAAGCGCCGGCCGGCCACTCGACGAGCGACGCAAAATTCAGGACGAATGCCGCTTTGAGCCGATATTCCTTTTCGATGTCCGCTGCGACCGCGTCAGCGAAGGTCGAAGAGGCCAGCGTGATCAGCGATGCGAAGAGAGCAGAGTCGAAGCTGGCGCGTAGATTCGTTCTCCGACCCACTTCCGATGCCAATCTCGATTGCGCAGGTGACAGCCGCATCCGCGCGCCGCTCCTCCAAAGAGTCGAACGGGCCGCTTCTTCGCCAGCAACGGGACCAGGTAGGAATCGTCCGTCGCTGCTTTATCGGGAGCGGGTGGCGCCGACTTGAAGGCGGTGATCGACCCTCCACGTCGGCATGCGAGTGGCGAGGCCGTGTGGCGCATTCACCACAGCTCGCGAGAATCGAGACTCACGGTCGCAGATCGATCAGCACTTCGAAGAACGGCGCGGGATCCGCGCTGACCGACGCGATGGTGTTTCGGTTGTCGTCGCGGACCTTGAGCTGGTGGTAGGCCATCACGCCCGCGACGACGCGGACGCTGAAGTGTCGGCGCGCCGCCCAGCGGAAGCCCAATCCCACCGGGATCTGGCGGTCGCGCACGGTCCCGCGGCTCGCGGGCCCCGGGCGGACGTCCAACCGGTAGCGCCGCGATTCGAGTCGCCCGCGCACGAACACCGAGAGGTCGGCGTCGATCGCATACTCCAGCGCGAGCCCCTGCCCGTGCGAGCGCAGCCGCCAGTGGTCGTCGATGTTCCACTCCAGATCGATCAGCGGGTAGGGCCGTGGGTTACGGCGGTCGAGGCGGCTCTTCAAGCCGGCCCCGAGAATCAAGTCGAACCGATCGGGGATCCGGAAGCCGATCGCCAGCCCCCCACCGCCCGAGATCGCGTCGCCGAAGCTCGCGCCGTCCTCCCAGTTGGACGTGACGAACGCCTGCGCGAACAAACCCCAGGTGTCGTTCACGCGGTACGCGGCCTCCGTCGCCAGGGATCCCATGTAGAGGTTGTCGAACGCGTGGGGATCGAAGGGAGCGCCCGGGGGATCGGAATCCGGATTGCGGCCGAACAGGTTGTGGGTCCCGTCGAAGTCGTAGAGCGCCGCGCCGCCGTTGAAGCGAAAGCGCATCGCGGCGCGCTTCGAGAGCGGAAACGCCACCCGCAAGCTCCCGCGCGGCCAGTAGAGGTCCGCATCCGCAGCGCCAAAGTCGCTGTCGACCACGAAGCGGGTGGCGGAGCGCAGACGGATGTCGACCGGGATGTCCCGGCCGGGCGCTTCGCTGGGGAGGTCTTCGAGCGCGTGGAGGTCGGGCGCCTGTTCGTACTCGTCCTGCGCGACGCCCGCCCCGGGGAGCGCGGCGACCAGCAACCCGACGATCGGCAGCAGCAGCCGCGCGCGAGAGTTCGCGATGTTCAAGCGCCTCCCCGTGGCAGGGGTTCGCATTCGGGGGGGCCGAGGTTCGCGTAGCGTACCACGGGCCACAAAGGGTCGCCGACCCGAACGGGCGCGAGCGAGCCGCGGGCGGTGCCCGCTGCCCGACGCAGTGAGCGCGGGCGCGCCGCTGCGCCACCTTGCCCCACGGGGAAAAGATGCGCGTGGCGGCATGTCTCAGGCTTTGGGCTGCGGGGCGAGCGCGACGTCGCAGGGCCCGGCACGGCGATTGCTTAACCGTGACGCGGTGATCTCGATGGCCGAGGCGGTCTCGGCGCCGCGTGGTTCCGGTGCATGCGGATCGCGACCGACGACCGTGGCGAGACGATCGGGGCGAACACGGCCGCGCGGCGTCCTCCCGATGCTCCCCCATCGCCTCCGACGCCCGGTCTCCTTCTGAGGCGCGCCATCGAATCGCAGGGGAGCCCCCATGGTCGTTCTGATCGTTCTCGTCACGATAATCGTATTCATCCTCGTCGACCTCGCGCTGCGCAGGATCGCGAAGCGGATGGAGGAGAAGAAGCAGCAGCGCGAAAGAGAGCAGGCTCTCGACATCGGGCTTCGGCTCGAGTTCGCCGAAGAGGCCGTGAGCTTGAAGCGCGTCGAGGTGAAGGATCCCAAGGCCCGCATCCTCGCGGTCGACGACGAGGCCATCGTGCTGGACAGCTTCCGCAAGATCCTCGTCCTCGCCGGTTACTCGGTGGATACGGTCGAAACCGGCAAGGAGGCCATCGGCCTCGTCCGGAAGAACGACTACGACTTCGTGTTCACGGATTTCAAGATGCCCGAGATGGACGGCGTGGACGTGACGAAGGCCGTCAAGCATCTGCGACCCGATGTGGACGTGGTCTTGATCACCGGCTACGCGAGCATCGAATCGGCGGTGGAGACGATGAAGCACGGGGCGATGGACTACGTCGAGAAGCCCTTCACGGCCGACGAGCTGACCGAGCTCGCCAACAAGCTGCTGATCCGCCGCCAGGCGCGGCTGGAAGCCGAGACCAAGCCCGAGATCCGCCTCGTCACCCCCTCGGTGAGCGAGTCCGACTCGCGCCGCGAGTTCAACGTACCGGCCGGCGTCTTCGTCTCGCCCTCGCACAGCTGGGTGAGCCTCGCGCTCAACGGCATGGTGCGCGTGGGGATCGACGACTTCACGCAGAAGACGATCGGCCGGATCGATTCCGTGGAGCTGCCGGGCACCGGCAAGGTGGTTGCGAAGGGCGCACCGCTGTTCTCGATCCAGCAGGGGAACCGGAGCCTCGCCGTGCCCTCGCCGCTGAGCGGACGGATCTCCACCGTCAACGCGAGGCTGCTCGACAACCCCGAGATCATCAAGCTCAAGCCGTACGAGCTCGGATGGGTGTGCAGGATCGAGCCGACGTCGCTCGCCGATGATCTCAAGGACATGAAGGTCGGCGAAGCGGCGCTCGCGTGGTATCGCGAAGAGGTCGATCGCTACGCGCAGATGGTGGCGAAGCTCTCCCGCGAGAAGCGGGAAGCCGGAACGGAAGCAGATGCCGGAAAGGACGCGGAGAGCGACGCGCTCGACGGCGCGACGTGGTCGGCGTTCTGCCAGGCCTTCATCCAACACTAGGGCGGCGCGCCGGCCGTTGCCGTCCTGGCCGGGAGGCATCGTGAAGAGCCGTGCCAAGCTGTTGAGCTCACTGCTGCTGCCGCTCGCGCTCGTTTCACAGAGCGCGGCCGACGCGGAGGACCAGGCCGAGCTTACAGCGGACGCCGTCACCTCCGAGGGCCGGAGCGCGCCGCCGTCCGTCGCGGCGCGCTCGGCGTCGATGATGGGCGACGTCATCTTCGATCACGAAGAGCACGCGGACGAGATGGAGATCGAGTGCGTGGAGTGTCACCACGAAACCACCGCGGCGCCGCTCGACTATCCGCACGAGCAGTACTTCCACGACCTTTGGATCGATTGCGACGCCTGCCACCGCGAATCCGGAGCGGCCGAGCACGGGCCGCAGTCCTGTCACGACTGCCACGATACGAAGGCGCGCGACATCGCCGACGAGCGCCTGAGCTCGAAGGTGATCCTTCACCAGACGTGTTGGAAATGTCACGAAGTGGAGACCGGCGCCGAGGCCAGCGAGAGCTGCCAGATGTGTCATACGGGGCCGGACGCCGCGCCCGAGGCCGAGCGATGAATCGAAGGGCTCCCATTGGAAGAGGGTCGAGATGGACAGGCGAGCTTTTCTGAAGACCATGACCGCGGTGGGAAGCGCCCTGGCGTGCCCGGCTGCCCGCGCGCAGCAGACCGCCGAGGAGAAGGAGTTCGTGGGAGTCCTCGTGGACACCACGCGCTGCATCGGATGTCGAAACTGCGAACTCGCCTGCGCGCGCGCCAACGGGCTGGAAGAGCCCGACGTGCTCAACGACGGAGCCCTCGAGCACAGGCGCAAGACGGACGAGACGCGCTGGACGGTGGTCAACCGCTACGAGACGGAGAAAGGTGAGGTGTTCGTCAAGACGCAGTGCATGCATTGTTGGCAGCCCGCGTGTACGGCCGCCTGCCTGACGAACGCCATGCACAAGACGCGCGAGGGACCCGTCGTCTGGCGGGAGGACAAGTGCATGGGATGTCGATACTGCATGCTGTCCTGCCCCTTCGAGATGCCCAAGTTCGAATACGACGAATGGAACCCACGGCTGCAGAAGTGCATCCTCTGCGCGCATCGACTCGCGGACGGAAAGAAGCCCGCCTGCGTGGAGTCCTGTCCCACGGACGCGCTGATGTTCGGACCCAAACGCGAGCTCATGGAGATCGCGAGAATCCGGATCTACAACCACCCGAAGAAGTACGTGCACCACATCTACGGTCAGCACGAAGTGGGTGGGACGGGCTGGCTCTACCTCTCCGCGGCGCCCTTCGAGCAGCTGGGTTTCCGGATGGACCTGGGCACCACGCCCTACCCCGAATACACCAAGCAGTTCCTCTACGCGGTGCCGGTCATCTTCTTCGGCGGCCCCGCGTTCCTGCTCGGGCTGTCCCTCCTTGCGGACTCCGCGAAGGAGAGTGCGAGAGAGGAAATTTGAGATGGTCAGCAACGCCGGCCTGGCAGGTGGCGCGTCGCAATCCACATTTCGCTTTTTCCTCCAGGAGTTGAAGCCGAAGGGCAAGCTGCTGACGCCCTTCAACATCATCTCCGCCCCGATCATCCTGCTCGGCCTGGTGCTCACGGCGATCCGCTTCGTCGAAGGCCTCGGATCGGTCACCAACCTCAACCAGGAATTTCCGTGGGGGTTCTGGATCGGGTTCGACGTCGTCTGCGGAGTCGCGTTTGCGGCGGGCGCCTACGTGATCACGTTCGTCGTCTACGTGATGAACGCCGAGAAGTATCACCCCATCGTGCGCATCACGGTGCTAAACGGCTTCCTCGCCTACCTGTTCTACGCCGGAGCGCTGATGTTGGATCTCGGACGGCCATGGAACATCATCAATCCGATCATCGGGAACGACTTCGGCTACAACTCCGTGCTCTTCCTGGTCGCATGGCACTTCATGCTCTACATGATCACGGCGCTGATCGAGTTCGCGCCCGCCATCGCCGAGTGGCTGGGAATGCGCCGCGTGCGACGTGTGCTCAATGCGCTGACCGTAGGCGCCGTGATCTTCGGGATCACGCTCTCGATGCTGCACCAGTCCGGCCTCGGTGCGCTGTTCCTGATGGCGAAATCGAAGATCCACCCGCTCTGGTACTCGGAGTTCATCCCGATCCTCTTCTTCGTATCGAGCATCTTCGCGGGGCTCTCGATGATCATCGTCGAGGGCACCGTCAGTCATCGGGTCTTCAAGAATCTGATGGACCCCGAACATCGCGAGGGATTCGAGGAGATCATTTTCGGCCTTGCGAGGGGCGCCGCGATCACGATGTTCGTCTATTACTTCTTCAAGACCACACTGTTCATCCATGACGAGCAGTGGCAGATGATGGGCGACTTCTGGGGGCACTGGTTCCTCCTGGAAGTGATCGGCCTGGTCTTGATCCCGTGCTTCATGTTCGCCTACGGGGCGCGAAATCGGGACCTCGCCATCATTCGAACCGCCGCGATCCTCACCGTGATCGGCGTGGTGCTCAATCGGCTGAACATCTCGATCATTGCGTTCAACTGGTTCGTGCCAAATCACTACGTACCCTCGTGGCAGGAGATCGCAATCACGTTGATGATCGTCTTCGCGGAGATCTGGGCACTCCGCTGGGTGGTGCTGCGAATGCCCGTGCTGAGGAAGGCGCCGGGATTCGCATAGGTTGGAGATCGAGAACCCGGCGCACCAAGACGATCGGAACGAGTGGAGCAGGGATGGAAACCTTCACCTACGTCAACATCTTCGCGACCAAGGGCTTGGAGTACTTGCTGTTGCTGTGCTTCCTGGGAATGTTCGTGCTGCTCGTCAAGTACCTGAGACCTCCCAACTCGAAGTAGCGCACCGTGGTCCGGAAGGGAATCAGCTCCAAGCTCATCGTCGCGACCGGCGGCGTGGCGTTCGCGATCATCGCCGTCTTCGCCTACCTGATCCTCGACGCACAACGCCGGCAGCTGCTCGCCGAGGTGGAGCGCAGCGCGAACCAGCTCAGCGAGACGATCAAGCGCAGCACCCATCACGACATGCTGCTGAATCGGCCCCAGTCGGTGCACCGGATCATCAACACCATCGGCGCGCAGGAGGGGATCGAAAAGGTTCGCATCTTCAACAAGGAGGGTGAGATCATCCTGTCGACCGAGCCCGGCGATCTGGGTCAAATGGTCGATCAGCACACCGAGGCCTGCGACATGTGCCACGCGGCCGACAAGCCGCTCGAGCGGGTGCCGGCGTCGGAGCGGACGCGCATCTTCACGGCCGCCTCGGGCACGCGCACCTTCGCGATCATCAACCCGATCTACAACGAGCCGAGCTGTTGGCAGAACGCCTGCCACGCCCACGACGAGGATCAAAAGGTACTCGGCGTGCTGGACATCAGCATGTCGCTGGAGGAGGTGGAGCGGAACATCCAGGCGGGCCGGATGCGCCTGCTGATCTTCGCGCTGATCGCGATCGCGGCGATCAGCCTGATCATCAACTGGCTGGTGAAGCAGATCGTCCTCAAACCGGTCGGCGAGCTCGTGAAGGCGACGCGCAAGGTCGCGGAGGGAGACCTGACCCACGCGATCGTCGGAATCGACAAGGACGACGAGATCGGCAGACTCGCCGCATCCTTCAACGTCATGATGGAGAAGCTCGCCGAGGCCCAGCGCCAGCTGCTGCAGTCCGACAAGCTCGCCTCGCTCGGGCGGATGGCCGCGGGCATCGCACACGAGATCAACAACCCGCTCACAGGTGTCCTGACCTACAGCAGTTTCCTGCTCAAAAACGCGGAGGATCAGCCGAAACTGAAAGAAGATCTCGAAGTCATCGTGCGCGAGACCAAGCGCTGCCGCGAGATCGTCAAGGGCCTGCTCGACTTCTCGCGCCAGACCGCCTCGACGACCAGCCCCACCCCGGTCAACGGGATCGTGCGCAACGCGTGCCGCATCGTCGAGCACCAGCTCTCGATCCAGAAGGTGCGGATCGAAATGCGGCTGCCGAGCCAGAGTCCGATGGTCGACGCGGACATGATGCAGATCGAGCAGGTGCTCGTGAACCTGCTCGTGAACGCGGGAGACGCGATCGGAAAAGGCGGGGGAACCGTCACCATCGAGGTGGGGATCGCGACGGCCGCAGACGCCGTGAACGGGCGCGAGTCGCCGGAGGGCATGGTTCGCATCCGCGTGACGGACACCGGCTGCGGCATCCCCGCGGAGGGCCTGACCAAGCTGTTCGAGCCGTTCTATTCGACGAAGGGCGCGAAGGGGACCGGCCTCGGATTGGCGATCGTCTGGGGCATCATCGAGAGGCACCAGGGCCAGATCAAGGTGGACAGCATGGTCGGCCGGGGGACGACCGTCACGATCCTGCTGCCCGTCGCGAGAACAAAGGGCATCATCTGAGGCCACCGGCGAGGACGAGTGAACGCGCAACGTCCGGCGGGAGGGGACGAGATCATCGTGGGTGAACGACCCAAGGTGCTGGTGATCGACGACGAACAGGTCATTCTCGATTCCGCGCAGCGGATCCTCGCGGCGGAGGGATTCTCGGTCGTCACCGCAAACGACGCCGAGAGCGCGCTGGAGGCCCTGAAGGCGGATCCGCAGGACATCGCGCTCTGCGACCTCATGCTCCCCGGGCTCTCCGGCTTCGAGTTTTTGGAGGCCGCTGCGCAGCACGACCCGAGCCTCGTGGTGATCATCACGACCGGCTACTCGACGGTCGACAACGGCGTCGACGCGCTCAGGAGGGGCGCTTTCGACTTCCTCCCCAAGCCGTTCACCTTCGAGGAGCTCGCGAGTCAGATCGATCGCGCGAGCCGCTTCGCGCGCCTGCCCATCAAGCTGCGCGTCCAGCCCCCGCCGGCGGATTTCGCCAACTGCTACTTCCTCGGTACGCAGGCCTGGGCGCGCGCCGACGCGGACGGATCGTGGCTGCTGGGATTGACGACGGCCCTGCTGCAAACCATCGACCCCATCCGAAGCATCGCGTTTCCGGATGCCGACACCGAGCTCCACCAGGGTGGACTCCTGGTTCGCCTGACGACCCAGGACGGGCTCGTGCACGACGTGTGGTCACCGCTCAGCGGAAAGATCCTGCTGGCCAACGAGCAGCTCGCGAGCGCCCCCGATCTGCCCCATCGAGACCCCGTGAACCGCGGCTGGCTGCTGCGCCTGCTGCCTTCCAACCTGGATCGCGAAATTTCGGCGCTGACGGCCGCCGATTTCCAGCAGCGCTTCGCTTGAGCCGAGCCGCCGCGCACGCCGGCTCGCGCTCGCTCCACCGACCACGGGCTCGCCCCACTTTGTAAAGAGTTTGTGAGATCTCGCCCGGCCCGCCTCGCCGCGCGCAAGCTGCCCTATCGTCCGGCCGCCAAGACCAACGACACACGGAAGCTCGGATGCGAGAAGACCGCTACACCACCAGCGAGGAAGTCGCGCACGCGCTCACGCACGGGCTCGGCCTGGTGGCGAGCGTCGGGGGTCTGGTGGCGCTGGTGGCAGCGGCCTGGCTGCGCGGCGACGCCTGGCACGTCGTCGGCGGGGCGGTCTTCGGCGCGACGCTCGTGCTGCTCTACGGAACCTCGACGCTCTACCACGGGACCCGCCATCCGCGCGTCAAGCGAATCTTCCAGCGCCTCGACCACGCGGCGATCTTCCTGCTGATCGCGGGAACCTACACGCCGTTCACGCTGGTCAGCTTGCGCGGCGGCTGGGGGTGGACGCTCCTCGCGGTCGTCTGGGGCCTCGCCATCCTCGGCATCCTGCTCGAGGTGGCGGGCAACACCCGGCGCGCCTCGCTGCCACTTCACCTCACCATGGGCTGGTTGGTGGTGATCGCCGCACAGCCACTCGCGCGCGCCGTGCACCCCGACGGTCTGTTGCTGCTGGGCCTCGGCGGCCTCGCCTATACGCTCGGCGTGGTGTTCTACGCGTGGCGCGGCCTGCCCTACAACCACGCGGTCTGGCACCTGTTCGTGCTGGCCGGGAGCACCTGCCACTTCGCGTGCGTGCTCGGCTACGTGATCCCGCCGGCCGCTTGACGGCCACGCCCGGGCTCGTCTGGAGCTCGAGGGCCGCCGGCTCGGACGGTGTCATGACCAGCTCGCTCCGGTCGATCCGGGCGCCTGCTCCTGCCAGCCCGGGCGCACGCCGAGGTCGTAGGCGTGCATGCCGTGCTCGCCGAGGTCGAGGCCCTCGAGCTCTTCCTCTTCGCCCACGCGGATGCCGATCGTCTTGTTGAGGCCCGCGAAAAGACCCAACGCCGCCGCGAAGGTGAACGCCCCGTAACAAGCGACCCCCAGCAGCTGCGCGAGGAGCGAGTGCTCCGGGTTCGTGGAGAAGATCCCGACCGCCAGGGTGCCCCAGATGCCACAGCTGAGATGCACCGAGATCGCGCCCACGGGGTCGTCGATCTTCACGCGGTCGAAGAACATCACGGAGCCCACGACCAGCGCGCCGGCCACGCCGCCGATGATCACTGCGGAAGTGACGCCCACCGTGTCGGCGCCCGCCGTGATGGCGACCAGGCCCGCCAAGACGCCGTTTAGCGCCATGGAGAGATCCGGCTTGCCGAACACGAGCCACGACGTGGCGATCGCGACGACGGCGCCGGCCGAGGCCGCCAGGCAGGTGGTGACCAGCACGAAGGACGCGAGGCGCGGATCGGCGCTCAACACGGAACCGCCGTTGAAGCCGAACCACCCGAGCCACAACAGAAAGACGCCCAACGTGGCAAGCGGCATGTTGCAGCCCGGGATCGGGTGGATCCGCCCGTCCACGTACTTGCCCAGGCGCGGCCCGAGCAGCAGCACGCCGGCCAGCGCACCCCAGCCGCCCACCGAGTGCACCAGGGTGGAACCCGCGAAGTCGTAGAACCCCAACCGGTCGAGGAAGCCGCCGCCCCACTTCCACGAACCCGCCACCGTGTAGATCAGCGCGACGAATACGGTGGCGAAGATCATGAACGCGGAGAGCTTGATGCGCTCGGCAACGGCCCCCGAGACGATGGTCGCGGCCGTCGCGGCGAACATCGCCTGGAAGAGGAAGTCCGTCCAGTACGTGTAGCCGCCGCTGGCGTATTGAGGCGTGCTGGCAGCAGCGTCGTAGCCGGCACCGAGTCCCACGCCGGCGAATCCGATGAAGCCGTTGAAATCTCCGGGGTACATGAGATTGAACCCCACCAACGCGTAGGTGAGGATGCCGGCGGCCACGACGAAGGTGTTCTTGAACAGGATGTTGGTCGTGTTCTTGGCGCGGGTCAGGCCGGACTCGAGCGTCGCAAATCCCAGGTGCATGATGAAGACCAGCCCCGCGCACAGCATCATCCAGACGTTGTTGGCAACGAAGGTGCCGGGCGATACGCCGTCTTCGGCGAGGCCGGTCGCCGGCAGGAGCAGGCCGCCGGCCAGGGACAGCGCGGGTGAGATCCGCTGCATGGTTCGACGTTTCCTCCTCGGGGTGAATCGGCTGGGCGACGCTTCCCGGCGTTGACCCGTGCGCGGAGCCCGGCTCCCCCTGATCGCCGCGCGACGCTGTTCGCGCGCTAGAGCAACGGCCGTGCCAAGACGCCGAAACGCGCGCAGGATGATCGACGCGCTGACGGTGTGCCGATCTCGACACAAATGGGCTGATTCGAACGCGTCTGCGAAGAGGTTCGACCCCGCTATTCGTCGCGCCCTGCCCAGCAACTGGGCAGCGCTCGTGCACGGGCTGTGCAGATGAGCGCCAGCGCCGGCATGCCCCCTCGATCTCGCGCTCGGAGGAGGTGTGTGAGCGCCGGCCCAACCGTGCAGCTGATCCGAACTGCGGGCCGGCCTCGGCGCGCTTCGAGCGTCTTGGGCACGGCCGTTGCTTTGCGCGCCGCGCGAATGCGGACCGCGCGGGCGCACCGCGCATGGCAACGGAGGAATTCGGGTGTCGAAACGGTGGAACAGGCGACGCGCGCTCTGCGTCGGGTGCACGCTGCTCCACGCTGCATCCGCGGGCGCCGACGAACTGAGCGAGCTGGAGCGCTCGGAGCTCACGGAGTTGAGGGCGCTCGTCGTGGAGCTGCGCCGGCAGGTCGACGCGCAGGCGGAGCAGATCGAAGCCCAGGGCAACGCCATCGGCGAAGCGCGCGAGCGCGAGGGCAGGCGGGAAGCCCGCTCGGATCTCGACCCCTTCTTTCGTTTGGTCGAAATCGGCGGCTGGGTGGCCTCGAGTTGGTGGTACAACTTCAACGATCCACCCGGGCACGCGCTCGCCGGCGCCAACCAGGGCGCGGCCGGAACCTTCTACCCCTTCCACCCCGACGCCAACTCCTTCCAGCTGGATCAGGTCTGGTTCGAAATCGAGAAGCCGGCGACGCGAGAGAATCCGGCCGGCTTCCGGCTCGACTTGGCCTACGGTCTGACGGCCGCCCAACTGGGCGGCCCGAGCGCTCGCGCGGGCGGAGATTCGGCCAGCTCCTTCAACCTCTACCAGGCGTACGCGCAGTACCGGATGCCGTTTGGCGGCATCCGTCTGCGCGCGGGGAAGTTCGCGACGCTGCTGGGCGCCGAGGTCGCGCAGACGGTCCTCAACTGGAACGTCACGCGGGGAAACGTCTACAACCTGCTCCAGCCCATTACCCACTATGGCGTGATCTTCGACGGCGCGGTCGGGAACTTCGCGTGGTCGATCGGAGGCGTCAACAACGGTGACTGCTGCGGCATCAGTCCCGACAACAACGGCGAGAAGTCGCTGCTGGTGGGTGGGAGCTACGGGATCGACTCGCTCTCGCTGGGGGCTTCGCTGCAATGGGGCGTCGCGGGCGCGGCCGACAGCGAACCGACCGGGACCTTCGATCTGTTGGCGAGCTGGAATCCCTGCGAGCGATTCTCCGCCTGGTTGAACTTCGACTACAAGTGGGCGCCCAAGCACTCGACCTTCGCGGGCGCCTCACCCGACGGATGGGGGTTGGCGGTGGCGGCTCGCGTCGAGATCGTCGAAAGCCTCGGCTTCGCGGTTCGAGGCGAGATGCTCCACGACGACGACCAGCTCTTCGGAATCTCGGATGCGGGCGGCGCGGGCGCCGAGACCGACATCTGGGGCGTCACGGGAACCCTGGACTGGACGATCTACGACGACCTCGTCGCGAAGGCCGAGGTCCGATACGACTCAGTCTCGATCCGAGACGTCGACGACCATTCGGTGTTCATCGATGGACGCGGGGGCTTCGGCGAATCGAACCAGATCGTGGGCGGCCTGGAGTTGTCGTACGCGTTCTAGCAGCGCGAGACCTTCGAGCGAGGGCGCGGGCGGAATCCGGATTCAGTCGTCGACGCCCGAGCCCTCTCGGACGCGCCGTCCCCGCGATCGCCCGGCACGATCCACACCGGAGTCAGCCCGAGCCTCTCCATCTTCGAGTAGAGCGTGCGCCGCCCGATCCCCAGGGCGCGCGCCGCGGCCGCGCGATTGCCGCGCGCTTCGCGCAGGGCCTGCGCGATCCGCCAGGCCTCGGCGAGCGCCACCCAATCGCGCAGGGGGATGGGCCGCCCCCCGCCGCTCTCGCGCGCTCGTCGCTCGAGGTCGCGGAACTGCAGATCGATCTCCATCGACGAATCGGCCTGCAAACTCCGTTCCTACCCGGCGCACCGCTCTCGCGGCCGGAACTGCCCGCACGCGGCGTCGAGCGCCGCGAGACGCGGCGCCGCTGCTGAGATCCTGCACAGGCCTGCCCGCGAATTCAGCGCGGTTCTGGCGCTACGGGAGCCGCGATTCGCCCATGAGGTGGAGGTCCACGGCGCGCGCGGCGGCCCTGCCCTCCGCGATCGCCCAGACGACGAGCGATTGACCGCGCCGGCAGTCGCCCGCGGCGAAAACGCCGGGCTCGCTGGTCGCGAAATCGCGCGGATCCGCCGCGACGTTGCCGCGCGCGTCCATGCGCACCCCGAGCTCCTCGAGGAGCGACGTCGCGCGCGTGCCCACGAAGCCGAGCGCGAGCAGCACGAGATCCGCCGGAATCTCGAACGCGCTGCCGGGGATTTCGTGGATCGCCGCGCGCCCGGCCGCATCGCGCGCGCCGAAGCGGATCCGCACGGCGCGCAGCGACTTCACGCGGCCGCCCTCGCCGGTGAAGCCCTGGGTGAGCACCGCGAACTCGCGCCGCCCACCCTCTTCGTGCGAGCTCGAGGTGCGGTAGATCAGCGGCCACTGCGGCCACGGCGTCTCGGGCGATCGCTCGTCGGGCGGTCGCTCCAGCAGCTCGATCGACGTGACGGACTTCGCGCCCTGCCGAAGCGCGGTACCCACGCAGTCCGAGCCGGTATCGCCGCCGCCGAGCACCACCACGTGCTGGTCGGCGGCGAGGAGGGGCTCCGTGGCGCTTCGCGCGTCGCCCGCGACCCGGCGGTTCTGCTCGCTGAGGAATTCCATCGCGAAGTGGATCCCGGAGAGCTCGCGGCCCTCGACGGGGAGGTCCCGCGGCTGTTCGGAGCCCAGGCAGAGCAGTAAGGCGTCGAAGTCGCCGCGCAGCTCCGCGATCGGCGCGTCCACGCCGACCTCCACGCCCGCCCGAAACACCACGCCTTCGCGTTCCAGCTGCTCGAGGCGGCGGTCGACGAGCGCCTTCTCGAGCTTGAAGTCGGGGATCCCGAAGCGAAGCAGCCCGCCACAGCGCTCGTTCTTCTCGAATACCGTCACGCGGTGGCCCGCGCGGTTGAGCTGTTGCGCGGCGGCGAGCCCGGCGGGGCCGGAGCCCACCACGGCGACCGCGCGACCCGTGCGCGCGCGCGGCGGCCTCGGCTCGATCAGACCCCACTCCCACCCCCGGCGCGCGATCTCCCACTCGATCTGCTTGATCGTCACCGGGTCGTCGTTGATCGCGAGCACGCAGGCCGCCTCGCAGGGCGCCGGGCAGACGAGGCCCGTGAACTCCGGAAAGTTGTTCGTCGCGTGGAGGCGGGCGAGCGCGTCTTCGGTCTTGTCCCGGTAGATCAGGTCGTTCCAGTCCGGGACGAGGTTTCCGAGCGGGCAGCCGTCGTTGCAGAAGGGAACGCCGCAATCCATGCAGCGCGCGGCCTGGCGCTTGACCTGCTCGGCGGGCGAATCGAGCTGGACGCAGCTCCAATCCCGCACGCGCGCGCGGACGGGTCGGTAGCGCGTGTCCTCGCGTGCGTACTCGAGGAATCCCGTCGCCTTACCCATCGCCGCCCCCGCGCTTCGCGCGCGCGGCGAGTGCGCGCTTGAGGTCGCGCGGGTGGACCTTCACGAAGCGCGGCGCACAATCCTCCCACTTCCGCAGGATCTCGCGCGCCCGCTCGCTGCCCGTGAAGGCGAGATGCCGGCCAATCAACCCGTGCACGACCTCGAGATCGTCCGCCTGCAAGCGCTCGAGGTCGACCCGTTCGCGATTGACCCGTTCGGCGAAGTTGCCATCGACATCGAACACGTAGGCCAGGCCTCCGCACATGCCCGCCGCAAAGTTGCGCCCCGTGCGGCCGAGGACCACGACGCGCCCGCCGGTCATGTACTCGCAGCCGTGATCACCGACCCCCTCGACCACGGCGTCGGCGCCGCTGTTGCGAATGCAGAAGCGCTCGCCCGCGACGCCCTCGAAGTAGGCCTCGCCCGCAGTCGCGCCGTACAGCGCGACGTTGCCCGTGATGATGTTCTCGGCGGGATCGAAGCCGGCGCGCTCGGGAACGCGCACGATGAGCTTCGCACCGCTGAGCCCCTTGCCGCAGTAGTCGTTGGTGTCGCCCGCGACCTCGAGCGTGATGCCGCGCGGACAGAACGCGCCGAAGCTCTGGCCCGCGCTGCCGAAGAATCGCAGTCGGATCGTATCTTCGCCGAGCCCCTCGGCGCCGTGGCGGCGGGAGACCTCGGCTCCGAGCATCGCACCCGCGGTACGGTCCACGTTGCGGATCGGCAGCGCGATTTCCACGGGCGCCCCGCGCTCGAGCGCGGCCTTCGCGCGCCCGATCAAGCGCGCATCGAGGCTCCGATCGAGCTCGGCATCCCACGCCTGCGGCGTCACGTTGCGGATCGCGTGGGGAACGTCGGGCCGGTGCAAGAGATCGGAGAGGTCGATCCTCGAGGCCTTCCAGTGCTCGACGCCCGCGATCGGCTCGAGGCGATCCGCTCGGCCGACCATCTCGTCGACGCTTCGGAAGCCGAGCCGCGCGATGATCTCGCGGAGCTCCTCGGCGACGAAGAAGAAGTAGCGCACGACGTGCTCCGGCTGCCCGGCAAAGCGCGCGCGGAGCACCGGGTCCTGCGTCGCGATGCCGACCGGGCAGGTGTTCAGGTGGCAGACGCGCATCAGCACGCAACCCATCGCCACCAGGGGCGCGGTCGCAAAGCCGAACTCGTCGGCGCCGAGCAGCGCGGCGACCGCGACGTCGCGCGCGGTCTTGAGCCCGCCGTCGGCCTGCACCCGAATGCGCCCGCGCAGGTCGTTGAGCACGAGGGTCTGCTGGGCCTCGGCGAGTCCGATCTCCCACGGCACGCCCGCGTGCTTGATCGAGGCCAGCGGCGAGGCGCCGGTGCCGCCGTCGTGGCCCGAGATCAGCACGCCGTCGGCGCGCCCCTTGGCGACGCCCGCGGCGACCGCCCCCACGCCCGATTCCGCGACCAGCTTCACGCTCACCTTGGCGTAGCGGTTGGCGTTCTTGAGGTCGAAGATCAGCTGGGCGAGATCCTCGATCGAGTAGATGTCGTGATGCGGCGGCGGTGAGATCAATCCCACGCCGGGGGTGGAGTTCCGCGTTCGCGCGATCGCCGCGTCCACCTTGTGACCCGGAAGCTCGCCGCCCTCGCCGGGCTTGGCGCCCTGCGCGATCTTGATCTGCAGCTCGTCGGCGTTGACCAGGTACCAGCTCGTCACGCCGAAGCGACCGGAAGCCACCTGCTTGATCGCGCTGCGCCGCGAGTCGCCGTTGGGCTCCGGAACGAAGCGGGCCGGATCTTCGCCGCCCTCCCCGGTGTTGCTCTTCGCGCCGATCCGGTTCATCGCGATCGCGAGCGTCTGGTGGGCCTCGAGCGAGATCGAGCCGTAGGACATCGCGCCGGTGCAGAAGCGCTTGGCGATCTCTGCGGCCGGCTCCACCTCTTCGAGCGGCACCGGCGCGTCCGCCCAGCGAAAGCGGAGCATGCCGCGCAGCGTGCAGGCGCGCTCGGCCTCGGCGTCGGCCGCGCGCGAGAACGCGCGGTAGGTCTCGAAGCGGTCCTCGCGCACGGCGTGTTGCAGCGTCGCGGTGGTTTCGGGGTTGAAGGCGTGGCGCTCGCCGTGCGCCCTCCACTGGTAGAGGCCGCCGGATTCCAGGCCCGGGTCGGCGAAGCTGCCGCGCTCGAAGGCCTGCGCGTGGCGGATCGCGCACTCGCGCGCGATCACGTCGTAGCCCACGCCGGACACCCGCGAGGCGGTCCCGCTGAAGCAGCGCTCGACGAGCTCGCGGTCGAGCCCCACGGCCTCGAAGATCTGGGCGCCGCGATAGCTCTGAAGCGTCGAGATCCCCATCTTCGCCATCGTCTTGAGCAGCCCCTTGTCGCAGGCCGCGAGGTAGTTGCGAACACCCGTATCGAGGTCGACCTCCTCGGGTACGAAGGTCGTCTCCTGCACGAGCTCCTGAACGGTCGCGAGCGCGAGATAGGGATTGATCGCGCCCGCGCCGAACCCGACGAGCAGCGCGAAGTGGGCGACGTCGCGCGCCTCGCCCGTCTCGCAGAGGATTCCGCACTGGGTGCGCAGCCCTTCGCGCACCAGGTGGTGGTGGACCGCTCCGGTCGCCAGCAGCATCGGGATCGGCGCCTGCTCGGAGTCCACGCCGCGGTCGGAGAGGATCAGCAGGTTGACGCCGCTGCGCACTTCGCGGGCGGCGGCCCTGCACAGCTCGTCGAGCGCGCCGCGCAGGCCCGCGCCCCCGTCGGCCAGCTTGAAGTGGCTGGAGATCGTCTGCGCGCGAAATCCGCGCAGATCGATCTCGCGAACGCGCGCGAGCTGATCGTCGGTCAACACCGGGCGATCGCAGCGCAGCAGGCGCGCGTGCTCGGGTGTCGCGCCGAGCAGGTTCTTCTCGGCGCCGAGCGTCGAGTAGAGCGACATCACCGCGCCCTCGTTGATCGAGTCCATCGCGGGGTTGGTGACCTGCGCGAACTGCTGCTTGAAGTAGTCGTAGAACATGCGCGCGCGATCGGACAGGCAGGCGAGCGCGCTGTCGTCGCCCATCGATCCGATCGCCCAGCTGCCATCGACCGCCATCGGTGCGAGCAGCAGCTTGAGATCTTCCGAGGTGTATCCGAAAACATGTTGGAGCTGGAGGCGTCGTTCGGGATCCATCGGCTCTCCGACCGCAGCTGCGGCTGGCAGGTCGGAGAGCTTCACGCGATGGGCCTCGGTCCATGCGCGGTAGGGGCGCCGATCGACGTAGCGGGCCTTCACCTCGGCGTCGTCGATGATCCGACCCGCTTCGAGGTCCACCACGAATACCTTTCCGGGGTGCAGGCGCTCCTTGAGCACCACGTCTTCGGCGGGCACCTCGAGCGCGCCCACCTCGGAGGCCATGATCACGAGATCATCCCGGGTCACCACGTAGCGCGAGGGGCGAAGGCCGTTGCGGTCGAGCACGGCGCCGATCTGTCGGCCGTCACTGAACGCGATCGACGCGGGTCCGTCCCAGGGTTCGACGAGAAAGGAGTGGTACTCGTAGAAGGCGCGCAGCGCGGGATCCAGCTGCGCGTGATTCTCCCAGGCCTCGGGGATCAGCATCAACATCGACTCCGCGAGCTCGCGGCCGTTCAGGTGCAGGAACTCCAGCATGTTGTCGAGCTGCGCGGAATCGCTGCCGCCTTCTCTCAAGACGGGATAGAGGCTCGGCAGCTCGTCGCCGAAGTGCTCCGATCGAAGCGTGCCCTCGCGCGCGCGCATCGCGTTGCGATTGCCCTGGAGGGTGTTGATCTCGCCGTTGTGCGCGAGGTATCGGAACGGCTGGGCGAGATCCCACTCCGGAAAGGTGTTCGTGCTGTAGCGCGAGTGGACGAGCGCGAGCGCAGACTCCAGCTCGGTCTGCGCGAGGTCGGGGTAGAACGCGCGCAGCTGGTCGGCGAGCAGCATTCCGGTGTAGACGAAGGTGCGGGTCGACAAGCTCGCCACGTACGCGAAGCCGGCGCGCTCGCGCTGGCTGTTTTCAAATTGGCGCCGGATCGCGTAGAGGCGACGCTCGAACGCATCGCGCTCGAGCGCGTCGTCGGCCGCGACGAACACCTGGCGGATCGCCGGCATGCGCTCGCGCGCGATGCGCCCGATGGCTTCGGGTGCGTGCGGCACCGAGCGCCAGCCGAGCAGCGCCTGCCCCGCGGCCGCGGTGAGCCGCTCGAGGTCGAGCATCTGTTGCACGCGCAGCTCGGGATCCGCGTCGAGGAAGACGAGCCCCGACGCGTAGCTCCCCTCGGGCGGCAGCTCGAAGCCGAGCCTTGCCGCCTCGCCGCGCAGGAAGCGGTCGGGCAGCTGGATCAGGATCCCGGCGCCGTCACCGGAATCGGGATCCGCGCCGGACGCCCCGCGGTGCGCGAGGTTGGCGAGCAGCGCGAGGCCCTTGCCGATCAGCTCGTGGGATCGCTCGCCCCCGAGGTGTGCGACGAAGCCGACCCCGCAGGCGTCGCGCTCGTTGGCGGGATCGTAGAATCCCTGT
>JBFGGA010000005.1:0-42406 GCA_041579295.1 Myxococcota bacterium | reverse complement strand
GGGCTGAGCCCGCAGTGTTTGGTCATTTTTCCGACCCGAGAAACGCTGCTTCGTTTCGCATCGGGCCGCCCGGGAGCCCTGACCGATCAGGCGCTTAGCGGCGGGAGGGGACCGCGCCATGCGAATCAAGACGCTTCCGCTGAGCGAGATCCGCCCGTACCACCGGAATCCGCGCAGGAACGAGGGCGCGGTGGCAAAGGTCGCGGGCTCGATCGAGGCGTTCGGCTGGCGGCAGCCGATTCTCGTCGATGGCGAGCACGTCATCATCGCGGGGCATACGCGCTACCTCGCCGCGCAGCAGCTCGGGCTCGACAAGGCGCCGGTCATCGTCGCCGCCGACATGAGCCCGGAGCAGGCGAAGGCTTACCGCATCGCCGACAACCGGACGGCGGCGGAGGCGACGTGGGACTTCGAGCTCCTGCGCCTTGAGCTGGACGACCTGCAGATCGACGTGGACGCCGCCGCCCTCTTCCCGACCCTGCCCGGGCTCGGCTTCGATGAGGCGGAGCTCGCGGAGCTCCTCGGGCACGTAGGCGGGGAGGATTTCCCCGAGCTGCCGGACGGGGAGGGGGAGGAGTATCAGCAGATGACGTTCGTGCTCCACCGCTCGCAGGTCGAGGGCGTGCGCGAGGCGATCGAGCTCGCCAAGCGCGGCGCCGGCAACGGCGGGGGCGAGGGCTCGAATCGGAACAGCAACGGGAACGCGCTCGTGCGGATCTGCGCGGAGTACCTCCGTGGGCGCGGCTAAGCTCCTGCGGGTAGAGCCGATCGCCTCGGGGCCGGCGCGCCGCTTCATGCAGCGGCACCACTACTCGGGGAAGGTGGTCAACAACTCGTCGCTGCATCTGGGGGTCTTCTACCGGGATCGCCTAGAAGGCGCGCTGCAGTTCGGGCCACCGCTCGATCGGCGGAAGCTCCTCGGGCTCGTCGAGGGCACCGCGTGGAGCGGCATGATCGAACTGAACCGCATGGCGTTCACCGAGGCGCTCCCGCGCAACAGCGAATCGCGCGCGCTCGGCGTGGCGCTGCGCATGCTGCGGCGCAAGGCGCCCCACGTCGAATGGGTGGTGAGCTTCGCCGATGCGACGCAATGCGGGGACGGCACGATCTACCGGGCGGCGGGCTTCATCCTCACCGCCATCAAGCGATCCGAGCACTTGGCGCGGCTGCCCGATGGGACCGTGGTGCATGAAATGAGCTTGAAGACCAGCCGCCGGCCGCGCCCCGAGCTAGGCGGGAAGACGTGGCACCAGATGACCGGCGGCTCGGCGAGCGGCTTCCGGCAGGTCATGGAAGCCATCGGCGCGGAGGTGCTCGAAGGCTTCCAACTGCGCTATCTGTACTTCCTGAACCCGGCGGCGCGGGAGCGGCTCAAGGCGCCGGAGCTCCCCTTCTCCGCCATCGCGGAGGCGGGCGCCGGCATGTATCGCGGGGAGAGCAAGGCGGGAGAAGCAGGCGATGACCGGACACCCTCCGGTACAGCGACGGGGCAGCGCCGATCCTCTCGCTCCACCGCGGCGGGCGCGTAGCCGATGGCGACGGCGCCGGCCGCGCCGGCCGGCATCGACGGGCCGACGCTGGCGCGACTGCTCAACCTCTCGGTGCGCCGGGTGCAGCAGCTCGCGCGCGAGGGCGTGATCCCGCGGGCGGCGCGGGGGCGGTATGAGCTCGGCCCGAGCGTTCAAGGCTATATCAAGTACCTGCAGGCGCAGGTCGACAACCCCGACGAGACCGTGGCCGCCAACCGCGCGAAGCTCGACGCGGCGCGGCGCCGGAAGATCGAGCGCGAGAACCTCGTCGAAGAAGGGAAGCTCATCAGCCTGGACGAGATCGGCGAGACCTTCGTCGAGCTCGGGCATCTGGTGCGCAACGCGCACCGCGCCCTATCCTCCCGGCTGGCTTCGAGGTTGATCGGCGTCGATGACGAAATCGCGATCGAGCGCATCATCAGGACCGAGCTCGACGAGGTTGACCGGAACTTGGCGGAACGAGCCCGGGCGTCTGGGGCTTCTGCGCCTCTTCGGCCGCGGAGCCGCGCCGCCGCCCAGCCGCGCCGCGGACGGGTGGGCGGACGCAAATCGGATCGCGCCATCGGATAGCCCCGAGCCCGGCCCGTGGCGCGCGCGGCGCTCGCTCAACACGCTGGCGCTGCAGCGGGGCGTGGCCGACCCGCGTACCACGCAGGTCATTCAGGTCATCGACTCGCAGAGCGGGAAGACGGCGGCGACGCACAACGTCGCGCTTTGGTGCATCGACGACCTCGGGCTGCCGGCGCTCTATCTCGGGCCGACGCGGAGCAACGTGGCGGGCGTCATCAGCCCGAAGCTAGACGCCATCCTGCGCGGAAACCCGGAGCTTTGGGCGCGCGTCGCGAAGGGTAAGCGGCTCAGCGCCGCGAAGAAGACGATCGACGGCGTGACGCTGCGCCTCGCGTGGGGCGGGCATAGCACCACGGAGACGAAGAGCGACTCCGCCTTCGTCTGCATCGTCGACGAAGCGGACGAGTTCGGCGACGACATCGGCGGGCAGGGCTCGATCTGGGTGCTCGCGAACGCGCGCGTCAGCGCCTACACCGATGGGACGGTACTCGGGGTGAGCACGCCGACCGAGGGGAAGATCGAGACCTTCGTCCACCCGGAGACCGGGATCACGCATTGGAAGATCGCGGAGGCGGAGCACGTCGCGTCTGCCATCTGGCGCGCCTGGCAAGGCGGCAGCCGGCACGAGGCGGCGGCGCCTTGCATCGACTGCGGCGCCTACTTCGTGCCGCGCTCGGCTCTGTGCTGGTGGCCCGAGGACACCGAGAGCGAGGAGGACGCCGAGGAGCGCGGGCGCGTCATCTGCCCGCATTGCGGCACGATGATCCACGGGCGGCACCGCGCCGCGATGCGCAGCCGCTTGGTCTACATCGCGCCGGGGCAGAAGCCGAAGGACTACGAAGCCGGAGACGAGTGCGCGCTCGTGCGCGACGCCGATGGCTCGGAGCATGCGGTCGAGTTCGGGGGCTACTTCTGGCCGGGCGATCGGCCGTTCAAGCTCACGCTCTGGTCGAGCGGGCTCCTCTCGTTCAACGTCCGCAAGACGTGGGGCCGGCTGATCGGGGCGCTCTGGGCGGGGCGGAGCTCGGGCGACCCCGAGACGATCAAGGGGGTGATGAACACGGTCTACGGGGAGTGCTGGGCATTCTCCGGGATCTCGACCACCGTCGATGAGATCCGCGCCCATTGCTGCGCCGCCTATGCCGAGGGTCAGGTCCCGGCCGAGCTCCGCCAGCGCGCCGAGAGCGGCCGCATTCTGCTCACGATGGGCGTCGATGTTCAGGCGGCGATGCTGTACTACGTCGTCCGCGGCTGGGCGGCGGGGCTGCGCTCGTGGCTCCTTGAGCGAGGCACGCTCCTCGGGGAGACCGATCAGCCCGAAGTCTGGGAGCAGCTATCGGGCGTGGTCTCCGCGACCTGGGGCGGGCTCCCGGTGGCGCGCTGCGCGATCGACGCGGGCTTCCGCTCGAACAGCGTCTATGCGTTCTGCCGCGGGCACCCCGTCATCGCGCAGGCGTGGATCGGGAAGCTCCGAAGCGAGAAGCCCTACTGGTCATCGCGCATCGACGTGACCGTGGACGGCAAGCTCGTCGAGGGCGGTCAGGAGCTATGGAAGCAAGACACGGATGTCTCGAAGAGCTGGGTGCACTCGCGGCTCAAGCGCGAGCAGATGGCGCGCGAGGGCGCCTGGTTTCTGCCGCAGGACATCCCGACCGAGTACCTGCAGCAGCTCCTCGGGGAGTATCGCGACGATGCCACGGGCGCATGGATCGCGGTCGGCCCGAACCATTACCTCGACTGCGAGGCGCTCGCCTACATGGCGATCCGCTCGCTCGGGGCACGCGAGCGCGCGATCGGGGCGCCGCCCGCTTCCGGGGGCGAGCGATTGGCGGGCGACGCGGGTTACTCTGATCGCGCGCAGCCGGCGCCGACGCCGCAGGCGGCGAAGCGGCGCAGGCGCCGCGGGCAACTTGGCCGAGGGGTGCAGCTCTAGATGAGCAGTCTCTACACCGCAGAATTCGTGCAGGCGAAGTTCGAGGCAGCCTCCGCCGCCTACGACCAGGCGGTCTCCGCCGCCGCCGCGAGCATGGACGATCCGCAGACGCAGGTCAGCGTCACGCGCCAGCGGATCGATCTGCTCCGCGAGGAAATGGATTACTGGCGCGCCCAGCACGAGGCGCTTACCAGCGGCGGGCGGCGGATCCGCATGTTCGCCGCGGTGCCGACCGATGGCTGAGGCGCCGACCTTCTCCGGGCTCTCGCGCCATCTGCGCGAGGAGCTCCGCCGGGCGGCCGTGGGCAATACGCTCGATCGCGCGATCGACTGGCTCGCGCCCGTGCACGGGGCGAGGCGCCATCGCGCCCGGATGTTCATGGCGCTTTCGGGCGGCTACGCGAGCGCGGGGCGCAAGGGGCGCCGCGAGACGAAGGGCTGGAACCCGGGATCGGCCGACGCCGACACCGCGCTGATGGACCGGCTCGATCTCATCGATCAGAGCCACGACCTGCACCGCAACTCCCCGATCGCTCGGGGGGCGGTGAATACCGCGACGACCTCGACGGTGGGCGCGGGGCTCACGCTCTCCTGCGCCATCGACCGCGACCTGCTCGGCTTGAGCGAGGATGAGGGCGACGCGTGGGAAGCGGGGACGGAGCGAGAATTCCGCCTCTGGGCGGAGAGCACGGAGAGCGACGCGCTCGGCGTGCACGACTTTTTCGAGGCGCAGGAGATCGTCGCCCGCTCGCAATTCCTCTCCGGGGACTGCTTCGCGTTCCTCCCGATGATCGCGCGGCGCGGCTTCCCGTATGAGACCCGAGTCCAGATCATCGAAGGGGAGCGGGTGTGCAATCGCGGGCACGTGAGCAACACGCCTCGCCTCATCGACGGCGTGGTGAAGGACGAGCGGGGCGCGCCGGTCGCGGTGCACGTAGCGCGCAGCCACCCGAACGCGCTCCTGCACGGGCGCGTGCTCGAATGGGACGAAGTCGACATCTACGACCAGAGCGGGCGGCGGAACGTCCTGCACATCTACAAGGCGCTCCGCCCCGACCAGACCCGCGGCGAGCCCTGGCTCGCGCCGGTCATGATTCCGCTCAAGCAGCTCACGCGGTACTCCGAAGCCGAGCTCATGGCGGCCGTGGTCGCCGGCATGTTCACCGTCTTCGTCGAGAGCGCAGGCGGGGGCGTGGTCGACCCGCTCGAAGGATTCGACCAGGCGGCCGGCGGCGGGCGGGGCGGCTCCGATGACGAGCAGCTCAACCTCGGCAACGGGATCGTGGTCGGGCTCGACCCCGGGGAGAAGATCAGCAGCGCGAACCCCGGCCGGCCGAACGCGACGTATGAGCCATTCGTCAACGCCATCCTGCAGGAGATCGGCGTCGCGCTTGAGATCCCTTACGAGCTGCTCGTCAAGCACTTCACGGCTTCCTACTCCGCGAGCCAGGCGGCACTCCTTGAAGCCTGGCGCTTCTTCAAGGCGCGGCGGATCTGGCTCGGGCGCCGATTCTGTCAGCCCGTCTATGAGGCGTGGCTAGCCGAGGCAGTGGCGATCGGGCGCATCAGCGCCCCGGGCTTCTTCTCCGACCCGCTCATGATGAAGGCGTGGAGCGGCGCGGTCTGGAACGGACCCGCGAAGGGGCAGATCCGGGAGGACATCGAAACGGAGGCGGCGGTCGGCCGAATCGAGGCGGGGCTCTCGACGATCGGCATGGAAGCGACCGCCATCAACGGGGCGGACGCCGATCGGGTGCATCGGATCCGCGCGAAGGAGAAGGCGCGCCGCGTGCGCGATGGACTCGAACCGGGCGCGGCCGCGCCCGCCGCGCCGGGGCAGCTACCGCCGCCGGCCCGAGAGAGGAACGGGGAGCCCGATGAAGACGACGCTTCGGCTGCTTAGCAGCCTCAACCAACCGTGGGCGGTCGCCCCGGAGACGCTGCAGCAGATCGCGGACTTCTACCGGGCGCACCTTGCTGGGGAAAAGGCGGATTTCAAGGCGATCGAGCGGGAGCTGCGCGAGCGCGGGCAGGAGCCGCAGCAGCTCGGGAGCTTCGACACCATCGACGGCGTGGCCGTCCTGCCGCTCACCGGGGTGCTGAGCCGCGAGGTCTCGCTCTGGTCGTTCCTCTTCGGGGGCACCAGCACGATCGCCTTCGGCGAAGCCTTCGGCGCCGCCGTCGAGGACCCGGAGGTCCGCGCCATCCTGATCGACACCGACTCGCCCGGCGGCGAGGTCGCGGGCACGCAGGAGCTCGCCACGCAGGTCTTCGAGGCGCGCGGCCGCAAGCCGATCGTCGCCTTCACGGACGGCATGATGGCGAGCGCGGCTTACTGGATCGGCTCGGCCGCGGACCAGGTGGTGATCAGCGGCGATACCACGCTCGTCGGCAGCATCGGCGTGGTCGCCACCCACATCGATCAGTCGCGCTTCCTCGAAGGGTTCGGGCTGCGCGCGACCGAGATCGTGGCCGGGCGGAAGAAGCGGGTGGCGTCCAGCCTGGGGCCGCTCAGCGATGACGGGCGCCGAGAGCTGCAGGCAATGGTGGATGCGCTCTTCGCGCCCTTCGTCGCCGACGTGGCCCGCAACCGCGGCGCAACGGAGGATGAGCTGCTCGCCGGGCCGGCGGATGGCTCGATCTTCGTGGGGCAGGATGCGATCGAGATCGGGCTCGCCGACGCGGTGGCGACGCGGCGCAACTTGATCGGGGACCTCATTTCGCGGTCTGCTACCGGCGGCGGTGGCCGCCCGAGCCCGCGACCGAGCGCGGCTGCCGAAGAGGCAAGCGCAGGAGACGAAGACATGGACCTGAAGACGCTAACGGCCGAGGAGCTCGCGGAAGCGCGCCCCGATCTGGTCGGGCAGTTCATCGGAAGCGACCGCGACGAGGCGGTGGCCGAAGCGGCGGAGAAGGCGGCGGCGGCGGAGCGCGAGCGGATCCTCGGGATCGAAGCGCAGGCGCTCCCCGGCCACGAGGAGCTCGTCGCGAAGCTCAAGGCGGACGGCAAGACCACGCCCGAGCAGGCGGCGGTGCAGATCCTCGCGGCCGAGCGCGCGCGCGGCTCCGCCTGGCTGGACGATCGGCGCCGGGGCGCGCCGGCTCCGCTGCCGGCTTCGAGCGAGGAGCCGCACAAGCCGAAGCCCGGCGCGGACATCGACCCGAATCTGCCGATCGAGGATCGGTGCAAGGCGGCGTGGGAGAAGGACCCGGAGCTGCGCGACGAGTTCCGCGGCGACTTCGACGCCTTCCTCGCGTACAGCAAGGCGAGCGAGGGCGGGAGGGTCCGCGTGCTGCGGCGCGCTCGCGACGACCAAGCCGCCTAGATTCTAGCGCCGCCGCTCAAACGCAGGAGATCAACGCATGACCACGCTAGCGACCGACAAGCCGCGCGCGTACCAGCAAGGGGACATTGAAGAGTACCCGGTGGTGGCGAGCGACATCATCTACGAGGGCGCCGCAGTCGGCGAGAACGGCAGCGGCTACGCGCGGCCGCTGGTCGCCGCCGATAAGTTCCTCGGCTTCGCCACGGAGAAGGTGGACAACAGCGCGGGCGCCGCGGGCGACAAGCGCGTGCGCGTCCTCGCCCGCGGGCGGGCGCAGCTCCCGGTGACCGGGGCGGTGCTCGCTTCCAACGATCGCGCGCTGGTATACGCGAGCGACGACGACACCTTCACGCAGACCGCCGCGGGCAACTCGCTCATCGGCAGCGTCTCCCGCTTCGTCTCGACTGGCGTCGCGGTGGTGGAGTTCGAAGCCGCCCCGTAACCCGGGCCGGGCTTCTCTCAGTACGGACAAGGGAGTCTCGACATGGGTGCGCAGGCACTATCGAGCCGAGCAATCATCGGCGAGTTCTATCGCACGCTCGAACAGGACACGGGCGCCGGGTGGGTCGATCCGGTCTCCATGCTGTTCGAGTCCGATCAGGACAGTGAGGAATACGTTTGGATCGGGCAGTCGCCCGCCATGCGCGAATGGGTCGGCGGGCGCCACGCGAAGGGCTTTATCGGGAACGGGATCAGCGTCCGCAACTTGCACTTCGAGGCGACGATCCAATTTCTTCTCAAGGAGCTCCGTCGCGACAAGTCGCCGCAGACGCTCATCCGTATCCAAGAGCTCGCCGACCGCACCAACTCGCATTGGGCGTCGCTTCTCTCGACGCTGATCATCAACGGTGAGTCCTCGGTCTGCTACGACGGGCAATTCTTCTTCGATACCGATCACGTCGATCCTGGCGCGGAGAATCAGACCGCGCAGAGCAACGACATCAGCGTGGATGTCTCGGCGCTCCCCGCGGAGGTTGCCACGGGCACGCCGACCGACCCCTCGCTCGGGCAGTTCATGCTCGCGATCGCGAAAGGGATCACGCAGATCCATAGCTTCAAGGACGATCGCGGCGAGCCGATGAACGAGAACGCTCGGCAGTTCCTCGTCATGGTGCCGACGCCGCTCTGGATCACCGCGGGCAGCGCCATCGCCGTGGATCCGGCTGCCGGAATCGAGCAGCGCTCGTTCAACCTGCGCGGCATGCGCGTGGACGTGCAGCCGAATACGCGGCTGACGTGGACTGACAAGTTCGCCGTCTTCCGCACCGATGGGCGGGTCAAGCCCTTCATCCGGCAGCAGGAGACGCCGGTCGATCTCAAGGTGAAGGCGGAGGGCTCGGACTTCGAGTTCGATAACGACGCCCATCAGTACGGCGTGGACGCGTGGCGCAACGTGGCCTATGGCTACTGGCAGCACGCGACCCTCGTCACGATGGTGTAGCGATCACCGCAAACCCCGCAGCGAAGCGGTAGTGCTGCGGCGCCCACAGGCCAGGGCTGAAGGCGCCGCAGCCATTCACGGAGACTCGATCAATGGCGGAGAAGGAAAGCACCGGGGAGCTTCACCCCTATCGGGCGGCGCGCGTCATCACGCTCCCCTCCGGGCACGTCGCGATGACCGTCGCGCAGGCGCGCCGCCGGCTCGCGACCGGCATGCTTCGGCGCATCAGCGAGGCAGCGAAGAAGGAGCGCGACGAGGACGTGGTTACGTTCTCGATCGGCAATCCGCCGCTGCAGATCAAGGCGGGCGAGGCGTTCGCCTTCGACGGGGAGCTGCCGAAGTCGGTGGCCGATGACGTGGAGGATCTCGCCGCCGAGCTCGCGGCGCCCGCCGCGGACCTTCCGGCGGCAGGCGACCAGCCCGAGGCGACGGACAAGCCGGAAGCGTAGCGCTCGGCCGTGCCGCTCATCTTCCCCAGAGACTTCGACTGGATCGGCGCCGAGGCGGGCGAGGATCTGCAGCTCCCCGAGGGCGCCGTGGTCAAGGTCGCCTGGTTCTCGCATACCGATCGCCGCGAGGACTCGGGCGTGCGCGTCCCGGTCTTTCTCGTCAAGGGGCGGAGCGATGAGCTCGCGCGGCTGCGCGTCGGGGAGTCGGTGCTGCGCTGCTCCGATGGCACCACGCTCCGCGTCGCGGAGATCACCCGGGACCGCTGGGGCTTGAGCTCCGTGCGGCTCTCGATCGAGGAGTAGCGCGGTGCCCGGCCCGCTCGGCATCGAAGCCGACATCATCGCCCGGATCAAGGACGCGCTTACGTGGCCCGGTACGGTCGCGAGCTCGGCCGCGATCGGGGCGCTCGACATCGAAGTCGCTGGGCTCGCGCTGCCGCTCGTGATGGTCTCGCCCGGCGGCGCGCAGGTAACCGACCAATCGCGCAACGCCGACCACGTGATCGAGCGGCAGGACTGGACGATCGCGATCTTGGATCGGCAGCGCCCCGACCGCGAGGCGCTCACAATGGACTTCGCGCTCCTCGATTCCTTCATCCTCGGGATCATCGGGGCGCTCACCGGCTGGCAGCCGGCGCAAGGGTTGCGCCCGCTGCGCTACCAGTCGCGCGACCCGCAGTCGCTCTCCGATGGCTACGTCGAGGTAACCCTGCGGTTCACGACGGACTTCCATCTTTCAGCACAGGAGTAAACCGCAATGCCGTACTTCTCCGGGCAGGGCAAGGGCTACCTCGCGGTGGCGACCGCTGGCGTGGCCGGCGCGATGCGCTTTCTCGGCAACGTCCCGGTGCTGGACGTGCAGTTCGAGACTGACGTTCTCGAACATAAGGAGAGCACCACCGGCCAGCGCGCCACCGATCTCCGGCTGCTTCGGGAGAAGACCGCGCGCGTCGCGATCACGCTCGAAGAATTCGACGCCGCCAACCTCGCGCTTGCGCTCTTCGGCGCCAACAGCAGCGTGACCGGCGCCGGCATCACGGCCGAGCCGATCCCGACGATGGCGGACGGGGAGTTCTATCACACGCTGCACCCCGACATTTCCTCGGTGGTGATCGAGGATTCGCTCGCCGCGCCGCTGGTGCTCAACACCAACTACCGCATCGACAGCGCCAAGCACGGGCGGATCGAATTCCTCGACGTGAGCGGCTTCACCCAGCCCTTCAACATCGACTACACGTTCGCGACCTATACCAACGTCAACATGCTCACGGCCGGGCTGGTCGAGCGCTGGCTGCGCTTCGACGGGCTCAATACCGCGGACGCGAATCAGGAGGTCGCCGTCGATCTCTACCGCGTCGCCTTCGACCCAACGGAGGCGCTGCAGCTCATCGGCGACGAGCTCGCGCAATACGTGCTCAACGGCTCGGTGCTCAACGATGACACCAAGTCGGCCGATCCCGTGCTCGGGACCTTCGGCCGGATCGTGCTGCCCGCCTAGCGGTGGGGGACATCACGATCGAGCTCGACCTCGCGCCGCTCGAAGAAGCGGTGCGGCTCCTCGGGGTCGAGCGCTCCACGCCCGCCCGGGCGCGAGCCGTCAACAAGGCAGCCGCGCCCATCCGGCGCGACGTGCTGCGGCGCCTCTCGCAAGAGACGGGGCTCGCGCAGAACGTGCTCGGGCGAGGCGTGGAGGTCCGCCGGGCGCAGGTCTCGGCGGTGCGCCGAACCGCTCAGCGGGGCGCCATCGGATCGGTGGCAGCGGTCAGCGCGACCGTGACCGCCACCGGCCGGGACATCAGCGTCCATCGCCTGCGCGCGAGGCAGACCCGGGCGGGGGTCTCCTTCAAGCCCGGGCGCAAGCCTACGGTGCGGCTCCCCTCCGCCTTCATCGCGATCGTGAACGGGGCGCCCGGGGTCTTCATCCGCTCCGATAGCTTCCGCGCCGCGCGCGTCGGGGAGCCTCGCGCCAGCAACCCCCGCCGCCGCCGCGTGAGCAAGCGCGGCAAGGACTTCCCGATCGCCCGCATCGTGGTGCCCGGGGTCTCGCGCACGCTCCGCGAGGCGACCGTGCAGAAGGCGATCCAGAGCGAAGGGCGCGACATCCTCGCCCGGCGCCTGCTCGAAGAGATCCGGTTTGAGCTCTTGAAGCTCACCGGCCAGATCCCAAGCCGACGAAGGAGGCGCCGCAACCCATGACCGCAAGCCCGGCCGCAGCCGCGGACGAGACGGGGCTCGACGTGATCGAGCCGCCGAAGATGATCGCGGATCTCCGCTGCGGGCTCATCGTCGAGGTGAGCCCGATCAAGACGCGGGAGCTCCCCGGCTTCGCCCGGGCGATCGAGCCGATCGGGGCTCTCATCGCTCAGGGCGACTTTATGGGCGCGCTCGCCGTGCATGCCGATAAGCTCATCGAAGCGGTTTGCATCGGCGCCCGGCTCGATCGAAAGCAGGTGGACGAGTTCGACCTCGACGATCTCCTCACGCTGGCCGGGGTGGTGGTTCAGGTCAACGCGGATTTTTTTTCCCGCGCCATCGCCCCCGGGCTGGCAAAGATCCTCGGGGACCTCTGGGCGGTGGCGGCGGACGAGGGGGTCCTCGACGCGTTCCTACCTGGGCGGAAGTCATCGCCCGGCTCGTCGCCGCCGGGCACTCCCGAGCCGATGTCCTAGACATGACGCTGGCGCAGGTCGCCGCCTTCTTCAACGCGCATCAGGCGCGCGAGGCAGAGCGCCGGCTCTGGGAGTTCGACTGCGCCCGGGGCGTCATGGCGACGGACAAGAGCGCTCGCCGCGTGCGGCGCGAGCTCATGCACGCGATAGATGCCACCAGAGAAGGGTGAGCCCGTAGCCTGCCGCGCCTACAATGGCGCCGGCTTGTAGCGACTCGGCAATGGTAGAGACGAGCACCATCGCGATGATCGAGCAGCACACCCCGAGCGCCCGGAGGTTGCGGCGGCTCTGGTCGTTGCGGCGGGTCCAGCGAGCGGTATGCATGGCGGAGGTCTCCCGTGGGTACTGAGCGGATCCCGGTCGAGGTCAATATACGCTCGGCGGTCGAAGGGATCAGGAACCTCAACCGGATCTCGCGCGAGATCAGCGGGCTCCGCCGGCAGGGGCAACGCCCGATCCCAGACCCGACCCGGCGGCTGCGCGAGGGCGCGCGGCGCACGGAGGACGCCTTCCGCGGGCTCGGCCGGCGCATCGGCGCGGTGCTCGGCGCCGCCGCGATCGCGCGCTTCGCGCAGCAGTCCGTCCGAGAGTTCGCCCGCGTGGAGGGCGCCTTCCGCGGGCTTGAGACCGTCGCCGCCGGCACGGGGGTGGGCGTCGGCAACGCCTTTCAGGAAGCCTCGCGCCTGGCCGCGGACGGGCTCATCGACATCGGCGACGCCTCGCGCGCGCTGCAGAACTTGTTGCAGCGGGGCATCGGTCTCGAAGACGCGATCACGCTCCTCAACCGATTGAAGGACGCCGCCGCCTTCAACCGCTCGGCGCAGCTCTCGCTCGGCGAGGCGGTGGTCTCCGCGACCGAGGGTATCCGCCTCGAAAACTCGGTGCTCCTCGACAATGCCGGCATCGGCAAGAACATCAGCGTCATCTATCAGGAATTCGCGGCGCAGATCGGTAAGACCGTCGAGCAGCTCACGCAGCAGGAGAAGAATCAGGCGATCGTCAACGGGATCCTGCGCGAGTCCGAAATCTTCGTCGGCAACGCGGCCCGAGCTCAGGAGACGTTGCAAGGGGAGATCGCGAAGAGCGACGTGGCCGTGCAGCGGTTCCAAGCGTCGCTAGGCGAAGCGCTGGTCCCGGTGGTGCGGAGCCTCGCCATCGCGGGGCGCGCGCTGATCGCTAACTTCCTCCGCCCCGCGATCACCTTCTTCCAAGTCCTGCAGGTCCGAGCGACGCAGCTCTTCACCGAGTTCTCGAATCTTCAGTCGCTATTCTCCCGAGGCGGGATCGACTTCGCCGAATTCCGGCGCCGCAACGCGCGGGCGGCCGAGGAGGCGGCCGAGGAGATCGCCCGGATCCGCGAGCGCGCCGAGCGGCAGCAGCTCGAAATCGAGGGCGGCGCGCGGGGCACGCCCGACGCCGACGTGCGCGCCCGCTTCCTCGCGGGGCAGGAGAGCCAGGCGCCCGACCCCCGGGCCGAGCGGCGGGGCGCCCGGGCGCGGCTCACGGCCGCGCGCTCGCAGGCGGACGCCGAGCTTGAGATCGCCCGCGAGGGCTTCCGGGCGCAGACCGAAGCGCTTGAAGAGGAGCTCGCCGATCGGCTGATCTCCTTCCGGCAGTTCGCCGAGCGGCGCACGGCGATCGAGCAAGCCGGCATCGACGCCGAGATCGCCGCCGTCCGCGAGCGCATCGCCGCCGAGCAGGCGGCCCGGGGCGATGCGACGGAGGAGGATCGGATCCGCTCCCGCGGGCAGGTCGCGCAGCTCGAAGCCCGGCTCATCGTCCTGAACAACCGCCGGGCGGCCGTCGAGCGCTCCAACGCCCGGCAGGCGGCCGCCTCCGAGCGCGAGCTCGCCGATGCGCTCGCCAACGTCCGCGACGAGGTCGCGCGGCTGACGGGCTCGGAGACCGGGGAGCAGCGCCGGGCCGCCATCGCGCGCGAGTTCCGCACACTGCGCGAGCGGCTCGTGGCCGAAGGGGACCAGGCGGGGGCCGCCCTGATCGACCGCCTGGTGGATGTCAGGGCGGCGGAGGCGCGCTTCACGCAGCTAGAGGGCGCGCTAGGGCGCTCGCTCGATCGGATCCGCGACGAGCAGCAGGTCGTGTCAGCGCAGCAGGCGGCCGGGCTCCTCACCGAGAGCCAGGCGCGCCAGCGGATCGTCGAGCTGCAGCGCCAGTCGGCGGAGCTCATCCGCGGGGCGCTCCCCGATCTGCAGGCGGCGGCGGCCGCGCTCGGGCCGGAGGCGCAGGCGTCCGTGGCCCGCTGGCGCACGGAGCTCGAACAGGCGGCGATCGTGGTCGATGACCTGGCGCTGCGCCTGCAGGGGGAGTTTCAAGACGCCTTCACCGAGCTCTTCGACAATCTGGCGAGCGGCGCCAGCAGCGCCCGCGACGCCTTCCTCGACTTCGCCCGCTCCGTCATCGGAGCGATCCGCCGGATCCTCGCCGAGCGGCTCGCCGAGCGGCTGATCGGCCAGCTCTCGTCGGGCTCCGGGGGTGGGATCTTCGGGATCCTCTCCGGGCTCCTCCGGGGCGGCGGCGGGCGAACCATTCCGCTCGCGCAGCAGGCGATCTCGCTCGCGGCCGGCGGCGTGGTCCGCGGCCCGGGGACGGCTACCAGCGACAGCGTCCCCGCGCAGCTCTCCGCGGGCGAGTACGTGCTACGCGCAGCGGCCGTGCGCCAGATCGGCGTCGGGCTGCTCGATCGGCTGAACGGGCTTCGGGCCGGCCCGGCGGTGCGCGGCGCGCGGCTGCACTTTCAAGAGGGCGGGCTCGTGCCTGCCGGGGGCGGGGGCGGGGGCGACGCGGCCGGGATCCGCATCATCAACGTGATCGATCCAGCGATGGCGGGTGAGTTCATCGACAGCGCCGCGGGCGAGCGAAGCGTGCTCAACGTGATCTCCCGCAACCGCGACGCGGTCCGACAGGTGCTTTCGTAGATGGCGCTCGAAGAAGCTACCGCAACCGATCTCTTCGATCTCTTCGATCGGCTGCGCACGTTCCTCACCGCGACGATGACGCCCGCGGGCGAGCGCTGGGTGCAAGAGCGCTGGACCGGCTATGAAGCGCTGCACTTCTCCTCCGAGCTCGGGAGCTTCGAGGCGTTCCGCGCCTTCGACGCCGATGCCGCTTCTTCGTGGCGAACGGCGCTCGGGGCGGCGACGCCATCGCATCTAGGCGTCAAGCTCGTGCAGGCGGTGGACATTCGCTTCTTCGCCATCACCGCGCCGACCGCGGAGCTCACGATGGCGCCCGATTCCTTCGCGCTCGAATACTCTGACGATGGCGCCGCCTGGACCACGCTCGAATCCTTCACCAGCCCGGGCGCGTGGGCGTCGCAGGAGCGCCGGCAGTTCACCGTGACCGCTGGCTCGCCCGGCGCGCGGCTCTGGTGGCGCGTGCGCGTCACCGCGAATAAGGGGCACGCCGACCATACAAGCATCGCGTCGCTTGAGCTCTTGACGCAAATCGCCTCGTCCTTCCTCAACCACGCGCTTGAGCCGCAGCTCATCCTCCGCGGCCCGGGGCTCGCGGCCGCCGACTCGATCTACGTCGGGGTCCAGCGCTACAGCCTGCCGACCTCGGACATCTTCAACTGGCGGATCGCGGGCTTCACCGGCTACGTGGCGAGCAACTCCTTTGCGACGCAGCCCGGCGCCTCCGGCATGGTCGGCGTGCCGCTCTGGGATCAGAGCACGCCCTACTGGCTGATCGCGAGTGGTCGGCGCTTCGCGCTCGTCGCGAAGGTCGAGACGACCTATCAGATGCTCTACCTCGGGCACATCCTGCCCTATGCGACGCCGGGGCAGTGGCCTTACCCGCTGATGGTGGCCGGCATGCTCGCGAGCGACTCGGTGACGCGCTTCTCTGACGCCTCGATCGAAATGCCGTGGCGCGCGACTGCATCGGGGGCGCTGCGCGTGCGCGACGCCTCCGGCGCCTGGCTGCAGCTCGAAAGCTGGCCGTGGGAGAACGCCGCCAGCATGCGCGACATTCTCGGCGACTACGCGCTCCTCCCGATCCTGCTCACCAACGCGGTCGGCACGGGCAACGTCTACGGGGAGGTCGACGGGCTCTATCAGGTCAGCGGCTTCGGCAATGCCGTGGAGAACATCGTGCAGGCGGGCGGCGTCGATCATCTGGTGGTGCAGAACGTCTTCCGCACCGGCATCCGCGACTATTACGCGCTCGCGAAGGCTTGAGCCATGCCATTCGAGACCAACACCGTCGCGAGTCCGGCCGCCCTCAAGACGGCGATCGAGAGCTTCGCCGTCACGAACGGCTGGACGCTCGCAAGCGACGTGCTCTCGAAGGGGCAGAGCAACGTGCGGCTGACCGCTCTCGACGCAGAGATGCTAGAGATCGAGGGCGCCAACAACGCGTCGTTCAGCGTAGGCGTCTGCCCGCAGACGGCGCGCACGCGGATCCCGACCGCGCAATGGCCGGCCACCTATCGACTGTTCTCGCACGCCTCGCCCGACTTCATCGCCTGCGTGCTGCAGTACTCGGTCGATCGGGTCGAGCAGCTCTGGTTCGGCGACATCGTGAAGTACGCGGGCGGCGTATGGACCGGCGGTAACTGGTTCGGCGCGACGCGTGGCGAGGCGATCGCGAATACCGGATTCGTCGGCATCGCGAACCCGACGCAGGCGGGCAATGATCTAGGCGGCGGCATCGCCAACTCGAACCCCGGCGCGCCGTTCTGGGGCACGCGCAACCGCGAGTCGGCGGGCGGCACCTTCGTCAAGACGCGCGCGGCATTCTTGCATGCCGAGATCGACGGCTTCATCTGGCCGGGGGCGAACAACTCCGGCTCGCCCGACGATTTCATCTGGCCGGACTTCGCGATCGTCGCTAGCCCCGTGCACTCGCGCCAGCCGAACGCCTGGAATTCAGAGTCGGTGCTGCTCCCGATGTGGCTGCAGTTCCGCCGCGCCGATAACTTCTACACGCCGCTCGGGCACCTCGCGCACATGCGCGCGATCCGCGTGGACAATCACACGCTCGGGCAGATCATCACCATCGGCTCGGACGATTGGATGATCTTCCCGTGGTATCGCAAGGACACGGTGGCGCGGAACGGGGGCGCGGGCGTCGGCGGAGCGCGCGACCACACGGGCACGTTCGGCGTGGCCATTGCGTACGATGGACCGTAGCCGATGGCGACGCTTCAAGGGACGGTGGCCGCGAGCGGCGAAGGCTTCGACGGCAACGCCAACCTGACGCCGGAGCTCGCCGAGTACACCGTCGACTTCTGGCCGATCCACGAGTTCATCGGGGGCGCGGCCGCCTCCTCAGCCTTCATCGACAACACGCCGATCGCGCAGGTGGTGCTCGCTACGCTGGCCGGCGCCTTCGCTCCCGCCTACCGGCCCGACTACTACTTCCGCGTACACATCCGCCCGCGCGCCCTCAATCTCGGAGCGGTCGCGACCTCGCAGGAGATCGAGATCGAGGTCTGGTCGGCGCATTTCGTCTCGAACACCTTGAACGCGATCAACGAAGACGGCACCGAGGGGCTCGCGCTCGTCGGGCCGGCGGCGCCGCCGACCGTCTTCCTCCCGCTCGACTCGCGTGTCTACACGCTGTCCGCCGATCCCGTGGGGCCGGCGGTGGTCGATGCGCTCTGGACCTTCCTGTTCGATCTCGACACTGCGACGCTTGAAGTCTCGGGCGATCGCGTCGCGCCCTTCCCCTTCCCGCCCGACTGGAATGAGCCCGTGCTCGAACGGCTCGCCTGGCTTACCGATGTCCTCGTCGCGCACAACGGCAAAGAGCAGCGCCAGCGCGTGCGCGCCAACCCCCGCGCCCGCTTCGAGTTCCGCATCATGCACGGCGGCGACTTCGAGCGCGTGAGTCTTGAGAATCTGATCGAGGGCTGGCAGTCGCGGATCTTCGGGCTGCCGCTCTGGCATCAGGTCTCGGTCGCTCCGGCGGCGATCCCGGCCGGCTCGCTCGGGCTCACCGTGGCCACCGATGGCGCGCAGTACGTGGCCGGCGGGCTCGTCGGGATCTTCCGCGGGATCGAGGCGGAGCTCGTCGAGATCGCATCGGTCGGGGCCGGCTCGCTCACGCTCGCGGACGAGACCGTGCAGACGTGGCCAGCCGGCGCGCGCATCGCCCCCGTGCGCCTCGCGCGGATGGTCAACAGCCAGTCGATCACCTACCTCTCCGACGCCATCGCCGCCGCCAACGTCGCATTCGAGCTCATCGGGGAGGAGGCGATCGCGGCTGCGAGCGAGGCGGCCGACTACCTCGGGGAGCCCGTGTACCTCGATCGGAACGACTGGACGGAGGAGCCCGACGAGGAGCACGCCCGGATCTGGGAGCGCATCGATCAGGAGACCGGCGCGTGGACCGTGGACGATCGGGCGGGGGTCGCGCTGCCGGCGCGCTCGCACGCGCTCCTCTTCGACGGGCGCGCCGCGGTCGAGAGCCACCGCGCGTTCCTCGCGGCGCGGGCCGGGCGCCTCGCGCCGATCTGGCTGCCGTCGCATCAAAACGATCTGAAGCTCGTCGCGCTCGTGGGGTCGGCCGACACCAGCCTGAGCGTCGAGAATCGGGACCACGCGCGGTGGGTGCCGAGCCAGCTCGGCCGGCGCGACATCATGATCTGGCTGCATGACGGGACGCGCTTCTACCGACGCATCCTCTCCGCGGTGGAGTCCAGCGAGACCGTGGAAGTTGTTACCATCGACGCCGCGCTGGGGCAGGTCGTACAGGTGGCCGACGTGCGGATGATCTCCTATATGCGGCTCGTGCGCCTCGCGGCCGATGCCGCCGAGATCGCGCACGAGACCGACGCCATCGCCCGGGCGCGGCTGCGCTTCCGCGCGATCAGGGACGACGCGTGACCTTCGCGGCGCGGGAGACCTCCGTCGATGAGTCGAGCCCGATCGAGCTCTTCGAGTTCTCGCGCGGCTCCAACGTCTTCCGCTACACGTCGCAGGGCGCCGACTACATCGACGCCGCGGGCGATACGTGGTTCGCCGTCGCCATCCGGCGCGGCGGGATCGAGAGCACCAACGATGCCGGGCGGGTGCCGATCCGGCTGCGGCTCCCGCGCGACCTCGCGGCGGTGGGGACCTTCATCACCGTGCCGCCCGCTTCGGTCATGCTGGTCACGCTGCGCAGGGTCCATCGGGGCGACGGCGAGACGGTGGTCACCTGGCTCGGGCGCGTGCTCAACGCGGACTTCCAAGGGGCGGAGGTCGAGCTGCATTGCGAGCCCGCCTATACCTCGCTCCGCCGCGTAGGGCTCCGGCGCTTCTATCAACGCAACTGCACGCACACGCTCTATGATTCGCACTGCAAGGCAGATCCCGCAGCGCATCGCTTCGTCGGCACGGTGACCGGCGTCGCCGGGCGCGTGGTCAGCACCGCGGTGGCCGCCGGCATTCCGGCGGGCGAGCTCGACGGCGGCTTCGCGAGCTGGACCGGGAGCGGCGGCGGCTTGGAGCAGCGCATGATCCTCTCGCATGCGGGCGCGGACGTGACGCTCTCGGCGGCGCCCGTGGGGCTCGACATCGGAGCGACCATCCTTCTGCACCGGGGCTGCGATCGCACGCTCGCGATCTGTAGCTCGCGCTTCGCCAACACCGAGAACTTCGGCGGCTTCCCCTTCATTCCGCCGCGCAGCGTCTACGACGGCAACCCGACTTTCTGAGGAGCGCCAGCCATGCCGTGGGGACAGATCGTGCTCTTCATCGTCACGTCGATTATCTCGCGGCTCATCGCGCCCAAGCCGCCGAAGCCGGCGCCGGCCCGGCTGGGCGACGTGGACGTGCCGACCGCGGAGGAGGGGCGCCCGATCCCGGTGGTCTTCGGCACGCGGCTCGTGCGCGGCAGCAACATCGTCTGGTTCGGCGATCTCCGCACCACGCCGATCAAGCAATCGGGAGGCTCGAAGAAGTGACGCTCATCCGCCCCCGCGACCTGCAGGCGGTGGGCTTCTGCAATCGCGGCGCCCGCGCCTGGTTCGATCTCTACGGCTTCGACTGGACGCGCATGGTGCGCCACGGTATTCCGGCCGAGGAGCTCCGCGCGCGCTTCGCCTCACCGGACGGGCAGCTCGAAGCGGTGATCGCGGCGGCCGAGGCGCGCGAGGCGGCGGAGGGCGCATAGATGCCGGGCGGCGGGGGAGGCGGCGGCTCGCAGACCGTAGGCTATCGGTATTACCTCGGCATGCACCTCGTGGTCTGCCACGGGCCGGTCGATGCGGTGACCGAGATCCAGAGCGGGGAGCGCGTCGCCTGGACGGGCAACGTCACCGCCACCGCGCAGATCGCGATCAACGCGCCGGAGCTCTTCGGGGGCGACAAGCGCGAGGGCGGCGTGGTCGGCGCCGTCGATGTCGAGTTCGGCGACGCCGCGCAGCTCACCAATAGCTACCTCGCGGCGAAGCTCGGCACGCCGCAGCCAGGCTACCGCGGAGTGCTCGGGCTCGTCTTCCGCCAGGTGCAGATGTCGAGCAACAACCCGAACCCCAAGCCGATAGCCATTCTGGTCCGCCGCATCTTCGACGGCTGGAACCCGGCCGATGCCGCCATCGGCGTCAACGCCAACCCCGCGCACATCATCTATGAATGCCTCACGAATTCGGCGTGGGGCATGGCTTACCCGACGAGCGCGATTGACGAAGCGAGCTTCGGCGCGGCCGCCGATACGCTCGTCGCCGAAGGCTTCGGGCTCTCGCTCATCTGGTCGGAGCAGGTCGCGATCGAGGAGTTCATCCGCGACGTGCTCGACCATGTCTCGGGCGTGCTGGTGGCGAGCCCGATCACCGGAAAGTTCGAGCTCAAGCTCGCGCGCGATGACTACTCGCCCGGAAGCCTGCCCGTCTTCGACGAGTCGAACGTGATCGAGCTCGAAAGCTACCAGCGCGCCGGCTGGGGCGAGACGGTCAACGAGATCGTTCTGGTCTACACGCGCAGCGACAACTACCGCGAGACCAGCATCACCGTGCAGGATCTCGCCAACGTACAGATCCAAGGGGTGGTGAGCGAGACTCGCCGCTACCCTGGCATCGTCGATGACGCCCTCGCCGCACGCGTCGCGATCCGCGATCTGCGCGTGCTCTCAACGCCCCGGGCGAAGGTGCGGCTACGCGCGAATCGCGACGCCTGGAACCTCACGCCCAACGATGTCTTCAAGCTCGACTGGGCGGACCTCGGTCTCTCCGGGCTCATCTGCCGCGTGGCCAGCATCGACACCGGAGACCTGCACGACGGCAGCATCCGGGTCGAGGCGATCGAGGATGTCTTCTCCTTCGATGACGTCGCCTACACCGTGCCCGAGCCGATCGGCTGGGTGGACCCGACGCCGCTGCCGGCGGATGCGACGCCGCGCCTGGTCACCGAGACGACTTACTGGCGGCTCTCGCAGGAGCTCACCGCGTCCGAGCTCGCCGCCTTCGCGGCGAACGAGACGGTGATCGAGGCGCTCGCGGGGCGCCCCTCCGGGGCCGCGATCAACTACGACCTGCAGATGGACGGCGCGGGCAACGCCGGGCCGGGCGACTTCACGCCGCACGCCAGCATCAACGAAGCGCTGGTGCCCGAGCTGCAGAGCTCCGTGACGCTCGCGGGCGGCATCGACCTCGACATCGTGCGGATCGGCTCCTATGCGTACATCGCGGCCGATGGCTCGCAGACGGCGGCGGAGCAGGAAGCGGTGGAGATCCTCGCGCTCGACCCCGTGCTCGGGACGGCCACGCTGCGCCGGGGCGTGCTCGACACCGTGCCGCGCACCTATGCGCCCGGCATGATCCTCTGGTTTGCGGAGGATTTCTTCTCGACTGACCGCGCCGTGCGCACCTTCGGCCAGAGCGCCACCGCGCGCTTCGGCACGCGCACGCCGCTCGGCGTGCTCCCCTTCGCGAGCGCGACGCCCTTCGTCGAGAACTTCCTCGGGGAGCGGCAGGCGCGCCCCTATCCGCCCGGGAACCTGAAGATCAACGGCGTCGCCTATCCCGAAGCGTTCTCGGGCGACCTCGTGATCTCTTGGGCGCGGCGCAACCGGCTCACGCAGACCGCCGCGCTGCCGCGCCAGACCGACGCCGACGTGACGCCCGAGGCGGGCGTTAGCACGAACCTTCGAATCTACGGCGAGCTCCCCGGCAACGTCTTCGTCGAAAATAACCCGGCGCTCGCGGGCACCGGCTACACCTACACGCAGGCGGAGGAGTTGGCCGATAACCTCGCGTTCCAGGGGTTAAACCGGCTGAATCACTCGATCCGAATCGAGGTCGAAGCGGAGAAGGGGAGCGACGATAGCTACCAGCGGCACGACTTCCGCGTGAACCGCGCCGGCTGGGGCTTCCATTGGGGCAAGTATTACGGGAGCGCGGGTTGATGCCAGAGCAGACGGCGCCGAACCTCGGCATGAAGTACGGTTACGACCCGGGCGAGAGCGGGTGGGATGCCGGCATGGACGCCAACCTGAAGAAGATCGACGCGCTCCTCTCGCTCGCGCTGATCGATCGCGACCTCGCGACGCCGCCGGGCTCGCCTGCGAACGGGGACCGCTATCTCGTCGCGGCCGGCGGCACGGGCGACTGGTCGGGGCAGGACGGGGACATCGCGGTGAGGGTGGCCGGCGCGTGGGAGTTCTACACCCCCACGGCCGGCCAGTTGGCTTACGTGCTGGACGAGGCGCTGCTACTCGCCTTCAACGGCTCGGCTTGGGTTGCGGTCTGAAGGAGCGATCGCCAGACGCGGACGGTGCCCGCGTGGCGCGCCGGCCGCTTGCATTGCGCGGGGCGGCTCGTCGGCTCGATCCACCCTGAGCGCTGCGCCTTCTTCATCATCGGCCCGAGCGCCCGAGGATCGTTGTTCGGCTGGCGGAATTCGGCTCATCGTCTTCCGCCTCCTCTTCGGGCTCCTCCTCTGCCGCGCTCGCGGGGGCGGCGCGCGCCTTACTCCGCTGCCGGGCTTTGCTGACCACGTTCGCGATCACGTCCTCGAAGGTCACCCGATGCTGCGGCGAGCCCCCGAGGTCGAGCTCTAGCAGCGCATCGACCCATTGCCCGAGCGTGAGCTGCGAGCGCTCGATCCACCAGTCGCCCGGCTCTTCGAGCGCCCGCATCAGCCGCGCGTGCATTTCCGCCACCCCGGCCGGCTCGGCGTTCTTCGTGAGGTAGCTGATCTCGGTGAGCACCGAGACCTTGAGCACGCTGACCTCGACGAGCCAGCGCAGATCAGCCATGCGGGAGCGCAGCGGATCGAGGATCGCGTCCACGCCCTCGGCTGCCGCAAGCACCGACTTCTGCGCCTGCGTGAGCTTCGCCGTCGCGCGCTCCGCCCGGCTGGCGAGACCGTAGGCTCTGGACGCCTGCTTCGCCGCTGAGCTCGCCTTCGCCGCCGCCGCTTCGACCTGCTCGGCGGTGGGCGCCTTCTTCTTCCTCTTCTTCTTCGTCGTCATGCTTTCTCCTTCCGCCATGCGGCGTGGCTCATGTCGCGGAAGCCCCGCCCGTGGGCGCGCTGCTCCTGCAGCTCGAAGAGCTCCCCGGGCGTGAGCTGCTCGGTGAGCCGCTCCCAGATGTCCCAGCGATCGAGGATCTCCTGCGTCCTGAGATCGGCGATCTCGGGGCAATGGCAGATCGGGCCGGGGTCGGGCTGGGGCCGCTCGCAGAGCTCCCGCAGCACCGGCCGGCTCGACACCAGCCGGGGCGGGACCTTCGGCTCGACCCAGCGCAAGCCGCGGTCTCCCCGCGGGCGCCTGCAGCGCGCGCAGTACCAGGCGATCGGCTCATTGAAGCGGTCGCAGTCTTCGCACTGCCAGCGGGCCGAGGAGCTCATCGCGGCCGCCCCGGCTCGCGGCCGGGGTCTCCTTCCGCCCCCCAGCGCGCCCGCAGGGAATCGCGCTGGACCCACCAGACGCGCGGGCTGCCGAGGTTGCGGCCGCGGTAGATCGCGATCACGTTCCCGCCCCGGTTGGCGGGCGCCTCCCGGCCATCGGGCCGGATGAAGGCGACGCGCCCCACGATGAAGACGAGCTCGCTCGCCTTGCTGTAGAGGATGTCGCGCTGGTCTCCCCGCGGGGAGGGAAGCAGCATGACCGTGGTGAAGGGGCTGGCGAGCGCCTCCTCGATCGCCTTGCAGATCCACGGCTTCGGATCGGAGTAGGGCGGGTTGAGCCAGCCGGTACGCGGCCGGCCCGCGAGATCGCCCCAGCGCATCGCGAGCGAATCGACCCGCTCCTGCAGGCTGAGGTATCGGTGGCAGACGCGATTCTCCCGCGTCGCCGCGAGGTCTACCTCGGGCGCCCAGAGCTCTAGCGCCCAGCGGCGGAGGTAGGGCGGCGTCTGCCATTCGTCCCGCTCGTCGGCCGGGGTCTGGCTCGCTTGCTGCTCGCTGCTCATGACTGCAGCCCGAGCCGGCGCTCGGCTTCCGCGATGGCGTCGGCCACGGCATTGCTCGCCTTCGAGCCCTTGCGGAAGTGGTTGTCCGCCCGGAGCTGCGCGAGATCATCGGCCGAGCCCGCCGCCTTCGCCCGGGCGCAGAGCTCCTCGACGCTGGGCGCCGCCGGCTCCGCCGGATCGCCGCCGCCGGCTTCCTCAGCGCCCCGTGGGGGCGCGTTCGGCTCCGGGGCCGCCCTCCCCTTCGCCTCGCCCGCGGGCTCGGCGCCCTCAGCGGCCCCGCCGCCCTCCGGCGGCAGGATCTCCCCGGTCTCCGCGTCGAGCTCCTCCCCGGGCTTGAGCCCGGCCGCGCCGCCGCCGCCGGCTTCCTCAGCGCCCCGTGGGGGCGCGCTCGGCTCCGGGCGCTGCTCCCGCCCCTCCCCGCCCTCGGGCGCCACGTCGAGCGCCTCTGCGAGCCGGGCGTGGGCGGTGACGCGCCCGGGCTCGCCTCGGATCATCTGCTCGGGGGCGAGCTCGCCTTCGATGATCCGGGCGCCCTCGTCGGGGTCGTAGAGCCCCGCGAAGCCGAAGGCGACGCGGCCGGCTTGGATCAGCGCCTTGTGGCGGAGCATGCGCTTGGTGTGGCTCTGCCACGGGCCGGCCGGCATCGGGTTCCCGTCCTTGTAGGTGCCGCGCGCCCGGTAGCATTCTTCGAGGTACTCGCGGACCACGGTCGGGTGGCCGCGATCCTTCCGGTAGACGACGCACTCGATCCACGGCCAGCATTCCCGCGCATCGGCGTCGATCTTGATCATCGGCCCGTCGGGATACCGCCAGTCGAGACCGTTGGCTTGGGGGTGCTCGTTCATCAGGCGGATCCAGCCATCGACGCCCACGATCGGGACGATGCCGCGCTGGCGATCGGGGAACGCATAGAGCTCCTTGGTGAATGGGTCGAGCTTGTAGCGGTCGGCCAGAACGAGAAGCGCCATCATCTGCTCGTTGGATATGTCGGGCGCCTCGCGGTCCCGGCTGCCCGGCTGGCGGAACGCGGTCTGCTTGAGCGTGCCCAGCATCTTGTCCGCGTCGATGCTGTAGCGCGCCGCGATCCGCGCGACGAGCGAGCGGGGGTGGTGCGTCTGCGTGGTCAGGCTTCGGCTAGACATCGGAGTCTTCTCCTTCATCGGTGGGGGCTGGGAGCGAAGGCTGCGCCTTCACCTTGCAGAGGAAGCGCCGCGAGGATCGCTCCTCGCGGTAGCGCTCGACGAGCTCGGGCTCGTCGGCTTCCAAGCGCTTGAGATTGACTACGCGGCTGGTCTGCGTCTTCCACGTCGCGAGCGGGCGCCCTTCCTCGTCCATCAGGTAGGCGGCTTCGCTCAACGCGAGCTGCAGCGCGCCCTCGATCGCCTCGCGCTGGTCGCTCAAGAGCTTCTGGTCAGCGCGCACGATGGCGAGCTCCTCGACGAGCGCCCGGCGCTCGGCGTCGGCGACGATCTGGCTGCCGTCATCGCGCGGATAGAGCGCCCGGATGTCGGCCGGTCTCATCACCGGGGGTGGCCGGAGCTCCTCGACCCGGCGCCAGAATTCCCGCTCGCGCTCCACCAGCGCGTCGATCAGCCGCTCGTGATCCGCGCGCTCGACCCGGTACTCTTCGAGGCGGCGATCGCCGAGGAAGAGCACGGGGACGGCGACGGTCTGGTAGCGCTCGGCGACGGCGAGCTGGTGGAGACATTGCGCGAGAATGTAGGCGGGGACCTCGGGGCCGCCCGGCTCGCCCCATTCGGCGAGCGCCTCGCGCGTGCGGGGCGCCGTGGTCTTGATCTCGCAGATCACGGGCTCGCCATCGACCGTGCGGTCGAGGCTCGCGATCATCCACGGGAAGCGCCGGGAACGGATCGGGCGACGGCGGCGGAGCTTCCGGCCCGATCGCCGCGCGTAGACGCGCGCGACGACATCTTCGAGCTCTGAGCCCCAGGTGAGCCAGTCGGTCTCCCGCTCCTCCCGCGGCGCCTGGCCGGTCTTCTCAAGGTAAAGCATGACCGGGGTCTTGAAAGGCGAGACGCCGATCGCGGCCGCCGCCTCCGACGATCCGATGCCGGAGCGGCGCATCTTGCGCTGTTGCGGGGAGAGGCTCATCGGGGCGCGTCCTCCCGCACCCGGATCTCAAGCCGCGCCGCGCAGGCGAGGCAGGCGTCGCGATGCTGCCCCCGCCCCGCCGCGCTGCCGCTGATCGTTGCATGGCGCCAGCCGTCCGGCCAGATCGCCGAGCGGTGCTCCGCCGAATCCGTAACCGGCACTTCGGCCACGCGCTCGCAGAAGTCGCAGATCCAGCGGTCGATCCGTTGATAGCTCATCGCCCGCCCTCCTCTCGCGGATGCCACGCGCCGTACTCGCGGTGCGGGCCGTTGGTGAGAACCTCGCGCGTGGCGCCGCAGCGCTCGCAGGTCTCGACGTAGCGCCGCCCGCCGTGGGCAGCGCGGTTCTGTTGCGCAGCGCTGGCCACCGGCCCGAAGAAGGGCAGATCGCCGCGGACGTTGCGCGTGGCGTGGAAGCAGAGCTCCGGGTCGTAGGTCATCCGGCTTTCCTCCGGTGATGCTGCGCGCTGGGGCAGGTTGCCCAATGCGCGGCGTAGACCTCGACCTGCCGGCATCGCTGGCCGGAGCGATCGAGCGTCCAGGCTTTCGTGGGCTTCGCGTCGAGCGGCATCTGCTTTCCCGCTTCGGTCTTCGCGAAGAAGATCAGGGCGCCGCAGGAGCGGCACGCGATGGTGTTGCCCATGGCGCTCACGCCTCCTCCGGGTCTAGATGCGCGTAGGTCGCGAGGTTGCGCGCGATCCAGCGGCTCACGTCGAGCGGCTCGCGGGCTTCCTTCGCCTCGCGGGCGAGCTCGATCGCCTCGCGCCGGCTGAGGCGCTCGCGCGGGCTTTCGGGGAAGCGCAGCCCGGCATAGCGGGCGCGCGTGGCGGCGGGTTGGGGTTGGTGGCGCATGGCGCTCTCCTTCGTCGGTGGTGGGGCTTGGTGGAACAGCGAAGCCGGGCGGCTCGATCGCCGCCCGGCTCCCCGGTAGCCGGCCGCGTTGCCAGGCATCAGTGTCCGCCCGAGAGCTGGACGCAGCCTTTGGCGGGGACGCTACCGCTCGCCCCCGGAACCATTCTCGGGCGGGTTCAGTCGGCGCCCTCCGCGTCGGCGTCGAGGTAGCCGCGGATCTCGTCGCGGAGGATCTCGTCGCCTTCGAGCAAGCCGATCAGGAAGGCGATCTGCTCCTCGCTCGGGAGGAGCTCGAAGGCTTCGCGCGCCATGTCGGCAATCTCCTCGGTGGTCGCGCTGCCAAGCCAGGCAGATCCGGTGCGCATGCTCATCACGCCGCCTCCGCGATGACGGTCCAGTCCCGGCGCGGGAGCTCTATGATCTCCGCGCCCAGCTCTTCGAGCTCCGTGGCCCGCTCGTACCCTTCGACATCCTGCGAGTACCGGGTCACCGCGGCGCTGAGCCCGTAGCGGCTGAGCTCGCCGCCGTTGACCAGATGCCGGAGGATGCCGCCCCGCTCGTCGTCGGTGAGCCGCGATCGCTTCTGCAGGATCTCGACGACCTCGACGGGGTCGCGCTTGATCTCCTGCCCCCGCGCCGCCTTGAGCTGCTCGACGAGCCGCTCGAAGATGCTGCCGTCGAGCGAGGCGGTGACGAGATCCGCGACCTGCGCCCAGAGCGCCGCATCGGCGAGCTCGCGGGTGCGGTCGGAGAAGACCTCGATCATGTCCTCGGTATCCTTGAGGACGCGCCCGATGTGGTGCTTGCGCATCGCGTCGCCGCGGAAGACCGCGAGGTTGGTGCAGCGCACCGTGTGGATGGCGGGCGCTACGGAGAGCGCCCCGGCGCCGACTTCGCTGTTGGCGATGACGATGCCTGGCTGCACCACGTCGACCGCATCGTGCCCGCGCCCCCATGCGAAGCCGGGCGGGCCGATCTCCTCCTGCCGGCCCGGCACCACCGCCTTGAGATAGAGCCGCGAATCGGTGACCTCGCAGGAGACCACGTCCGCGCCGGCATCGATCAGGCGGGGCAGCGTCGCCTCGACGAGATCGTAATTGTCGAGCGGCCGGTAGCGCTCGGAGAGGAAGGCGCGCGCGTTGCCGTCGAGCGCCCGGATCAATCGGGTCTCGGGGCTGGTATGCAGCCAGTGGTTGACGTTCGCGACGAGGAGCTCGCGCGCCTCGCCCCGCATGCGGTCGTAATACTTCGCGGGAATGCCGCAGCGCTCCCCGAGCTGCCGGTGGCAGTGGCCGGTCGGCGCGAGGAACATGCCGCTCTTCACGCCCGGCCCGGTGAGATCGAGCCCGAGGGCTACGTCGTCGCCCGCGACCGCAAGCGCGAGCTTGCGCGTATCGGCCACGAAGTCGCGTTTGCTGGCTACCTGCCGCTCAAGCTCGGCGGCGAGATCGGTAAGGCTTCGTCCTGCTTTCATCGCATGGTCTCCCATCGGTGGGGAATTGGCGGCGGAGAGCCCCGCGCCGCCCTCGGGGTCGAGGTTGAATCTTGCGCCCGGCGGTGGCTCACCAGATGCGCCCGTCGAGCCATTCGCGCAGCGCCCGGAGCTGGTCGCCGATCCCGCGCGAGCGCTGGTCGCAGCTCGCGAGCCACACATAGGTGCCCGGCATCAGGCGGCCGAGGAGCTCCGCATAGGCGCGCCCTCCGAAGAGGAAGAGCTCGGGGTCGCCCGCCAGCGCTTCGGCGAGCAGCGCCCGGGAGCGCTCGCAGGCGGCAAGCTCATCGGCCCGAGCGGCGTCGAGGCGCCGGTCGTAGGGCTCGACGAGCTCGCGCGCTTCGATGAGCCCGTGCTCTGCGCTCAGCACCAGCACGGGCAGCAGCGCGGCGCCCACGGGCTTGCGGCGCCGCCACGCGCGGTAGCAGCGCCAGCCCGGCCCGTCGTACAGATCGCGCGCCGGCAGCCGATCGCGCAGCGTGGCCACCTTCGCCTGCGAGCAGCTCATGATGAGGAGGCGCCCGCTCATCGCAGCCACTCCGCTTCATGCGCCGCGAGGAAGCGCTGGATCTCCTCCTCGCAGGCGCGATCGGCAGCCGGCCCCGACCATTCTCCTCCGTCGAAGCCAGCATCAGCCTCCGCCGCGAAGTCGTAGGCTTCGCGGATCCGCTCGATCTCCTTCCTGAGCTCTGCCCGGTACGCGTTCATCGCGCACCCCCGAGGAGCTCGGCCACCACGCGCCGCGCGCTGGCGCGGATGCGGGCCGGGCCGTCCGTATGCTCCGCCTGGTAGCGCGCATCGGAGAGGAGCTCCGCGAACTGCTCGGGCGAGCAGCGCACGTGCACCCAGCTCGTGGACTCCGCCACCGCCTCGCCGATGTCGAGCCCGCGCTCGCAGGCGTCGGCGTAGTAGATGCGGGCGATCTTGAATCGCAGCGCTCGCCCGTTCATGCCGGCATCAGCCAAGTCGCGAGGAGGAAGAGCGCCGCCGCGATGCAGGCGAGGCGCACGAAGCGCCGGGCGGCATCGGCGCGGTTGTGGATCCGCCGGATGTCGAGATCCGGCCGGGGGCGCAGAGGGTAGGGGCTCATCGGGCGCCCTCCTTCCCGCGCAGCGCGAGATCGACGATCTGCTCGACCGCGCTATCCGCGAGCTCCGCGAGCAGCCGCTGGCACCAGGGCTCGACGATGGCTTGCCAGATCGCGACATCGCGATCGAGCTTCCCGGTGAAGGCGACGGGGAGCTCCTCGCTCTTGATCGCGTCGCCGCCGCGGTTCGCCTCGATCGGGAGCTCGCCCCAATCGCCGAGCCATCCGGGCGAAGCGTAGACCCAAAGATCATCGGTGAGCACCACGGCGAGGCTGCCGCAGCAGGGGTCGACCGTGCAGCGCCAGCGGCCGCAGCCGGCGTCGGCGATCGCGTTGGCGAGGTCGAGGTCGTAGCGCTCGGGGAAGCAGCCGGGCTCCCGGGCGACCCGCTCAGCGAGGGGGCAAGGGGGCGCGCGGTGGCTGCAATCGGGGGCGGTGCAGATGGGGGCGGAAATCGCGTCGATCATTTGCTTGGCTCCTCGGGGCTTGGCTTCGGTTGCCGCCGCTCCCCGGCCCCGGGAGGGGACAGCGACGGGGAGGAACATGTTACGGCCGAGGGCCGGATTCTCTCAAGTAATATCCTCCGGTCTACCGCTGGATACGAGTCCAGCGGTTACGGTACGGAATTCGGGGCGAATCGCGTACCGCGCCCGGCCGCTACTCGGGCAGGAATTCCGAGCCCTGGGGTCGAATTCCTGCCCGCCCGCCGGGGCTGGATCGGTGTACAATCCCGGCCGCGCCCAGTCGGTGGGGGCAAGGGCACGGGAGCTCGGCGCGACTTGGCGGCCGCGCCGAGCTCCCCGGGCCGCCCCGACAAGCGATCCGCCGGCTCTTGATCATCGCCGCGTAGGCGCGTAATTTCCTCCGGTCATGCCACCGACGAAGCCGCCAACTTCCAAGCTCCTGCAGGAGAGCCTCCGGCTCCTCGACGAAGCCATTGCCGCGGGCGACGAATCGCTCGCGGAGATCGCCGCGCGTAGCGGCGTGGGCTGGCACTGGCTCGGCAAGCTCCGCCAAGGCGGGATCGCCGATCCGGGCGTCAACAAGGTCGAGGCTCTGCACAGCTACCTCACCGCGAAGCGGGCGGCCGGCGCGGAGGCGAGCGCCGCGTGAGGGCTCGGGCGAAGCGCCGAGCCGCCGCGCGCCGGGCACGCTGAGAAGGGGAGGGGGCGCGTGGGCTATCTCGTCTGCAGGAAGTGGGAGACCTGGCAATCGTACCGCTCGGACCGGGGGCAGCCCCCGTGGATCAAGGTCTGGCGGCGGCTGCAGCAGGACCACGAATGGCTCGCGCTCGGGGACGCGAAGCAGGGGCAGCTCCTCAAGCTCTGGCTTCTCGCAGCCGATCGCAACGGTCGAATACCCGACGATCCCGACGTTCTAAAGCTCCTCTGCCGCTTCACGGAGCCCTTCGATCTCTCCGACTTTCTCGCCACCGATGAGCGCTCCGGCTGGTTCGAACCCGCTGAACCGAAAGAGAAAGACCGGCGCCAAGCCGGCGCCAGGAAGGGCGGCAACTCGCGGCGAGCAGCGCGGCAAGGCGGCGCCGCGAGGGCGCCCCAGTTCAGAGGAGGTCAGAGGAGGGCAGAAGAGGTGAGAGAAGAGGAGAAATCTTCGATCGAAGAAAGTAGCAGCCTGACAGGTGGTGGGGGCTCCGAGCCGCCGCTCGGCGCGCCAGCCCTAGAGGGGCGCGCGCCGCGGGCTCGGCCCGGGGGCAACGGCAAGATCGAGCCCGAGCCCGACGCGGGCGCAGCCCACCCCGAGGCGGCGCCCTCGCCCGGCAGCCAGGCGGCGGAGAAGCGCGAAGCCAAGCTCAAGGGCTACCGGGCGCAGCTCGACGGGCTCGGCGTCGCATGGCGCGAGGCGGAGAGCGTCGAGCAGCTCTCCGCGAAGCTCGCCGCCGCGCTGGTGGCCCGATGAGACCCCCGAAGCGCTGGTGGGGGATCCGCCACGTGCGCGCCCTCTGGCTGAGCTACCGGCTCCACCGCTGGCTGCGCGAGCTCCACCGCGCTACCGGCGGGCGGATCGGCTGGGCAGGGCCAAACCCGGCCGACGTGGAATACCTCGGGGCGGTCTGGCGGGGCGAGCGATGACCGATCGCCGCAAGGGCAAGGCGCTCGTCGATCCGGCCGCGCTCCTGCGCGACCTCCTCCGCGACCTCGAAGCCTCGACGCGGGCGCTCGAAGCGGCGAACGGGCTCGGGGAGCGGCTCGCCGCCGACTGCGCGCAGCTCCTCGCGGAGAACGCCGACCAGGCGGCCGAGCTTCTCCGGCTCCGCCGGGCGATCGGGCTCGCCGTGGTCTTCTTCGCGCACTCGGACTGGATCGCGGCCGGCCACGTCCTGCTCGTCGCCCGGGGCGACGTGACCTGCGCCTGCGCCGCGCTCCTCGAAGCCGACGTGCCCTTCGAGCTCGCGCGCTCCTCGATCAGCGCATCGGTCCGCGCTGCGCGGCCGAGCTCAGAGCGCCGGCATTGATGGGCGCCGAGCTCTCGCGCATCCGCCCAGATGGCGAGCTCTTGCGCTGCGTCGATTGCGGCGCCCAGACCACGCGCCTCGAAGCCTCGCGGCGGCGCTTCAACGAGAACCGCTGCGGGCGCTGCAATGGGCGCCTCGAAGGCTTCAACTTCGAGGGCTGGGACGGCGGGCCGTTGCCGGAGGAGCGGCGGTGAGCTCACGCCGCTATCCGCGGATCGGCTCGCGCGCCAGGGTCCGAGCGCATGAGGCGAACCGCAACTGCCTCGTCTGCGGCGCCCGGGCCGAGTACCGCGTGGACGTGCAATTCGGGTGGCTGCGCGGCGATGACGAGGTCGCGATCGTTTGCTGGCGCCATTCGCAGGCGACAGGCGCGGCCGAGCTCTTCGAGGCGCTCGCGAAGAGGGAGCAGTTTTGACCGTCGCGCATCTGCAGCGGTGGACGTGCGATCTCGGGGGCTGCGGCGCTTCGGTCGTGGCGCCGGTCGACGTGATCGTCGCCGATCCGCGGCCGCCTTCCGGCTGGGGCCGGCATGCGATGCGCTGGGAGTGCGAGGAGCGCATCGTGCACTTCTGCCCGCGCTGCGAGGAGCAGTCGCGCGGCTGGGGGCGGGAGCCAGAGCGGGGCGAGTACCTCGCGCTATCTCACTCGCTCTCGCGGATACATCCGAGCGACGATCCGATGCACCCCTACTGCAAGCCGCGGGTGCCGTGGCCGGGCGAGGGGCTCAAGCGGACGTGAGCGACGACGATCGACAAATGAGCCTGCGATGCGAAGAACTTCAACGCGAGATAGAAGCTCTCCGTCGCGAGCGGGATGATCTTCGGGCCGCGGTGGAGGCGTTCGGAATGGACCCTGCCAAGATCGTCGCATGGGCAAACAAAGCAGCGAGGGGGGAGGAGGCAGCGGGGGAGGTGTTGGAGCGTGCCGACAAAGCGAGGGAGGGGCTCAAGCGGACGTGAGCGACGATCTGCATTACGAGCAGGACGAGATCGGCGCGGACTTCTGGCGCGTGCGCGTGCGGAAGATCATCGGGGGGCGCCGGCTGACCTGCGCTCTGTACTTCTTTCCCTGCGCGCCGCCGCTCAATCTGCGCGAGTACATGCTACGCGTGGCGCGGGCGAACCTCGCCCGCTGGGAAGCGCAGGGCTTCAACGGGACGGGCTATGACGGTGCCGATGCGACGCAAGAGCAAGTGCAAGCGCGGCCGATCTTCGACTAGCGGCGAGGTTCAGCCCTGGTTTCCGCCCTCCGTCGCGCGGCGGCGGATGCGGAACCGGATGCGCAGGGCGACGCGGCAAGCGCAGCGGAGGAAGGCGTGAGGCGCCGCATCCTCGACCCCGTGCGGCGCGAATGGCACGAGGAGATCGGCCGCGAGTTCGAGGCGTGGACGAAGGAGCGGGATCTGCGATGAGCTGGCCGCGCAAAGGCGCGCGCTTCGGGACCCGGGCCGAAGGGCACGGGAAGCGGCGCCACGTCTGGATCTGCCGCGCCTGCGGGCACTGGCACCGCGAGCAGGTCAAGCAATGCGAGCGCTCGCATTGCCGATCGGGCGAGCTCTTCTACTGCGCGAGCTCGAAGGAGGCGCGCCGCGCCGCGCAGCTCCTCCTCGAAGAGTCCGAAGGGCTGATCGAGCGGCTCGAATTCCAGAAGTCGTTCCCGCTGCATGCGGTTTGCCAGCGCACGGGGCGCCCGGTCAATGCGCGCGTGAGCTATCGCCCCGATGCGGTCTACTATCGCGGGGGCGAGCTCGTGGTCGAGGACGTGAAGGGGCGCAGCGAAGCGGGCGACGATCCGGTCTTCAAGCTCAAGCGGCGGCTATTCGAGGCTGCCTACGGGGTGCAGGTCACGATCCTGCGCAATGTGTAAAGCCGAGAGGCGGAGGGGCGGAGCATGGCTCAAGCGGCAGAGAAGGACGGGGGCAGCCAGGCGGAGCGCGCGAACCTGCGCGACACCAAGGAGCTGCGCGACGCGATCATGGCGGGCGTCGAGGGCATGCAAGCGCTCGATGAGCGGGCGAGTCAGGTCAACGCGGAGCGCGAGGCGATCCGCACGCGCATGGAAGAGCTCGGGATCAACCGGCACGCCTTCCGGCACGCCTGCGCCTTCAACAAGCTCGACGAGCAGCAGCGCGACGGCTTCGATCTCAGCATGATGATCGCGAGGCGGGCGATCGGGCTGCCGCTACAAGGCGACCTCTTCGGCTCGAAGGCGAAGGAGTGATCGGCTCGCGTACCCTGCGCGACGTGCACTTCATCTTCGGCGCATGGGTCACCTTCACCGTCCTCCTCGGCTTCGTGGTCGAGATCGCGGGGGCGATCTGGCTGGGGGCGCATCTGCTCGGGCCGGTGATCGCAGCGGTCGCGGGACCGTAGCGGCAGCCGACATCACGGAGGCGCGCCTGCTCAATTGGGCGCGCTGGCTGCAGCATCGCGACTTCCTCTGCGCGGAGCTCTCCGTCGCCTACGACACGGAGACGCGGAGCTGGGCGCCGGCCGATCGGGCCGGCGCCTATGGCGTCGCGGATGCCGCTGGGGCGACCCCCGATGAGCTGGACGCGCTCCTCGTCGAGCGCTGCATGGTCGCGCTTCGGGCCGAGCGCCCGGGGCAATGGCGGGCGGTGCGCGAGCGCTACGTCGAGCTCCGCGGCGATGCCGCGGCAGCGCATCGGCTCCGGCTCTCGCTCGACGGCTACCACGCCGCGCTGCGCGGGGCGATCGGCTTCATCCGCCGACGGCTCCGGGTTGGATGATGTGCTAAGCACTCCGTCCAAGTTTCGACCGGGCTTTGGATGATGTGCTAAGCACTCCGTCCAAGTTTCGACCGGGCTCCGCTTGACAGCGCCCGAAATCGGCGTCTAGCATCCTTGCCCCGGATAGCTGCGCCCCGCCTCGACGGGGCGCTCTTGCCTCTGGGGTCCGCCGATGCGCCTTTGCTTCCTCCTCCTCCCCGCCCTCGCGCTCGGCGGCTGCGCGGGCGGCCCGAGCGCCGACTATGCGGGCATCACGGAGGTGTCGCTGGTCGAGGAGGGGCGCGCCTTCAAGGCGACCACGGGGAAGCAGTACGGGAGTCTTGAGCTCGAAGTCGAGCGCGCCCCCGATGGCGCCATCGTCGCGATCAAGCTCAAGGCGCGGAGCGTCGAAGCCTTCGCCGGGCAGCAGATCGCCGCGGAGCTCCGGCAGGCGCTCGGGGAGATCGTGCGCTCGACCGTCCGCGAGGCGCTGCGGGGCGGCGCCGGAGGGTTCGAGTAGCCGATCGCGATGGCCACCCGCCCGGAGCCGCGCCGCTACGTGCTCGCCTTCCACGGCTTCAATGTCGCGGATGCCGGGGCCGGGACGATCGATCGGCTCCGGCCGTTTGCCGAGGCGCGGGGCTACCGCTGGATCGACGCCGACTATGGCTGGCGCGGGCTCCTCGGGGTGAAGATCGCCAACCCCGCGATCGCGTCGGTCTGCGCCGCCATCATCGAAGCGATCGCGCTGCCGAGCGACTACGTGGTGATCGCGGCGCATTCGAACGGCGCCGCCATCGCGGCCCGCATCGTCACGGAATGGTGCCCGGCGGTGAGGCAGCTCCTCCTCGTCAATCCGGCGCTGCGCGATGACTGGTACTTCCCGGTGCGGCTGGATTGCGTGCACGTCTTCGGGGCGCGCACCGACTTCTGGACCCGGCTCGCCAAGCTCGCGCCGGGATCGGTCTGGGGCGATCTGAGCAACGGCTACGAAGGCGACCAGCCCGAGCTCGTGAAGTACCACAACATGTCGGCCCGGCATCCGCGCCACGCGGTGCGCGGGCACTCGGAAGTATTCGCGCCGGGCGAGACGAGCCGATATTGGCTCGACATCATGATGCACGAGGTCGAGACCGTGCGCAGGCAGCGGGAGCGGCGCGGTGGATCATGACGAGCGCGAAGAGGGTGGGCGCGACTGGCGAGAAGAGACGGGCCGATGGATCCGGGCGCCGCTGCTCGATCTGCCCGAGCCCCGCCCGCGGCAGGATTGGCGGGACGAGGCGAAGCGCCGCCGCGTAGCGCGCGAGCAGATCATCGTCGCGATCATCCGGGCGGCCGCGCTGATCGCCTGCGCCTTCCTCGATGTCGACCTGCCGCCCCAGGTGGTCGAGCTCTTCACCGGGCTGGTCGGCGGTGGCTGATCGCCCCATCGATCGCGTCCCGAGCAAAGGCGAGGCGGGTTACTGGCACGCGCTCGCCGAAGAGCAGAAGGAGCGCGAGGCGGCGGACTCGGAGCTCCGGCGCGAGCTCCGCGCGGCGCAGCTCAAGATCGAGGAGCAGATCGCGGACGGGCTCGCCGCGATACCGCGGGAGACCGTCAAGCTGGCGGAGACTGCCGCGCAGCTCCTCGCGACGGCTTCGGAGCTGCGTGCGACCGCGGGCCGGGGCTGGCTCTGGAACGGCGTGTTGCTGATCGCGGTGGTCCTCGGCTTTGCCAGTCTCGCCGCCGGCTTCGGGCATCATTGGCTCGCGAGCCATCCGGGGACGGCACTGCGGCTCGGGCAGATCGAAGAGCGATCGAAGACGAACGGGACGCGCATCGACGAGATGGCCGCGCGGCTCAAGGACGAGATCGTGCCGCGGATCCGATCTCTTGAGCGCAACGATCTCGTCGAGGAGGTCATAGGGCACCGGCCCGGATCGCCGACCATGCCGCCCGCGTCGCGCGAGCGCCCGGTGGCGCCGCGGTCGGAGCAGGAGAGAAAGCCGTGATCGACATCGGGCAGTTCCGCGCGCTGGTGCTCGCGCCTACGCTGCGCCATCTGGCGAAGTGCGAGGCGCGCCTCGATAGCCCCGACGCGCACGAGATCGTGCTCGGCACCATCCTTCACGAGAGCGACTCGTTCCGCTTCCTGCGCCAGCGGCCGAACGGGCCGGCGCGCGGCTTCGGGCAGATGGAGCCCGCGACGCACACATGGATGCGGCAATGGATCGGGCGCCGCCCGGAATGGCGCGAGTGCTTCGATGCGCTGATCGGCTCGTGGGTCAACCCCGTCGAGCAGCTCTATACGTCGCTCCCGTACATGGTGGCGGCGACGCGCTGGCGGTTCTGGGTGGCGCCCGAGCCGCTCCCCGAGCGCGCCGATGTCCTCGGCATGGCGCGCTACTGGGATCGCTTCTACCAGACGGTCGAGGACGAGCACGAGCCGAAGGCGTGGGCGCGGCGCTATCGCCGCGACGCGCTGCCGACCCTTCCTGCAATCTGACGAGAGTCCGATCGGACTCCGGGAGGATTCTCCGATGGCGATCCACGTCTACATGTCCACGAAGCGCGGCGCGCGCAAGGCGGACGGCTCGATCGAGCTGCCCGAGGGCGCAGAGCTCAACTACCGCGGCGAAGCCGGCCCCGATGACGACCCGCAGCGGTTCAAGCGGCTGATGGAGGATCTCGGCTATCGCGTCGAGCTCCTCGCCGAGCGCTCGCCGCAGGAGACCACGCGGCCGAAGCGCGTGGGCGCGCCGCAGCAGGCGCCGTTCATCACCGTCGCCGCCCTCACCTTGGAGGCTTGATCATGCACTACGCCGCAACCGCGGGGCGCGTACTCGTCCCCGCCGAAAGCCCGATCCGGCCGCTGATCGATCGGCTGCATCTGAGGGTCGCGTCGCCGGAGGAGGTCTGGTTGCGCTGGCTCCGCCCGATGCTGGCCGGCATCGTCCCGGCCGAAGGCGAGGTCATGATCGGGCGCACCATCTTCGCCCGCTTCCTCACCGACCGGGACGCCGACCTGGAGCTCCGGCTGCATACGCTCGCGAGCCCGAGCGATGCGACCGACTTCGCCACCATCGACGCCAACGAGCCGAGCGGCACGGGCTACGGCACGGTGACGCTGACCGACGCGAACTGGGGCACGGGCAACCCGATCACGTATCCGACGCATCAGTACACTGCGGGCGCGGGCGGCTGGACGGGCAGCGTGCAAGGCTACGGGATCAACACGAAGTCGGCGGGCGGCGCGCAGCGCCTACTCGTGATCGAGGTCGATGCCGCCGGCCCGTACACCTTCGCCGAGAACGATACCTATGACGTGTCGCTCTCGATCACGACGAAGGACCCGGCGGACTAGCCTGCCCGCGTGCCTCGCTTCTACCTCGGTCCCTATGTGCGCACGCGGCGGCCGCGCGGCTTTTCGATCGCCGAGGCGGCGCTGCACACGGTCGATATGCTGGAGCCTCCGCCGGGGAGTCTCTCGTCGATCGATCTCTCGTCACGCAGCGGCGCGAGCGATGTCGGGTTCTTCATCTTGGCCGACGCCGCGCCCGATCCGGGTGGCAACTACACGCTGCTGGGACAGGGCGGCACGCTGCGCGACATCATGCCGTCCGAGCAGCTCAAACGGACATGGGGAAGCCGGATCAATCTCGGCCCGGGGCAAAAGCCAGACGGCGACTCGCTGATCGACATCCTTTGGACTAGCTTGACGATCCACGCCGACCCGGAAGGAATCGACCGCGTCGGGCCGCTGATCCCAGGGTTCTCGGGCGGGTGGGAAATTCTCTTGAACGCGCCCGCTCCGATACAGGTGGTGCCGTTCCGCCTCACGCGCCCTGAAGCGGCGCCGATGATCGATCGAATGCGGCGAGACTATCGACGGCTGCGCGAGCAGGCGCTCGCCGGGGAGCTGAACGGCGACCCGAACTATCATCGTCGCATCCTCAAGGCGTGGGGCGAGCGCTACCGCATCGCGCGGCCGCAAGATGTGTTCATTCCGGGCGACCTGCCGCCCGAGGATCCGTTAGAGCACAGCACCACGCTATCGGACAATTTCAACCGCGCGTCGCTCGGTTCAAACTGGACCGTGGTCGAGGGCGCCGCCAGCATAGTCTCGAACGAGCTAGATCAGGACGGACCGGCGTCCGGTCGGCTGAATAGCGGCATACGGCACCAGCCGGTGCTCTCGACCGCGGATCACTTCGTCCAGATCCTTTCAAAGCCCCAAAACCCTTTCGTGTGGGTCGGGCCGATGGCGCGCATGAGCAACGTTACTGATTACGACGCCTATTGGTTTTATTCTCGGCAGGAAGCGGGCGCGCGTGCTCTCGGTAAGAATACGGCGGGCGGCGGTGAGGCGACGATCACCTCCGATAGCGGTGGCGCGGCGGGAAATCTGACGCTTAAGCTTGAAGTGGTCGGCTCGTCTTTGCGAAGCTGGCAAAACGGATCGCTCGCGCTCTCGGGAACCGATGCCACCATTACGGGCAATGTCCGGGGCGGGACCGGCACGCACTTGAACGCGACGCTGGTCCGCTTCGGCGATGACTGGCTCGCCGAGGACGTGACGCCCCCGCCGGTCGGCTGGGTGCCGCCGCCCGGTATCCGCCGCTTCAACCGATCGCACCTCATTCGATAGGAGATCCGCGCGATGCGCATGTACTCAGTGACCGGCGCCAACTTCGCGCGCACCGCGGCGAGCGACCTGCTCGAATTGCTCGCGCCCTCGACCGCGATCATTCAACTGCACCGCGTATGGATCGAGCAGCGAACCGAGTTCGGCGACGCGCAGAGCGAGCAGATCGTCACGTCACTCCGGCGCGTGACTGGCGCGCCGACGCCGGGCAGCGGGGGCAGCACGCCGACGCCCGTGCAACTGTTCCCTGCTGGCGCGGCGGCCGGCGCCACGGCGCGGGCTGGGGCGACTACCGCGCTAACGGGCGGCACGAATGTGATCCTGATGACGCGGAGCTGGCACGTGCAAGCCGGGTTCGAGATCGTCTACGCGCCCGAGGAGCGGCCCGTCTTCTCGCCGTCTACGCGCTTCCTGATGACGCTCGACCAGACTCCGGCCGACTCGATCACGTTCGATGTCGGTTGCGTGTTCGCTGAAATGGGCTAGCGCGTGAGCGGAGTCTTTCGGCGGCGGCCGCAGCAGCCAAGGCGCCGCCGCCGCTTCATCCCGAGCCGGGCGCCGCAGGCGCGCTCGATCTCGGGGCAAGTCGATCTGATCTTCGCTCCGGCGGCGGCGCTCGACTTCACGCGCCACGCGTCGGTGCAGGGGTCGCTCGATCTGATCGTCGACGCGCAGGCGACGCTCGATTTCACGTCGGCCCGCTCGATTCAAGGCGCCGTCGATCTCATCCTCGACGCGCAAGCCGCCCTCGACTTCACCAGGCGGGCGAGCGTAGCGGGCGCGGTTGACCTGATCCTCGACGCTGCCGCCGTGCTCGACTTCACGCGGCACGCCAGCCTCGCGGCTGAGGTCGATCTCATCCTCGACGCGGCCGCCGCCTTCGATTTCCGGCGCCACGCTGCGGTGGCCGGGGACGGGCAGCTCATCCTCGACGCCGACGCAACCCTCGCGTTCAACGGGGCGCGCTCGATTCAGGGTGCAGCGGATCTCATCCTCGACGCAGCGGCCGGGCTCGACTTCACCCGGCATGCCGCGATCGCGGGCGCGGTCGAGCTCCTGCTAGATGCCGCCGCCGGGCTCGACTTCACGCGCCATGCGGCGATCGCGGGGACGGCCGAGCTCCTGCTCGACCCGCAGGCGGCGCTCGACTTCACCCGGCATGCGGCGGTTGCGGGCGATCTGCAGCTCATCCTCGAAGCGGCGGCCGGGCTGCAGTTCTCCGTGCCGGCCACGATCGCGGGCGATGTCGATCTCATCCTCGACGCGCTCGCGGCGCTCGCCTTCGCGGCCGCTGAGCCGCCCGAGACGGTCGGGCTTGAGTACCGGCTTGGGCGCATCGCGCGGATCGAGTACCTCGGGCCGCGAGAGCATCGGCGCCCGACGGTCTTCACCGCGCCGCCCGGCCCGCTGCCCGGGGCGGGGGTCTTCTTCAACTACCTCGACCCGCTGCTCGCCGAGCTTGAGCCGGGGTGGGAGCTCGCAGGCGAGGCGGTCGTGGGCACGGCCACGGTGTCGCGGATCACGGGGCGCGACGCCCTCGGCAACAATCTCATCGCCGTGCCCGGGCTCGCCTACCGCTGCCGGGCTCTGGTGAGCGAGTACGGGGGCGGGGACTTCCGCTTCATCGTGGGGTCGGCGAGCTCGCCTGCGCCGCTCTCAGGGCCAGGGCTGCACGAGGAAATCCTTGTCGCAGTGGCCGCCTTCACCTTCCAGCTCGACGCGCTCGCCGCCTTCACGGGGCGGATCAGCGAGCTCAGCATCGATCGGCAGGGGCTCCTATGAACTTCGAGAACTTGGCTGCCGAGATCCATGTCAAGCAAGCCGGCGAAGTGCGCCACGTCTCGATCGGCTTCCTTGAGAAGCTCGGCGCCGGGGAGCTCTTGAGCTCGGGCACGCCGCTGGTCTCCGAGCTCGGCTATGGGGCGCATGACGCGAAGGAGCCGGCGGTGCTCGGTACGGCCGACCTCTCCTTCCTCTCGGTCGAGGTCAACGCCGTCGAGATCAGCATCAAGGGGCAGGCGCATCCGCCGGGCACGGCCGTGCAGTTCAGGGTCGGAGCCGGGGTGGCTGGGCGGCTCTATTGGCTGCGGGCGCAGAAGGGCTCGACGGCGGGGCAGACGCTCATTGTGGACGCCAGGCTGGCCGTGGTATGAGAAGAAAAGGCGCCCCGCGCTCGTGGTTCCACGTGGAACCCTCGCGTTGGGGCGAGTTGGGGGCGAACCGGGGGGTTCGGGGCGGGGCGGCTTGTGGGGGCGGCATCGGGTGCAGAACCCGCGAGGTCGCCCCGGGTTCCGCCGAACCGCCCGAGGTTCCGCCGAACCTCCGAGGTTGCCCGAGGTTCCGCCGAACCTCCGGGGTTGAGGCGCCCCCGGGCCGAACGCCGGGGGTTCCGATGAACCGCCGAGGTTGCCCCGGGTTCAGGCGACCCGCCGAGGCTGGGGCCGAGCCCGCCCCGACCGCGGGGGTTGGGGCCGAACCGCCGAGGTGAGGCGAACCCCGGGCAACCGCCGAGGTTGAGGCGGCGACCCCAGCCCACGGGCCGCTCGGCCGGGGGGCGGCGGCTCGAACTGCCGAGGTTGGCGAGAACCCCGGGGGTTCAAGCGGAGGCGCCCCCAGACTGGGGCGACCGCCCGGGAGCGCCCCAGGCGCCCCAGGCGGGCGGGGGACGGGCCGCCAGCGGCCGCCAGCGCGGCCAGCGGAGCCCCGGCTCGGGGCGAGGGCTCGGGTCCTCCCGGGGGAGGCGCTGCCTAGCGGGGCTGAGCC
>JBFGGA010000004.1:0-43452 GCA_041579295.1 Myxococcota bacterium | reverse complement strand
AGAGGCCGACCAGCACTTCAAGGTGCTGAAGAAGAGCCACCGCAGCGATGAGGAAGTCCGACAGGAGCTCCTCGCCTACATCTACGCGTGGGTGCAGAAGATCGCCGACGGCTGAGCGCGCTCCGCGCGGACCTACTTCTTCTCGACGACGACGATCTCTCCAGCCAGCGGCGCGCGCGCGCCGGCTCCGACTGCACCCTCGGCGGCGGAGCGCACCACCTCGTAGCGATAGGTGCCGGGCTTGAGCTGGCAGAAGCTCGCGAACTCGCCCGCGTGGATCGGCGTCGAGCGCAACTCGCCATCCACGAACGAAAAATTGACGCGGCTGTGACAGATCATCGACTTTGCGACGCTGCGCTCGAATACGACGGTGGATTCGGACGGCGAGTAGCTGATCCAGGCGATCAGCTGGCCCGGATCCAGCTGGACGCTCGCGGGATTCAACGCATCCGCGGTGATCAAGACCACCTTGTGGGTGCTCATCGGGTCGCTGGCGTCGAGCTGGGGGAGATCGGCGAGGCTCTCTGCGCGCGGCTGCGGGGCGGGCGGTTCACCCGCGGAAGCGGGGGCGATCAGCAGGAGCGCCACCGCGAGCGGTCCGCACCACTTGCGGATCCGGCGCGCGTCGCCGCGCGTTGCGGTCGGCATCGACACCTCCAGCGAACGGATGGAATGTAGCGCCGCGCCCCAGGCGTGGCGCCCCTCGCACTCGACGGATCTCGCGCGTCGCGGCGCTCGACCGACTCCAGCGACGGCGCGACAATCGGCGCGACGACAGCTTGTCAGCCGTCCGTTCGTCGGGTAGTTTCCCCGCGCTCTGGCAGCTCGTGCGCGGCCCATTCGGAGGCCCGCACCGCAAATCCTCAGATTTGGAGGCCACCCCCCATGAAGATCATGGTCTGCCTCAAGCAGGTTCCCCACCAGGATGCGCGCCTCGACATTCGAGCGGACGCCACCTGGATCCAGGAAGACAATCTCAAGTTCGAGATCAACACCTACGACACCTACGCGCTCGAGGAGGCCCTGCAGGTCAAGGACGCCGGAGAGTGCGAGGTCGTCGTGGTCTCGATCGGACCGGATCGCGTGACCCAGGCGCTGCGAACCGCGCTCGGTATGGGCGCGGACCGCGCCATCCACGTCAAGGACGACGAGGTCGAGGGCTCGGACGCGCTCGGCGTGGCGAAGATCCTCGCGGCCGTCGCGAAGCAGGAGAATCCGGACCTGATCTTCACGGGCTTCATGGCCGACGACGGCAATTTCGCGGCCGTGCCCCCGATGCTCGCCGAGCTCCTCGGAATTCCCCACACCTCGGCGGCCCAGAAGGTGAGCCGCGAGAACGGCACGCTGAAGGTGGATCGCGAAATCGAAGGCGGCGCGAGCGAGGTCGTGCAGCTCAAGACGCCGTGCCTCGTCTCGGCCCAGACCGGCCTCAACCAGGTCCGCTACGCGTCCCTCAAGGGAATCATGGCCGCGAAGAAGAAACCCCTCGACGTCAAGACGCTCGCCGACCTCGGGCTGTCGGGTCAGGTGGGCGCCGCGAACGCCAAGGTCACGGTCGAGAAGGTCAGCATGCCCCAAAAGGGCGAGACCGCCGAGTTCGTCACCGGCTCCGTCGACGAGATGGCCAGCGGCCTGCTGAACAAGATCAAAGAACTGGGGCTTCTCTAGCCCCGGCACGCCCCGCGGCGGCGGTTTGCCGCGAGCCGGATCCATCCGACCGGCACAAGAGCGCAAAGGAGTGACCCCGATGGGCAGCATTCTCATCGTCGCAGAGATTCAGGGCGGCCAGATTCGCGAGTCCAGCTTCGAGCTCGCCGCGTACGCGCAGAAGCTCGCAGCGGCGACCGGGCGCGAGATCACGAGCGTGGTGCTCGGCAAGGACATCGCCAACCTCGCGGACGACTTCGCCAAGAAGGGCGGCGGCAAGGTCTTCGTCGCCGACGACGAGCTGTTGGCCAACTACTGCGTGGAGAGCGCGAACGCGGCGATTCGCGCAGCCGTCGAGGCCTCCGGCGCCGACGTGATCCTGTTCTCGAACACCCCGAGCGGCTGGGACGTCGCCCCGCGCATCGCCGCGGGCCTGGACGCGGGCTTCGTGAGCGACTGCTTCGACGTCGAAGACGACGGGGGAACGCTCGTCTTCGAACGGCGCATCTTCAACGGACGCCTGGACGCGAAGGTCCGCGTTCAGTCGCAGGTCGTCGTCGCCACCATGCAACCCGGGGGGACGGAGCCGTTCGCGGGCAACACGGACGGCAGCGTCGTCAAGCTCGAGGTCTCGCTCACCTCCGACAAGGCGAAGTTCCTCGAGTCCAAGGTCGCCGAGAGCAGGGGCGTCGATCTCAGCCAGGCCGACGTCATCGTCTCGGGCGGACGGGGCCTGGGCGCGCAGGAGAAGTTCGCCGAGGTGCTCCAGCCGCTCGCGGACGCGCTGGGCGGTGCGCTGGGCGCCTCGCGACCCGTCGTCGACGCGGGCTGGCTGCCGCACGAGTACCAGGTGGGCTCTTCGGGTCAGATCGTCAGCCCGAAGCTCTACATCGCCGCGGGGATCTCGGGGGCGATCCAACACCTCGTAGGCATGAAGAGCTCGAACTACATCATCGCGATCAACAAGGACCCCGACGCGCCGATCTTCGAGGTCGCCGACGTCGGAGCCGTGGGCGATCTCTTCGAAATCGTTCCCGCGCTCACCAAGGCCATTCAGGCTGCAAAGGGCTAGCGCGAGGCGAGGGCTTTTGACACCAAACGCGCGCGAATCGCGGCCCGCCGTCATTTCGCCATTGACACACCCACGTCCGGGCAGTACCGATAAGTAACACGGTTATCGATGGAAACGCGTCTTCGCACCCGGGGCGACTCCTACCTGCGCTGAGATCCGTTAACGAGCAGTTGCCAATCGATCGAGGGCGTTCTCCAGAGGGGAAAGACGTGCTCGCTCGGCGGGTCGCGGTCATCAACGAGAAGGGCGGCAGCGCCAAGACGACGCTCGTCTCGACGATCGGATCGTACCTCGCGCTGCATCGCGGCCGGCGGATCCTCGCGATCGACATGGATCCCCAGGGCCAGCTCGGCCGGGTGCTGGGCGTCGAGACGCGCGCGCGACGCCGCACGGCGATCGACCTGCTGCTCGATTCGGTGCTCAGCGATGCCGCCTCGCTCGACGACGGCTACCGGAGCGACGGCCATCCCGCGCGATCCGCGTCGAGCCTACCGATCGAGGCCACCCGCATCCCGCAGCTCGACGTCATCACGGCCAACAAATCGCTGGGGTTGTTTCCGATCCTCGAAGACGACGACGCGGACCCGACCGGGCGCCTGCTGCGGGCGCTGAACTCCCCGCCGGAGCTCGACGACTACGACTTCGTGCTCATCGACGCGCCGCCGTCGTTTGGGCCGCTGACCCTCAACGTGCTGCGCGCGGCGACGGAGATCGTGGTTCCCGTCCCGCTGACCTATCTCGCGCTGGACGGCTGCGCGAAGCTCGTGCGCACCATCGCGACGGTCCGCGACCGCTACGACCACCCGGACCTCCGCGTCGCGATGATCGTGCCGACCTTCTACCGGCGAACCAAGCTCGCGAACGAGATCCTCGAGCGGCTCAAGCAGCGCTTTCCGAAGGAAATCGCCCAGACGGTGATCGGCTACCACGTGAAGATCGACGAGGCGCAGAGCCGAGGACTCTCCATCTTCGAGTACGCGCCGAAGGATCGCTCCGCGTCCGTGATGGCGGAACTGGCCGAAGAGCTCGAGCTGCGCGGAAGACCGCGCTGCTGAAGGAGATCCCCCGTGAGTGAAAGCGACCCCTCCCGACCCGACGACATCGCGGCTCCACTCCACGCGCTGGACGCCGCGCTGGGCCACGACCCGTTCGACGACCCCCCCCTTCGCGAAGCGTTCGAGACCCAGCTCGACCAGCTGGAGAGGCGGGGCCAGCGGGCGCGCGGGCCGAGGCCCCGCGCGCGGAGTGCGTCCGCGAGCGCCGTCTTCCCGGTGCCGGCGGCGGGCGCGCGATCGACGGCCCGGCGCACGCCGGACCGTAGAGCCGCCGATTGGTCGCGGATCGCGAGCTGGCCGGCGGAGTCGGACGGCGCCGAGGTGTCGCCCGATCGAGGGGAGACCGCGCGCGCCGACGAGCCGCTGCCGAAGCCCGACAACCTCGCGCGCCTTGCGCGCCGGCGCTGGGTGACCACGCCATCGCTCGCGGAGATCGAGCTCTCACCGCGCAAGGGCCTGATCGACCGCCTGCTCAACCGGGACGAACGGCGCATCCTGACCGCCCTCGCGCACCTCGTCGAGGGCGAGGCACCGTACGATCGGTTCGGCTACTCGCCCGAGGCGATGAAGACCACCTTCCTGGTCTTCCACGCGCTCTACCGCTTCTACTTCCGGGTCCGCAGCGAGGGGCACCACCACATCCCGCAAGAGGGGCCGAGCGTGCTCGCGGGCAATCACGGCGGCCTGCTTCCGTTCGACGCCGCGATGGCGGTCGTCGACGGCGCACTCCACACGGACCCGCCGCGGCTCGTCCGCGCCGTCGTGGATCGCTGGGCGGGATCGCTGCCGTGGGTCAACGTCTTCTACGCGCGCGCCGGACAGGTCATCGGAACGCGCGAGAACTTCGGCAAGCTGCTCCGGGAGGGGCAGCTGGTGCTGGTCTTCCCGGAGGGCGTCGAGGGCATCCGCAAGACGATCGCGCACCGCTACCGGCTCCAGGAGTTTCGCGTGGGCTTCGTCGAGCACGCGCTGCGCGCACGCGCGCCGATCGTCCCGGTCGCGTTCATCGGCAGCGACGATCAATCGCCGATCCTCTTCGACATCAAACCGCTCGCCCGCCAGCTCGGCATCCCCGTCGCGCCGATCACGCCGACGTTTCCGTGGTTGGGCCCGCTCGGCATGCTCCCCTACCCGGTCTCGTACCGGATCATCTACGGAGAGCCCCTGCGCTACCACGAGCGCTTCGGGCCCGAGGGGGCCGATGATTCGAGGCTGGTTCGCTATCTCGCCAATCAGGTGCGACGCGCGGTCCAGCTCCTGATCGATCGGAATCGCCGATGACGCGCGTGCTCGTCACCCACGCCGACGAGCCGATCGGGCGCAGGGTGGTGAAGAACCTCTACCACGACCCGGCCGTCGAAGCCATCTTCACGCTCGGCAGCGGCCCACCGCCGCGCGGGTTCGACGCCTACCTCGCGAGCAGTGACCCCCGGGTGACCTACACGCGTCTGGATCTCGCCAAGCATCGACCGGTTCACGACTTCTTCCACTCCGCCGCGTTCCGCGAGGGTGAAATCGACACCGTCGTCTACGTGCCACGCCACGGCGCGAGCCCGTCGGTGACGGCGCCGCTCGTGGGCGGCCTCTCCGAGCGGACCGCCGAGAGTCGCCTGCTGCTGCAGCACTGTCTGGAGACGCCGACGATTCGCAACCTGGTGGCGATCGGGAGCGCGTTCGTCTACCGGCTGCCCCCGGGCAACGCGAACCACCTGAGCGAGGACAGCGAGCTCAACCTCGACCCCGCCGTGATGCCGGAGATTCGCGCCTGGATCGACTGCGACATGATCTTCCACAGCGAGGTCCACAGCGACCGACTCCGGGTCGTGTTGCTGCGCGTTCCGGCCGTGGTGGCCGCGGGGGGTTACGTCTACATGCACCCCTCGCTCTCCGGGCGGCCGGGCTTGCGGTTGCGGGCCGTCGGGTTCGACCCGATCTGTGCGCTCGTCTCCGACAAGGACGTCGCGCGCGCGGTCCGGGCCGCGACCAAGACGCCGGCCTCGGGGATCTTCAACATCGCGGGAAGCGAGGCGGTCCCGCTCTCGATGCTCGCCCGCTGGACCGGACACGCGAGCCTTCCGCTGCCCGCGCCGATGCTCGACGTGATCGACACCACCGAGCGGCTGCTCGGCATCGAGTCGCGCTTTGGGGCCGCCGGGGGCGATCACCTGCGCTACGGCTTCACGCTCGACACCGACCGCGCCGCCGCCGAGCTGGGCTTCCGCTCCCAGTACCGGATCGGCCTCGCGCGCGCGGGCGACGGCGCGCTGCGCCTGGAGACCGTATCGGTCTGAGCCCGCGCCCAGCGCGTCGCTGGCAGCGGGCGCGAAGTCGAGCCAATGTTCCCGAGCGATGCCCGGACGCCATCGGCCGCACGTGCTCGGCGTGGACGACGGCCCCTTCGACAAGGGCGTCAGTCGGACCGTCCCGCTCGTGGGCGTCACGATGGAGGGTGCGGATCTCGTGGAGGCGGTGTCGGTCACGGAATTTCCCATCGACGGGGAGGACGTGACCGACTTTCTCGCGGATTGGATCGAGCCGCTCCGGGTGAAGCCCGCGCTGCAGGGCGTGCTGTTCGGCGGCATCACCATCGCGGGCCTCGCCGTGATCGACGTGTGCGCGCTCTCGGCCCGGCTCGGCGTGCCCGTCGTGATCGTGAATCGCCACGAGCCCCGCGACCAGCGCCTGCTCGACGCCCTGGAATCCGCGGGGCTCGAGCACCGCCGCGCGATCCTCGAGCGGGCGCCACCCGCGCGCTGCTTGAACGGGAGGATCTACGCGGCCTCGGCGGGCGGCGAGCCGAGAGCGGTGGCGTCGCTCGTGCGCGCGACCCTCGGCAAATCGGACCTGCCGGAGCCGCTGCGCCTCGCGCACCTGATCGCGCGCGCGATCGTCAAGGGGGAATCGCGCGGCCGGCCCTGAGATCGGGCGACCCGATCCCGCCGGGCCCGCCTGCGCGAAGCCCGGGGCGCGCGTTACACTGGGCGGCGCGGTATTCGGCTTCTCGGGTTGGCGGGCTTCTGATGCGGCGGATGTGGACGGTTGCGATCGCGGTCTCGAGCGCGCTGCTGGCGCTGTCGCACGCGGCGCCCATCCGAGCGGCCAGCCCGCTGGTCGCCGAGCGCATCGCCATCCGGCGCGGCGCCCTCCCGCAGCCCCCCAACGCGTCGTGCGATTTCGACCGCGCGCTGGTCGTGCAGCGGCGCGGCGGGCCTTCGGAGCCGGAGCCGCGCGTCGAAGACGCGGTGAACGCGCCCGCCGCGGCGCGTCGCGGAACCCATCCGATCGCTTCGAACTGGGGTCGCTCGATCCGCCCCCCCACCCCGACCGCACCGGCGATCGAGATCCCCTGATCGGCGAATGCCTCGGATCCGCTCGCGGCGGCGGAACCTGCGACCCCGCCTGGCGGATGATTCCCGCGGATTCGCTCCGCGGCGGCAGCTGAATCCGGCCGGATTCCAGCACCTGGTGGGCGCATCAGTCGACCTGGAGGCTCTTCAGGTACTCGACCAGGCTGGCGATCCGCCCGCGGCTCACCTCCTCCCCGGTTACCAGTCCGGGCACTTCGTCCGCGAGGCGCACCCCCCAGATCGGCATCTCGCGCGAACCGTGCGCGGGCAGGTCGAAGCGTCCGTCGATCTTGCGCGCGATCGAGCTCTCGGGAAACGTCCCGCCGCTTCGCGCCGCGATCCGCGTGAGATCCGCGGGCGGCGTGCTCAGTGCGACAGCGGCGGGACCCTCACCGCGCGCATCGGCGCCGTGGCAGCTCGCGCAGTGGCTGGCGAAGAGCTCGGCGCCCGCCGCGACGAGCAGTGGATCCGCGCGCGAAGTCGACGTTTCGCGCGCGGAGCCGAGCGGGCCCGAGCAGCCCAGCGCCGCGAGCGGGATCCACAGCACGGCGGCCCGCGCCCGGGCCGCGCGCAGCGGGGCGGCAACCCTCGGAGACCCACGCATCGCCAGAGCTCCTCGCCGCTTGCGGAGATTCCGGGGCATCGGCCCTGCATCTCCCGTACCAGTCGAACGGGGCCGGTCCGGCCGCGAGCCTCGCGACGGCAGGGCGCCGCGCGGGCGGCTGCGGCAGGTCGACCCAGCGTCGCGCCCCGAGCGCGACAAGCCGCCACAAACTTGTGCCTCGCGCGCGCGAACGCGCGCACAGCGCCCCGTCCGTCAGGCCAGGACCCACATCTCCTTGAACGGCGCGGTCACGTGCCAGAGCGTCTCGGCACCCTTGGGGATCGACGCGATGTCGCCCTGCTTCAGATCGAGCGTCGGGCCACCGGCGATCTCGATCCGCACCGCACCCTCGAGGATGATGATCGTCTCGCGCAGCTCGGATCGGAACGGAATCGGCTTGCCGGGCGCTTCGCGGATCCGCGAGAGGCCCGCCTGGACGCCGTCCGCATCGCACAGCGTGTGGACCTCTCCGCCCACCTCCTCGTCCTCTTCCCAGTCGTCGGTCGCGACGTTCGAAACGAACACACCCTTCTGCAGTTCCATGGCACCCTCCTCGGTCGTCGGAGACCAGCATACTCGGCTCCGTCGCGTTTCTCACCGAGAATTCCACCGCGCAGCCCATCGATGGCTGGCGACGTAACATTTGCGCGCCGTCCGGCCTCGCTCGATCTGGAGGTGCGAACCGACGACCGCGCGGCGCGCCGCCCCACGCACCCGTTCCGCTATCTCTCGCTCGCCTCGTCCGCGGCGCGCGCGCCGACGAAGCGCTCGATCCGATTCATCGCCTCCTCGAGGTAGGGAAGCGGCTGCGCGAGCGAGACGCGAACGTAGTCCCGCGTCGAGCGGCCGAAGCCCGCGCCCGGCAGCACCGACACGCGCTGCTCGTCGAGAAGCTGGTCGGCGAAGCGCATCCCATCGGTGCGCAGTCCGCGGACGTCGAGCATCACGAACATGCCGGCCTTGGGCGTCGCGCAGTCGAGCCCCGGAATCGACGCGATGCGATCACAGACGAAATCGCGGCGCCCCCTGTACTCGGCGCGCACCTCCGCCATGTACGCCTCGTCGTTCTGCAGCGCAAAGGCCGCCGCATCCTGGACGAACTGGCAGCAACCGAAGATCGTTGCGGACGAGAAGCGCAGCAGGTGCTCGATCAGGCTCTCGGGGGCCACGGCCCATCCGAGGCGCCAGCCCGTCATCGCGTGAGATTTCGAAAGCCCGTCGACCACGATCGCGTTGTCGAGCGCTTCGGCCGCCGTGCGCAACGAGACGTGGCGCTCATCGAAGGTGATCATCGAGTAGACCTCGTCCGACACCAGCCAGATGTCGCGCTTCAGACACAGCGCCGCGAGCGCCCGCAGCTCGTCGGCGGAAATCATGTTCCCGGCCGGATTGCCCGGCGTGTTGATCAGAACGACGCGGGTGTGCTCGGTGAGCGCGGCCGTCAGCCGCTCGAGATTCAGCCGAAAGCCGTCGCCCACCTCGAGCGCCACGGGGACGACCTTCACGCCCAGCGCGGCGAGAATGCCCCGGTATCCGATGTACATCGGTTCGGCGACGATGATTTCGTCTCCGGCGTCGAGCAGACACGACAGCACGGAGAAGATCGCGTTGGTGGCGCCCGGGAAGACGATGATGTGATCCGGGCTGCACGGGCGGCGGGCCGCCCGCTCCTCGATTCCGGCGATCACCTCGCGCAGGCGCCGCTCTCCCGCACCGGGCGCGTAGTGGGTGCGGCCCTCGCGCAGGCTCTCGATCGCGTGATCGACCGTGCTCGGCAACGTGGGAAGATCCGGATCCCCGACCGACAGCAGATAGACTTCCTCACCCGCGGCGCGCAGCGCGCAGGCGCGTTCGTGAACCGCCCAGACGCCCGAGACGTCGCCCGCCAGGCGCTCGGTCACGCTGGAAAGTCGCCCCGCGAAGGGCATCGCCCTACCCCCGGCGAAGATCGGTAGCACGAATTTCGCGGCGGCGTGCGCCGAGCCGAGCCGCAGTGGGCCGGGCGCGCGAAGCGCCGCGCGCAAAGGACTTGCCGACGCGATCGAGGCCCGCCCCCGCAGCCCGAGGCCCCGCTGGTGCGGGCAGCCGATTCGGGCGATGCTCGCGGGCGCGAGCGCGCCGCCGAGCGCGAGGTTGGGGAGACCCGGTGACGGACAGGCCCGACGTACTCGTCGTCGGTGGGGGCGTGGTGGGCGTCTGCACCGCCCACTACCTCCTCGAGCGCGGCGCGCGCACCACACTGCTCGAGCGCGGCGAGATCTGCTCGGGCGCCTCTCACGGCAACGGCGGCTGGATCTTCCCGAGCGAGAGCGCGCCCATCCCCGGACCCGGCGTCATCCGCCAGACACTGCCCTGGCTGCTCGATCCGGAGAGCCCGTTCTGGATCCGACCGCGCGCGAGTCTTTCGCTGTTGCGCTGGCTCTGGGACTTCCGCCGAGCCTGCAACGCGCGCGCCGTCGAGCAGAGCTTTCGGCTGCGGCGCGCGCTCAGCCTCGCGAGCCTCGAACGCTTCGGCGCGCTCGCCGAGCAGATGGACTTCGACTTCGGCTTCAGCCGACGCGGCCTCGCGCTGGTCTTCCGAACCGCCGAGGCGATGCGGGAGGCGCGGCACGAGGTCGAGCTGCTCGAGGCCGCGGGCGGAACCGCAAACTGGCTCGGCGTCGACGCGCTGCTCGAAAGGGTCCCGGGCCTGGCGGCCGATCTCGCCGGTGGGCTCGAGTTTCCCGACGACGCCCACATCACGCCGGGAGACTTCGTGCGCGGACTCGCGGCGGACGTCGCGCGGCGCGGCGCGGCGATCGAGCCGCATACCGAGGTGCTCGACATCGAGTGGCCGCGCCGCGGGCCGGTGCGCGCGCACACGACCCGTGGCGACTACACGGCCGACGAGGTGGTGTTGGCCGCCGGCGCGTGGACCCCGGAGCTGGTCCGGGGCTTCGGGCTCCGCGTACCCGTCGAAGCCGCCAAGGGTTACAGCATCAGCGTCGCCCGACCCGACGGTCATCCCGACCTGCCCCTCGCGCTGGTCGAGGGCCGGGTCTTCGTCACGCCGATGGGCGCGCAGCTGCGCTTCGGTGGCACACTCGAGCTCGCGGGGCTCGACATGCGGATCAATCGACGCCGCGTCGACGCGCTCGCGCGCGCGGTGCACCGCTATCTCCCGGGAATCCCGCGCACGCCCCCCGTCGAGATCTGGCGGGGCCTGCGACCGCTCACGCCCGACGATCTCCCGATCCTCGGCCGACCGGCGCGGACGTCGGGGCTGGTACTCGCGACGGGCCACGGCATGTCGGGAATCTCCCAGGGACCGATCTCCGGCGAGCTGATCGCCCAGCTCGTGAGCGGGGAGAAGCCGGAGATGGATCTCGCGCCCTTTTCGCCCGACCGCTTCTGATCCGCGCCCCACCGACGGGAAACCGCGGCGAGTAGCGGCGGCACGGGCCCCGGCCTGCGGGCCGCGCGCGACGCGCACGGTCCGTCACGCCCCGCTGAACCCCGCGCCGCCGGGCGCCCCGATCGCCCCGCAGAAGCGTCCGGGCTATCCTGTCGGCCCTGCAATTTCTCGGAGAATCCATGGCGCTGGCGACATCGGATTTCAAGAACGGCCTCAAGATCGAAATCGACGGGGAGCCCTATGCGATCGTCTACTTCCAACACGTCAAGCCCGGCAAGGGCGGCGCGTTCGTGCGAACCAAGATCAAGAACCTGAGAAACGGCAAGGTCGTCGAGAAGACGTTCCGCGCGGGCGAGAAGGTCGGCGAGCCGGACATCGAAGATCGCAAGATGCAGTATCTCTACGCCGACGGTGACTCGCTGATCTTCATGGACACCCAGACCTACGACCAGATCCCGTTTTCACAAGAGCAGGTCGGAGACGCGCGGAAGTACCTGACCGAGAACCTCGACGTGGACGTGCTGTTCTGGAACGGGCAACCGATCAACATCGACCTCCCGCCGTTCATCGAAACGCCGATCACGCAATGCGATCCCGGAATGAAGGGAGACACCGCCCAGGGCGGCACCAAACCCGCCACCGTCGAGACCGGAGCCGTCGTGCAGGTACCGCTGTTCCTCAAGGAGGGCGAGCGCATCCGGATCGATACCCGCTCCGGAGAATACGTCGAGCGAGTTGGCTGAGCCGGAAACCGCAATTCTCAGCGAGAGCCGCCCGCGCCCCAAGCGCGCGCTGGTGTTCTCCGGAGGGGGCGCGCGGGGCGCCTACGAAGCGGGGGTGGTCCACTACCTCGTCGACGAGCTTCCCAAACGGCTCGGGCGCCCGATCTCCTTCGAGATTCTCTGCGGAACCTCGGTCGGGGCGGTTCACGCCTGTTTTCTCGCGGCCACCGCCGAGCTCGACGGAATCCGCGGCAGCCGACTCGTCGACTTCTGGACGCAGATGCGGATCGAGAAGATCCTGCCGATCTCCGCGCGGGACCTGCTGCGGTTGCCGCGAAAGCTGCTCGGCATCCGCCGCACCGCGGAGGCGTTTCGCAAGGGAAAGGTGCCCGAGCGGCTCTACGGACTGCTCAACACGGAGCCCCTCGAGCAGCTCGTGGTCCGCACGATTCCCTGGCGCGGGATCCGCGACAACATCCGCCGGGGACTGGTCGAGGCGGTCTGCGTCGCCGCCACCCAGATCGCGAGCGGTCGGGTGGCGGTGTTCATCGAGAACCGCGATCACCGGCTGTCGAGCTGGACGCGAGATCCGACGATCGTCGCGCGCCCCACGCGAATCCTGCCCACGCACGCACTGGCGTCGGCCGCGATTCCCCTGCTCTTTCCCGCGGTGCGCATCGGTCGCACCTACTACGCGGACGGCGGACTCCGCCTCAACACCCCCCTCGCGCCCGCGATCCGCCTGGGCGCAGACCGAATCCTCGTGGTGGCGTTGCGTCAGAACATCGGAAAGGCGCACCAGATCGCGGTCGACGAGGGCCGCATCGAAGATTACGCGAACCCCACCTATCTGTTCGGCAAGATGTTGAATGCGCTCCTGCTCGACCACCTCGAATCAGACCTCTCGCGCATGCACGTGATGAACGAAATCCTCGCCGATGGCACATCCGCGTTCGGCTCGGACTTCGTCGAGCGGATCAACGAGGTGGCGGCGCAAAAGCGGGGCCAACGATTCCGCCGGATCCAGGATCTCGTCATTCGGCCTTCGCAGGACCTCGGCATCCTCGCGGGCGAGGTGCTTTCGTCGATGCCGGGCGACTCGTCGCGCTCTCCGCTCCTGCGGCTCGCGATGCGCAACCTGGAGGGAAAGCGCCGCTCGGCGGAGGCAGACCTGCTCTCCTACCTCCTCTTCGACGGCGAGTTCCTCGGACCGCTCGCCGAGCTCGGCTACAAGGATGCGCGGCGTCGTGAAAACGAGCTCGCGGCGTTCTTCGCCGACGAGCCGTTCGAGCCGGATTGCTAGACGGTATGCGGGGTGATCAGCTCGCGCGCCAGTGGCAATTGATCCAACGACTCGCCAGGAGTCGCTCCGGGGTGGCACTGGACGACCTGGCGGAAGAGCTCGGCTGCGTGCGGCGCACCGTCTATCGCGACCTCGACGCGCTGATGTTTGCGGGCTTCCCGGTGGTCAGCGAGCGGCGCGAGGGCCGGGCCTACTATCGCTTCCTCGACACCTTTCGACTCGGCGACGTTCCCTTCACGCCCGATGAGATTCTCGCGCTCGCCTTCAGCGAGGACCTCCTCCGCACGCTGGAGGGAACGGTGTTCCACGACTCGATCCGCTCCGCACTGCGCAAGATCCGCGCGGGACTGGGGCCCGAGCTCACCCAGTACCTCGCCCAGCTCGCGGATGCGTTCCGCGTGCTACCCGGGCCGCACAAGAACTACGCGCAGTATCGCGACACGATCCAGACCCTGAACGACGCCGTGCTCAGCCGGCGGACGCTGCACATGCGGTACCGGACCGCGAGGACGGGAGCGATTGCGACCCGGGACCTCGATCCCTACCGGGTCTGGTATCGCAGCGGAGGGCTCTACGTGGTGGGCCTCGATCACAAGTCCGGGGAGATTCGCACCTTCGCGGTCGATCGGATTCGCCGGCTCGAGATCAGCGACGCGGGCTTCGAGATTCCCGAGAGCTTCGATTTCGAGCGCTACATCGGCTCCTCGTTCGGCGTCATCGCCGATCAGGCCGTTCGGGTCCGCATCCTCTTCGAGCCCCGGTGGGCACCGTACGTCGAGGAGCGCAACTGGCACGAGAGCCAGTCGTTCGCCAAGCGCCCGGGGGGAAGGGTCGAGCTGAGCATGGACGTGGGCAGCACGCCCGATCTGCGCAGCTGGGTCCTCTCCTTTGGGTCGGGCGCCGAGGTCCTCGAGCCCGAGGAGCTGCGCGCGGAGGTCGCGCGCGAGCTGGAAGGCGCCCGCGAGCGCTACGCACCCCCGTCGAGGGGTCTGCACGAGAGCTCGTGATCGAGCATCACGTCGGAATCGAAGAGGAACCGGCCCGCGAATGGCGTGCCTTCGATCAGGAGGGGTAGCCAGATCCGATCGTCCTCCCACATCTCGTCGTAGGGGACGCGATCTTGGTCGACCCAGATCGGAGTCGCCTCCGGGGTCTCGGTGGGGACGCCCTCGAAGTCCGTCGCGCGATAGACGTGCACGTGAATCGCGTAGCCGTCGACGAACTGAAAGCGCAGCTCGCCGGCCCGCTCGAGGTTCTTCGGGGTGATGCGCAGCTCCTCCCGGCATTCGCGAACCGCGCAGGCCTCCAGCGTCTCGCCGGGCTCGACGCGACCGCCGGGGCCGTTGATCTTGCCCGCGCCGAGACCGCGCTTCTTGTGGATCAGCAACAGGCGCGCGTCCCGATACACGAAGACCAGCGTCGCGAGATCCGTCGCCTTCCAGCTCGCCCAATCGATCTCCGAGATTCGCCGCGCCACCATCGGCGCGGAGTGTGCCACGGCGGCGTCGAACAAGCACTTTGTTACCGTTCCGGAACCCCCAGAGCCGCGAGATCCGCATTGAAGCTCGGGAAGACCTGGCCAATCTGGGCGTTCGCCGCGCTCGCGATCGCGATCGCGATCTATCTCGCGTTTCACCCGTTCCCGAAGGGTCGCGACAGCTTCGACACGGCGACCAACGGGATCTGGATCGGTCACCGCTGGTACACGGGCCGCGAGGTTCGCACGGGCGAGCCCGTCGCCGCAGAAGAGATCGGCGCGCTGGTCGCGCGGTTGCGGCGCGCGGGCATCCGCTACCTCTACGTCCACGCGGGGCCGTTGCTCGCCGACGGAACCATCGCAGATTCGGCCGCGCCCCTGTTTTCGATGCTGCGCGGCGCGTTCCCGGAAGGCGTCTTCCTGGCGTGGCTCGGCGCGCGCGTCGAGAAGGTCAGACTCGGGGAGGCGGACTGGCGGAGCGCGGTGGTCGGAGTCGTCGGGCGTCTCGCCGATGAGGGCTTCGACGGCGTCCACTTCAACCTCGAGCCGATCCGCGACGGCCACCCCGGCTACCTCGAGCTGCTCGCACAGGTGCGGACCGCGATGGGAGAGGGCTGGACGATCAGCCAGGCGACGCCCCGCTCGGCTCCATTGGGCGTCTCGGTCGGCCCGCTGCGCAGGAATTTCTGGTCGGGCGCGTTCTATCGGGCGACGATGGACATCGCAGATCAGACCGTGTTGATGGCCTACGACACGAATCTACCGCTGCGCGTCGCGTACGTGGCGTTCGTCCGAGACCAGACGCGCAGGCTCGTGCATTGGTCGTGTGCGGCCGACGCGCACGAGGTCCTGATCGGCATCCCCGCCTATCACGACGTTCCGGAGTACGCCGATCCGAGCGTCGAGAACATCGGCAATGCAGCGCTCGGCGTGCGATCGGCCCTCGAGTCGTTCCCCCAGGCGCCTCCGTGTTTTCGCGGTGTCTCGATCTACGCAAACTGGGTGACGGACGAAGACGAGTGGCTCCAGTTCGAACGCTTCTGGATCGATCCCACCGGGGTGCGCTGAGCGGCATGGGTGGAATCTCCGCGCGCGGTCCGCGCCGCGGCCGGCCCGCGTCGCGAGCGACGCGCGGGATCAGTCGCTCGGAGCGGTGTCGCGATCGTAGAGCATCCCGAGCTTGCGCCACTGGTCCTCGGTGCGCTCGGTGATGAGCCCCAGACTGCGCAGATTCGGAACCACCGTGTGCATGTAGACGAGGCTGTTGACCTCGGCGAACCGGGGCGAATCGATGAACAGCGTCGTCGGCATCTCGGGATCGATGCCGTACCTGGGACCGAGCATGCGAAGCATCTCGATCTGCTGGCTCGCATTGAGCGCCTCCAGGATCGAGAGCGACCAGTCCTCCATCGCGTGGCGCTCCTCGGGCTCGGCGTCGCGCAGGATCCGGCGCATCGTCAGCACACCGAACGCCGCGTGGCGCGCCTCGTCCCGGCCCACGCGCTCGAGGATCTCGACGAGCAGCGGGTTCCGGCAATCCTGACGCATCAAACCCATGATGCCGACCGCCATCCCCTCGAAGAGCGTCTGCATCCCGAGCGTCTTCATCGCCGCGGTCGGAGCGCCCAACAATTTGTCGAGCAGGATCTTGAGCGTGCCGCCGATCGGATGGATGTTTCCCATCTTTCGCAGCATGAACTTCGAGAGCGCCTCGATGTGGCGCGCCTCGTCGACCACCTGGCTCGCCGCGAACCACTTCTCGTCCATCTTCTCGCAGGCGTTCGTGAGCTGACCGCAGACCAGCAGCGCGGCCTGCTCGCCGTGGAGCAACTGGGAGACATGGTAGTTGAACTCATCGAACATCGCGGCCTTCTGGGTCGCCTCGTCCTTTCCCATCATCTTCGCGATCTGGGCGAGGACCGATATCCGGGGATCGACGAGCCAATCGTCCTTGGAAACCTGGATCGTCCAGTCGAGATCCGTCTCGGCATTCCACTGATGAACCTTTCCCTTCTCGTAGAGCGCGCGAAGCTCCTCCACCTCGCTTCCGTAGCTCCAGGTCCAGTGCAGCGTCATCGGGCACTCGACGTCGATCGCGTCGCGCAATTTTTCGATGACGGCCGGATCGACGTAGTCGATCACCTCGAAGTCCGCGTAGCGCCTGCGATGCTCTGCGATCAGCTTTTCCACGAATTCATCTCCCCCCAGAAATCAGGCGCAATCACGGCTGGACGACCTCGACGGGTCCAAGACCGTGCAGTTGAGGCTGCAGGGCCTGCGCGGGCCCCACGAGCACGATCGCCGCGCGCTCGGGATGCAGCAACTTCGAGGCGACGCGCGTCACGTCCGCGGGCGTGACGGCGCGGATCCTGGCTCGGTAGGTGTCGAGGGAGTCCTCGGGAAGCCCGTAGACGTCGAGGTTGACGAGGCCGTCGAGGACGTCGTCGGACGTCTCCATCCCGAGCGCGAATTGGCCGGCCGCGAGCGAGCGCGTTTCCTCGAGCTCCAGACCCGCGGGCGGATCGCTGCGCGCGCGCTCGATTTCGGCCAGCAGCAGATCGATCACCCGTCGCACCTCTGCCACGCGCGTGAACGTCGAGACCCCGAAGATCCCGCCCTCGCGGCGCAGGTCGAACGCGGAGCTGACGCCGTAGGTCAGACCCGCGTCGGCGCGCAGCCGCTGCATCAGGCGCGACGAGAAGCCACTTCCGCCGATCGCCTCGTTCAGCAGGCTGGCCGCAATCCGATCGGGATCGTCTCGCGAGATTCCCTCGTGGACGAGCGCGATCCGGGTCTGGGTGAGGTCGGGTCGATCCACCACGAGGATCCGCCGCGCGGTCGGCGTGGGCGCGGGCAGCGGAGGGCCCGCGGCCGGGATCGCGCCAGCCGGCCACGCACCGAACGCGACGCCGACGCGCTCGAGCAGCGCGTCGGCGTCGAGATCTCCGAGCGCGAAGAAGATCGCGTTGTTGGGGACGAACATCGCCGCGTGAAATTCGCGCGCGGCCGAAGCGTCGAGCGCCGCGACCGCGTCTGCGCTGCCCGCGAGCGGCACGCCCGCCCGCAGACCCGGGTAGAGGGCGGCCAGCGCGAAGCGGCGCTCGAGAAAGTAGGGCTCGACGGTCGCCCGCTCGAGCGAAGCGAGCCGCTCTCCCCGAACCCGGATCGCCTCCTCGTCGTCGAAGCGCGGGCGCAAGACCACGTCGGCGAGAATCTCGAGCATGGTTTCGAGATCCCGGGTCAGACCCCAGATCTGGACCGTGATCGAATCCCAGCCGGCGCCCACGCTGAGCACGGCTCCGAGCCCGTCGATCGTCGCCGCGAGTTCGAGCGCGTCGCGATCGCCCGCGCCGCGCTCCATCAGCTCGGCGGCAAATCCCGCGAGTCCGGCGCGATCCGGCGCGACCGACGCGGCGCCCCGCCGAACGGCGATCCCGAGCGACACGCGTGGCAGGCGGTGATCCTCCAGCACGATCGCGGACAGCCCGTTGTCGAGCCCGAAGCGGTGGAGGCGCCCGGGCTCGACGATCGGCGAGACCGCGACGGCCGGGGGCGGCGCGTCCCAGAGCGGCGCGCCCCCGCAACCGGTCGCCACCGCGAGCGCGCAGAGGCCGACGAGCACACGCGCTGCGCTCACGAATCGCCTCCGCGCGAATCTGTTTCGGCGGGCGGCGGCACCACGTGGACGATGTTGCTCGCGCCGTCGATCAGGTAGGCCCGAGCGACGCGCATGACGTCGCCCGCCTCGACGGCCTGGATCGCCGCGAGCCGCTCCTCGAGCGGGCGAACCTCGCCGAGGACCGTCACGTCGTGGCCGATCCGACCCGCGATCGTCGCGTTGGTGGTCAGCCGGTAGATCATCGCGACCTCGATCTGCCGCTTGGCGCTCTCGAGTTCCTCGACGGTCACGGGCTCGTCTCGGAGTCGCGCGATCTCTTCGACGAACGACGCCTCGACGCGGTCGACGCCGACCTCCGGGCGCACGCTCGCAAACGCGCCGAAGAAGCCCGCGCGCGCGAACTGCGCGTTCAGCGCGCGGGCCGAGAGCGCGATCTGCTCCTCGTGGATCAAGCGGCGATAGATCCGACTCGAACGGCCGCCCGAGAGAATCTCGGCGGCCACCTCGAGCGCCTCGGAATCCGGATGACCCACCGGCTGGGTGTGCCAGGCCGCCGCGAAGATCGGAGCGCGCACGTCGAAGTGAACCTCGGCGCGCCGGGGGCCCCTCTGGGCGGGCTCGCGGGTCTGGTGGCGCGGAATCTCCGACGCGGGCTCGAGGCCGCCGAAGTTCTCGCGGATCTGATCGATCGCCGCGTCCTCATCGAAATCGCCGACGATCACGATCGCGATGTTGTTGGGCGCGTAGAAGGTCGAGAAGAAGTCGCGACAGTCTTCGACCGTGGTGTTCTCGATGTCGCTGCGCCAACCGATGACCGGCCAGCGATACGGAAGTGCCTGATAGGTGAGCGCGTAGAGCGCTTCGCGGGCGCGGCCACCGGGCTGATCTTCGGTGCGCATGCGCCGCTCCTCGAGCACGACTTCGCGCTCGCTCGTCAGGGTGTGCTCGGAGATGTCGAGGTTCGCGAGCCGCTCGGCCTCGAGCGCGATCACGAGCGGGAGCGCCTCCGACGGAATCACGGACGTGTAGACGGTCACGTCCGAAGTCGTGTAGGCGTTCACCGTGCCACCGCGCGACTGGATCAGCTGGCCGTGCCGCTCGGGCGGAACGTTCTTCGAGCCCTTGAACATCATGTGCTCGAAGAGATGGGCGAGGCCGGTGACCCGCGTTTCGTCACTCGACCCGACGCGCACCCACATCTGGAATGCGACGACCGGCGTGGCGTGATCTTCGAGCGTGAGAATCGTCAGGCCGTTTTCGAGCTGCGTGCGCCGCGACCGCAGCGCGGCATCGTCGATTTCCGGGCTCGCGATCGCCCGAGGGGCACACGACAGCGCCGCGAGTGCGATCGTCGAAAGTACCAACCAGCTTCGGGCGCGCATGGCGGGGTACAGTATCCGCAGAGATACTGGGTGTCGACCGCCCGATGATGCGGGAGCCACGAACCATATGCCCGGACGACGCGACGACGGCCTGGTCTATTCGAGCGGGCGCGGCCGAACCTGCCCGCGCTGTGAGAAAGCGATCGCGGACTGCGCGTGTGCGCGGGGCCCCGCTGCGAGCCGCGGCGACGGAGTCGTACGGGTGCGGCGAGAGGTCAAGGGGCGTCGAGGCAAGACGGTCACCGCGATCTCGGGGATTCCGCTTCCCGAAGGCGAGCTTCGCGAGCTCGCCGGCGAGCTGAAACGGCGCTGCGGGACCGGTGGATCCGCAAAGGATGGAATCATCGAGATCCAGGGGGATCACCGCGAAGCGCTCGTCCGGCTGCTTCGAGAGCGGGGTTACGAGGTCGTGCTCGCGGGCGGCTGATCGAGACGTCAGTCCTCGCGACAGAGCGCGAACCAGCTGCCGAGATCTCTTCCGTTGCGGGCCGCCGAGCCGATCGTCACGTGCTCGGACACGCCGCGGAGCGTGTCGAGCAGGAAGCCGAAGACCAGCCTCGGGATCCCGCGCTCATTGGAGCGAAGCGGCGGCCAACCCTGCGGGCACGCCGGAGGCAGCAGGCCGTAGTCGATCAGCACCTCGGGGCGATCGGCCGATTCGCGCGCGACGAAGTAACCGGGGCCGGTGATCGGAGCCAGCGTCTGGAAGTTGAATCCGTAGAGCTCCACCGCGGCTTCGCGATCCGCGCCCTGCGGCCGGCAGAAGCGCTTCTCGAAGTGCGTGAAGACCGGCAGGCTGTTCTTCCCGTGGTGTCGAACCGTCGCGAAATCCTCGATCCCCGGCGGCACCAGATCTGCGAGCGTCACGGGCTTGAATCCGTCGACACCGGCGTAGAGGCTGCGAAGCTCACCGCCGGCGAGCGATCGGGTTGCGGCGACGCGGTCCCGATGGCTCAGCCCGTCGAGAAAGCGGCGGATGCGCTCCGCGTCGATCGGGCGATCGCGGATCAGGAAGCGGAGCTCCTCGGCGGGATCTGCGCGCTGCGCGGACTGCATGAGTCGCCTCCGGGCGTCGTCGGGATCCGTAGCGGAACGCCACACAGAGGATCCACCGCCTTCGTTTGGATGCAAGGTATCCACGGGTGGAATCGCCCGCATGAAAGTGATCCGCGCGCGCGAAATCCGCGTTGGCGCACCGCGTTTTGAACACATCTGGTCTGTCGGTTTTGGGTGGTTTTCGCTATTGTCTTCGGGTCACGCTCGCGCTCCGAGAGATTCCGACGCGAACCCGGCGGCAACCACTCCAATCACGCGACAAGGAGTCCTCCATGCCTGAAGACGCCCAACTTCGAATTGGCGACCAGACCATCGAGCTGCCCGTCATCGTCGGGTCCGAAGGCGAGCGCGCGATCGACATCTCGAAGCTGCGCCAGAAGACGGGCGTGATCACGCTCGACCCGGGCTACGCGAACACCGGCTCCTGCCAGAGCGCGATCACCTTCATCGACGGCGACCGGGGGATCCTGCGCTACCGGGGCATCGCGATCGAAGAGCTCGCGGCGAAGAGCACCTTCCTCGAGGTCGCCTTCCTGCTGGTCTACGGCCATCTGCCGACGCTGTCCGAGCTCGCGTCGTTCACCAGGTCGATCACCTTCCACACGATGATCCACGAGGACTTCAAGCGCTTCTTCGGCGCGATGCCCAAGGACGCGCACCCGATGGCCGCCTGCTCGGCGTCGATCGGCGCGCTGGCGACCTTCTACCCGGACTCCCTGGACCCGAGGGATCCGAAAGAGGTCGAGGTCTCCGTCCATCGACTGATCGCGAAGTTCCCGACGATGGCCGCCTACTCGTACAAGCATTCGATCGGCCAGCCGTTCATGTACCCACGCAACGACCTCGGCTACGTGGGCAACTTCCTCTACATGCTCTTCGGAACGCCGTGCGAGCCGTACGAAGTGGATCCGGTGGTCAAGAAGGCGATCGACCTGCTGCTGATCCTGCACGCCGATCACGAGCAGAACTGCTCGACCAGCACGGTTCGGATCGTCGGCTCGGCGATGGGGAATCTCTTCAGCGCGATCTCGGCGGGCATCCAGGCGCTCTGGGGTCCGAGCCACGGCGGAGCGAACCAAGAGGTGATCGAGATGCTCGCGGAGATCCGCGACGAGGGCCTCACCGCCAGGGAATTCGTCGAGAGGGCCAAGCGCGGCGACGATACGACGCGCCTGATGGGATTCGGACACCGCGTCTACAAGAACTTCGACCCGCGCATGACGATCATCAAGAAGGCCTGCTTCGACGTGCTCGAGAAGCTCGGCGTGCGGACCAAGCTGCTCGAGATCGCCGTCGAGCTCGAGGAGATCGCACTCAAGGACGACTACTTCGTGTCGCGCAAGCTCTATCCGAACGTCGACTTCTACTCGGGCGTGATCTACAACGCGATCGGGACCCCCTCCAATCTCTTCACGGCGCTCTTCGCACTCGGCCGTCTGCCGGGCTGGATCGCCCAGTGGATGGAGTTGCACAACGATCCGGAGTTCAAGATCGGGCGACCCCGTCAGATCTACACCGGACCGACGGAGACTCCCTACACGCCGATCGAGAACCGCTGACGGGCCGCTGCACGGATGCCGTCCGACGCGATCGATCTCTGCTGGGTCGACGGCGAGCTGGCCTCCGGCGGACGCGCTGTCGTTCGCGCCGACGACAGCGCGTATCGCGAGGGGCGCGGTTGCCTGACCACCCTGCGCATCGCCGCGGGGCGCGCGCGATTCGAAGATCGGCACGTCTCGCGGCTCCAGGACGGCGCGAAGTCGCTGCGCCTCGGGGCGCTCGCCGACTCGACGATCCGGCGCGCCGTGGCGGAGCTCGCCGAGGCGGCGTTTCCCGACGGTGAGGGCGTCATCCGACTGCAGGTCAGCCGCGACGGCGCTGGCGCGACCCACCTGATCGGCACGGCGCGCAGACTCCTCGACGATCCGGCCGAGTGGTCGGCGATCCTCTCCGCCCACCCGCACGGCGGCACCTCCAGCTTCGAGGGCGCGAAGGTCTCGAGCCGGCTCGCGCTCGCACTCGCGGCCGACGACGCGCGCGTGGCGGGCGTCGAAGAGGCCTTGCTGCTGGACGCGAACGAGCGGCTGGTCGAGGGCGCGAACAGCAACCTGTTCGTGGCTGCGCGCAACGGTGCGCTCGGGACGCCGCCGCTCGCGAGCGGCGCCGTCGCGGGCATCGCGCGAAGCCTGCTGCTCGAGCGGCTTCCGGAGATCGAGGAGCGCGAGATCTCGAAGGCCGAGCTGCTGGGCGCCCGCGAGCTGATCGCCGCAAACGCGGTGCGCGGGGCGCGCCCGATCACGCGCTTGAACGGCCAGCCGGTGGGGGATGGGCGGCCGGGCCCATGGAGCGCCCGGCTCGCGGAGGTGCTGGCGGGCTGTGGCTGATCGCGTGCTCATCACGGGCGGCACGGGCTTGATCGGGAGCCGCCTGGTCGCGTCGCTGCGGAAATCGCGCATTCCGGTCCGGATCCTCTCGCGCCGAGCCGACGCGGGGGCTCGCGCCTCCGATGCGGAGGTCGATCGGCTCCGCTGGGACGGCACCCACCTCCCGGAGGACGCGCTCGACGGCTGCGCGGCGCTGGTTCACCTGGCGGGCGAGCCGATCTTCGGCGGCCCGCTCACGGCCGCCCGACGGCGCCGGATCGCGAGCAGCCGCATCGAGTCGACCCGATCGATCGCCGAGAGGCTCCGCGGCACGCCCTCCTCCGATCGCCCGGCGGTGTTCGTCTGCGGGTCCGCGGTGGGCTTCTACGGGTCGCGCGGCGAAGAGGTGCTCGACGAGTCTTCGGGCCCGGGCACGGGCTTCCTCTCGGAGGTCTGCCAGCAGTGGGAGGCCGCCGCGGCCGGGGCCGCGGACGCGCTGCGGGTCGTCTCGCTGCGCACCGGGATCGCCATCGCGCGCGACGGCGGGGCGCTCCCGCTGATGGCCCTGCCCTTCCGCCTCGGCTTCGGTGGGCGCATCGGAAGCGGCGCGCAGTGGGTGCCGTGGATCCAGATCGACGACGTGGTGGGTGCGATCCGCTGCGCGCTGCAGGGGGAAGCCCTGCACGGCGCGGTCAACGCCGTCGCCCCGTACCCGATTCGCAACGCAGAGCTCAGTGCCGCAATCGCCCAGACGCTGCGCCGCCCGAGCCTGTTGCCGGTGCCCGCGTTCGCGTTGCGGATCGCACTCGGCGACCTCAGCGTCGAGCTCTTGGGAAGCCGGCGCTGCGTCCCCCGCCGCCTGGTCGACGCGGGCTTCGAATTCGCCCACCAACAGATCGAATCCGCCCTCGCGGCCGAGCTCGGCGGCGCCTAGCAGCGCGGGCTAGCGCCGCCCACGCCAACTGGGCCCCCGCCGGCGCCCGGTAGCGCGTCACCAGGGAGGAACTGCGCGGGCTAGCGCCGCCCACGCCAACTGGGCCCCCGCCGGTGCCCGGTAACGCATCACCGGAAAGGAACTGCGCGGGCTAGTGGCAGTCGGCGGGAACGCCGAACAGGCGCGGAAGGACGTTCTTGAGCGTCACTCCCTGCATCCCGGGCGCAACTTCGAAGTAGGAGATGCCGACGGGAGGATCCTCGGCGGTCGCGAACTGCTGCTGGAAGGACTCGATGAGGCGCAGCATGATCTCTTCGGCGCGCTCGCGGTCGGCATCCGCGAGGAACAGCACCGCTCGGTTGCGGGTCATGCGGAAGATCGCATCGTCGATGCGAAGCGCGCTTCCCACGAAGTCGACCACCTCGGGGAAGACCAGGTCCCCTTCGGGTCCCGACAACCCGACCAGCACCGAGCTGAGCCGATGCTCGTCGGCGAGGCTCACGACCTTGTCGAGCAACGCCCGCAGCTTGCGCGGATCGTCGTTCTTGGGATCGTTGAGCGGCATGGCCATCATGATGCCTGGGATATCGACGAAACGCGATCCGAGCTGAAGCGCGGGCCGAGCTGGCGCGCGCCGCTGCCCATCGCCTACGGTTGGCGCCGAGCGCCGAGAGAACCCATGCAACAGAGTCCGCGAATCGAGCCCGATCCGGCGATTTCGAGCCCTCGAGGCGACGCTCGCCTGGCGTTCGGCTTCCAGTCGCTCGTCCTGCTGACGCTCGCGTTGATCGTCCTCGGCGCCCTCGTGCGCGCGCACGGCGCAGGGCTCGCGTGCCCCGACTGGCCGCTGTGTTTCGGTCAGCTGATCCCCGAGATCGATTTCCAGGTGGGATTCGAGTGGTCCCACCGACTCCTCGCGGGCGGCGTGACCCTGATCTTCGCGTGGCTCGGCTGGTCGGCGTGGCGCAGTCCGGCGCGGTCCGGGTACACGGGCGCTCTGCTGACCATCGGAGCGCTGTTGCTCGCGGTGCAGATCACCCTGGGTGCGCTCACGGTCTGGCTCGAGCTGGCGCCGTGGACGGTCACCGCGCATCTGATCATCGGCAACTCGTTCGCATCGACCGCGCTGCTGCTCGCACTCGCGTTTCGCGCGGACCCGCGCGCGCGAGGCCACCGGCCACCGGTTTCTCGTCGCGCGCGCATCTCGATCGCGCTCGTCGGCGTGCTGTTGCTCCTGCAGCTCGCACTCGGCGGACTCGTATCGTCGCGCTATGCGGGAATGGCGTGCCCCGAATGGCCGGCCTGCAACGGCGGCGTCTGGTTTCCCAGCTGGTCGGGCGCGGTGGGGCTGCACCTCCTGCATCGGATGACCGCGTATGCGCTGGTCCTCTGCCTCGGCGCCGCGGCGATCGGCTTGCGTCGCCACGCGCGCCTGCGCGGGGCGACCGCGCTCGCATTCGGGCTCGGCATCCTTCAGGCCGGCGTCGGAATCGCGAGTGTGAGCAACGGCATCCCGGTGGAATTGACCGGCCTGCACACCGGGCTCGCCGCCGCGCTGGTGCTGACGGTCGTCTTCGCGGCAAACGAGGTGTGGTCGACGAGCGGCTCATCCCGACCGACGCTCGCAACGCGCTGAAGCGCGATCGCGCGCGTTGTCGAGCGTGCGTGCGGGATGCTACAAAGGCCGCGTTTTCGCCCGAGGTGAAGATGCGGTCGTACCAGGTCTTCGCAGCGATGTCGCCGGAGCGCGCGGCGGCCGTCATGACCGGGCTCTCCGAGAATGCCCCCCAGATGTTCCAGCAGGCGCTGATCGCCGCGAGCGCGGCGATGAACGCCCGCCCCTCCTATCTCCAGCGCCAGCCGTTCGAGAAACAAGTCGGCGCGGTGCGTCGCGCGCTCTCCCGCGTGGCGGCCAACGGCGTCGCCGAGGAAGTTCTCGCCGTCTACTTCCTCGAGTGCCGCAACGAGCTGCTGATCGAGTGGCTCGATCGGCTCGGAATCGAACACGACGACGGCATCCTCGCCGCGAACGCGCCGGCGCCGCCGGACGAGACCGCGCTCCGGAAGGCGCACGACGCGTTCCTCGGGGCCGACGACGACGCGGACCGCCCGCTGCTGCTGAAGGCGTTCGCCGCCCAGGGCGCGATCGACTGGCCCGACCTCGAGGCCCTACTCGGCGGCTGAAGCGCCGCTAGCGGCCGCATCCCGACCCCTGGCGCTGCTGCGAGCAGCGGCTAGCCTGATTGGCCGTCCGAAGCCGCAATCGATCAAAAGGAGACGAGACGCCCATGGCCCCGATCCGCGACGACCTCAAGATCTGCCTTATCGGCATCCCGCTCGGCATCGCCCTCGCGCTCTGCCTGGCCTCTCGACCCGCGACCGCCGCGCACCACGAGGCCGAGGAAACCAACGCGGAAGCGAAGGAGGAAGCAAAGGCGGACGACGCTGCGATCGCCGCGATCGACGCCTTCATCGCCGAGCAGGAAGTCGACAAGGAGCGACGGGCCTGGAAGTCCACGCTCACCAAGCCGCCGAAGCTGACGTTCACCTCGAGTGCGGACTACCTCTGGAAGCTCGAGACCAACAAGGGAGACATCGTGATCGAGTTGATGCCCGACGTCGCGCCGATGCACGTCTCGAGCACGATCTACCTCACGCGCCTGGGCTTCTACGACGGGACGATCTTCCACCGCGTGATTCCGCGATTCATGGCCCAGGGCGGCGACCCGACGGGAACCGGGCGCGGTGGCCCCGGCTACAAGTACGACGGCGAGTTCGATGCCTCGGTCAAGCACGACGAGCCGGGCCTGCTCAGCATGGCGAACGCGGGGCCGGGCACCGACGGCAGCCAGTTCTTCATCACCTTCGTCAAGACGCCGCACCTCGACGGCAAGCACACGATCTTCGGCAAGGTCGTCGAGGGCATGGACACGGTCGAAGCGCTCGAGAAGGCCGGCAGTCGCAGCGGCAGGACGAAAGAGGAGCTGCGGATCGAGAGCGCGACGATCAGCGTGAAGTGAGCTGAAGCGTTTGCCCGATGGGTCTGCGAAGGAGCGGCGGGCTCGCGGTCGCGATGCTCGCCCTGCTCGCACCGCCCACCCCGCGATCTGCGGGCGCCGACGGCATCCGGCTCTCGACACCGGGCTCGGTCGATTGGAGGCCGCTCGCGTTCCGGGGCATCGAGAAGCAGACCCACTACAGCCTCGAGATCAGCGAAGGCGTGGAAGCGGCGAGAGCGGAGAGTAACTGCGGGGCCTCCGGCCTCGTATTGCGACTCGACGGGATTCGCCTCGATCGCACGCCGCTGCTGCGCTGGCGCTGGCGCGTCGATCGCGGGCTGGACCTGCCCGAGGAGCAGACGAAGGCCGGAGACGACTTCGCGGCGAGGGTGTACCTGATGTTCGGATTCGACGAATCGCGTGCGTCGGCTTTCCAGAGGCTGCGCCACCGCCTCGCGAGGCTCGTCTACGGCGATGACGTACCGGGCAGCGCCCTCAACTTCGTATGGACCAGCCGGCTGCCGGTGGGCAGCGTCTGGGACAACCCCTTCGCATCGAGCGCGAAGATGATCGCGCTCGCGCGCGGAGAAGATCCAGAATGGCGGACGGAGACGGTCGACGTGGCCGCGCGCTACCGCGAGCTCTTCGGCTCGGCCCCGCCGCCCCTGCTCGGGCTCGCAATCATGAGCGACTCCGACAACTCGTGCCAGCGCACCGAGGCGCGCTTTGCGGCGTTCGAGTTCCTCCCCCGACCCGAGGCGGAAGAGCCCGATGTCGAGTGAGCTGCGCGTGGTGCAGCCCGCGGAGCGCCGCGACTTCGCCGAGGCGCTCGCCCGTCGAGGGCTGGCGCCGCTGACGCGCGATCCCGTCACGACCCTGCAGATCAACGTGGGTTGGCGCTGCGATCTCGCGTGCAGCCACTGCCACGTCGAAGCGGGCCCGAAGCGCACCGAGATGATGAGCCGCGAGACCGCGGATCGGATCCTCGCGGTGCTGCGCGGCAGCCCGAGCGTCGCGACCGTCGATCTCACGGGCGGCGCCCCCGAGCTCAATCCGCAGTTTCGCCACCTCGTGGTCGGAGCGCGCGAGCTCGGGCGGGCGGTGATCGACCGCTGCAACCTCACGGTCCTGCTCGAGCCGGGCCAGGAAGACACCGCGGCCTTTCTCGCCGAGCAGCGCGTGCACGTGATCGCGTCACTTCCGTGCTTCACCGCGGAGGTGGTCGACGCGCAGCGCGGCCGCAGCGTCTTCGAACGCAGCATCGAGGCGCTGCGCGAGCTCGGCCGGCTCGGCTACGGACGGGCGGGCTCCCCGCTGACGCTGGACCTCGTCTACAACCCGGCCGGAGCCGAGCTTCCACCTCCACAGGCCGAGCTCGAGGCCCGCTACCGGCGCGAATTGAAAGGCCGCTTCGGGATCGAGTTCAACCGCCTGCTCGCGCTCACCAACATGCCGATTCGGCGCTTCGCCCGCGCGCTCGAGCGCGAGGGACGCGCGCAGGCCTACTTCGACCTGCTGATCGACCACTTCAACCCCGCGACGGTCCCCGATGTGATGTGTCGTGGCCTCGTCTCGGTCGGCTACGACGGGCGCCTCCACGACTGCGACTTCAACCAGATGCTCGACCTCCCCCTGGGTGGCAAGCCGCGCACGATCTGGGACGTCGAGGATCTCGCGGAGCTCGAAGGCGATCGCATCGAGACGGCGCGGCATTGCTTCGGCTGCACGGCGGGCGCGGGGTCGAGCTGCGGTGGAAGCCTCCGCTGAACCCGAATCCGTCGCGCCGGGCGAAGCGGACGCTCCCGTTCGGGGGTCCGGCGTGAACGCGAATGAATCGAGCAGGTCCTGGGTGAAGCTCGTCGCGGTCGCGATCGGGCTCGTCGCACTCGTCGCGCTCGGCCGATTCGCGGGGGGCTACATCCAGCCCTTCGCGCAGTGGGTGGACGGGCTCGGGCTCTGGGGGCCGGCGGTGTTCGTGGTCGGCTACGCGATCGCGGTCGTGGCATTCGTCCCGGCGTCGCTGCTCACGCTGGGGGCGGGCGCGATCTTCGGCATCGCCCGCGGCGTGATCTACGTCTTCGCCGCCGCCACCGTCGGCTCGTGTCTCGCCTTCCTCATCTCTCGCTACCTCGCCCGCGCAGCGGTCGAGAAAAAGCTCGAGGGCAGACCGAAATTCTCGGCGATCGATCGCGCCGTCGAGGCCGAGGGCCGCAAGATCGTCTTCCTGTTGCGCCTCACGCCCGCGGTGCCGTTCAATCTGCTCAACTACGCGCTCGGCCTCACGCGCGTTCGCTTCGCCGACTACGCGATCGCGTCGGTCGGCATGCTTCCCGGAACCCTGCTCTACGTGTATTCCGGCAAGCTCGCGGGCGATCTCGCCGCCGTGGCGGGAAACCCGGCGGTCGCCCGGGGCTGGGGCTACTACGGGGTACTCGCGCTCGGGCTCTTCGCCACCATCGCGGTCACGACGGTCGTGACGCGAAGTGCGCGACGCGCGCTCGCAGAGGCCACCGGGGAATAGCGCCGTGTCGCATATGCGCGGCTTCGAAGCAGCGGGGGTTCGACGATGACCAAACGGATCGAGATTCGACCCGCGGACGCCCACAACGAAGCGCTGGTGGCCAACGTCCACCCGGCGGATTGGCGGAACCCGATTCCCGAGGGCCGCTACAACCTCGTCGTGATCGGTGCGGGCTCCGCGGGGCTGATCAGCGCCGCGATCGCCGCGGGCCTCGGCGCCCGGGTCGCACTCGTCGAGCGGCACCTGATGGGCGGCGATTGTCTCAACGTCGGCTGCGTGCCGTCGAAGAGCCTGATTCGATCGGCGCGCGCGATCGCCCAGGCGCGGCACGCGGGCGCGTTCGGCCTGCGCGGCTGCGATTTCCCCGAGGCGGACTTCGGAGCGGTGATGGAGCGCCTGCGCCAAATTCGCGCCCGGATCAGCCGCGAGGATTCCGCGCGGCGCTATCGCGACGAGCTCGGCGTCGACGTCTTCCTGGGCGAGGCGCGCTTTGCCGGGCCCGACGCGGTCGAGGTGGACGGCGCGAAGCTGCGCTTTGCGAAGGCCGTGATCGCGACCGGAGCGCGCGCGGCGATCCCCGCGATCGAGGGCCTCGAGGAAGCCGGCTACCTCACGAACGAGACCGTCTTCGAGCTCACCGCGCGACCCGAGCGGCTCGGCGTGATCGGGGGCGGACCGATCGGCGCGGAGCTCGCCCAGGCCTTCGCGCGGCTCGGCTGCGCGGTCACGCTGATCGGCCACGCCCCGCAGCTGCTGCCGAGGGAAGACGCCGACGCCGCAGGGCTCGTGCGCGACCAGTTCGCGCGCGAGGGCATCGCCACGCTACTCGGCTGCGAACCCACGCGCGTCGAATCGATCGACGCGGCAAAGCGCATCCACGTCGTCACCGCGGACGGCGAGCGGAAGGCCGTCGACGTGGACGCGATCCTCGTGGCCGCGGGGCGCGCGCCCAACGTCGAGGGCCTGAGACTGGAAGCGGCCGGCGTCGCATTCGACCCCCGCCGCGGCGTGCACGTCAACGACTACCTGCAGACCCGAAACCCGAACGTCTACGCGGCGGGTGACATCGCGATGGCGTGGAAATTCACCCACGCCGCGGACGCGGCCGCGAAGATCGCGGTCCGCAATGCGCTCTTCCTGCGCACCGCGAAGCTGAGCTCGCTCGTGATGCCCTGGTGCACGTACACGGATCCCGAGGTGGCGCACGTCGGCCTCCACGAACGGGAGGCCGCGGCGAGCGGCGTCGAGCTCGCGACCTTCGCGGCCCCGATGAGCGAGGTGAACCGCGCGGTGATCGATGGAGAGGACGCGGGCTTCGTCAAGATTCACGTCGCGAAGGGAAGCGATCGGATCCTCGGCGCGACGATCGTCGCATCCCACGCGGGCGAGATGATCGGCGAGGTCACCCTCGCGATGGCGAACAAGCTCGGCCTCGGCACGATCCTCTCGACCATCCATCCCTACCCCACCCAGGCGGAGGCCCTCAAGCGCGCGGCGAGCGCCCACGCGCGCAGCCGGCTGACTCCGCGCGTGGCGCGGATCCTCGAGCGCTTCATGGCCTGGCGTCGCTGATCCGGCGGCCGGCGCGCAGCAGCGGCGCAGCTCTCGGCTCGGCGATCTCCGCCGGATCCGGTTAGACTCTGGGCTCGGAGCCCCGGAACCTGCGGCGATCGATCGATCTGAGGCGCGAGAGATGCACGAGCTCAACGTCTTCGAGGACGCGATCGCGCGGGTCGAGCGGATCGGTAAGGCCGTCGGAGTCGCTCCCGAGGTCATCGACGCCCTGCGCCAGCCAGCGACCGTGTTGATCGCGGATCTTGCGGTACGCATGGACGACGGCTCCACGCGCCACTTCGTGGGCATGCGCTGCCGCTACAACGACGTGCTCGGGCCGACCAAGGGCGGAATTCGCTTCCACCCAAACGTCAGCATCGAGGAGGTCAAGGCCCTCGCGCTCTGGATGAGCATCAAGTGCGCGGTCGTCGGGATTCCGTACGGCGGCGCCAAGGGCGGTGTGATCGTCGACCCGAAGGAGCTCTCGCGCCTCGAGCTCGAGCGGCTCTCGCGGGCCTACATGCGGGCGATGGCCGACTTCGTCGGCCCGATGATCGACATCCCCGCACCCGACGTCTACACCAACGAGCGGATCATGGGCTGGATGGTCGACGAGTACGAGACCATCGAGCGCTCGAAGACCCCGGCGGTGATCACCGGCAAGCCGATCGCGCTCGGCGGCAGCCTCGGAAGGGAGGAGGCGACGGGCCGCGGCGCGTTCATCTCGATCCAGGAATTCGCGAAGCGCACGGGACTGGATCCGGCGCAGACCCGCGTGGCCCTTCAGGGCTTCGGCAACGCCGGTTACCACGTCGCGCGGCTGCTCGACGAGGCCGGCTACCCGATCGTCGCCGTGAGCGACTCCAAGGGCGGGATCTACTGCGATACCGGGTTCGACATCGAGAGCCTGTACCAGAACAAGCAGCAGAGCCGCAAGCTACAGGGCGTCTACTGCGAGGGGACCGTCTGCGAGCTCGTCGATCACGACACCATCTCGAACGAGGAGCTGCTCGAGCTCGACGTCGATCTGCTGATCCCGGCCGCGCTCGAGGGCGTGATCCACGCGGGAAACGTCGATCGCATCCGCGCGCGCTACATCGCCGAGGTCGCAAACGGGCCGATCGTCGGCGGAGTGGACGACGCGCTCAACGAGCGCGGGATCCTCGTGCTGCCCGACGTACTGACGAACGCCGGGGGCGTCACCGTGAGCTACTTCGAATGGGTGCAGAACCTTCAGGGGTTCTCGTGGACGCTCGAGGAGGTGAGGGCGCGCCTCCACGAGATCATGGCGCGGGCGGTCGACGAAATCTGGAAGATCTACGAAGCGGAAGGCGGCTCGATCCGCGACGCGGCGTACGCGCTGGCGCTGCGGCGCATCGCGGAAGGCATCGAGTCTCAGGGCACGCGCCAGTTCTTCTCGGGCAGCTGAATTCGGAGCAGAGATCTTGTCGCTATTGCGCCTCCTCGGGTTGGGAAGAGATGCGGAGAGGAGCCAGGACGCTGGCGATACCGAGTCCGTCCGCCGCATCGCCGCCAAGCTCGAAAGACTCGATCCGCAGCGCGCGAAATACCTGGCGGCCTTCGCCTACGTGCTGGCGCGCGTCGCGAACGCCGATCTGGAGATCGACGAGACCGAGACCGCTCAGATCCAGCGGTCGATCGCGGCGATCTCGGACCTCTCGGAGAGCGAAATCGCGCTCGCCGTCGAAATCGCGAAATCACAGGCGCGGTTGCTCGGCGGAACCGAGAACTACGTGGTCACCCGGGAGTTCCGCAAGATTTCCACCCCCGAGCAGCGCGGGCAGCTGCTGCAGTGCATCTACGCGGTGGCCGCCGCCGACGGAACGATCTCGAGCATCGAGAGCTCCGAGATCGTCGGGATCGCGGAGGAGCTCGGTTTCACGAGAAGCGAGGCCAACGCGCTGCGGAGCCAGTACCGGGAAAAGCTCTCCGTGCTCCAGAACGGGAGCTGAGCGGCCACCCCGACGGCCCGGGAGCGGATCGGGTCCGGGTGCGACCCAGACGTGGATCGGCAACCGTGTAGGGTCGACGAGCGGAACGCCCGTCGGTACGGCCGGATCAGTGCCGCGTCAGCAGCAGCGTGCGCGGGTCGAGCGCGACGTGCAGATCGCTGAGATTCGGGTTGTCGTGGTCCTTGAGCGCGCGCAGCAGCATCGCGTCGTCGCCCGGCTCGAGCGCGAGGACCACGGTCACCAGATCTTCCACGCGTTCGACCGGCGGCGGAAGCTCCGCGATCTGCTCACCGCTCGACGCGATCGAGAGCCACACCTCGGCGGCGAGCTCACCGGCGAGCGCCTTGAGATCGGTGAAATCCTGACGCGAGGTCGTCTCGAAATCGAGCCCTTCGATCACGATCAGCGACGGCTGCCCAACGGTCTCGGATTCGACCTTCACGGCTTCGCGCAGCTTCGCGGTCGTGAGCGCGTTCTTCGGGTAGACGCGGATGCTCCGGTTGCGATCGATGTCCGCGTGCACCTGCACTCCATCCTCGAGGTGCGCGGTGGCCGCGAGCTCCTCGAAGACGGTGTCGTAGTGATCGCGGATGTGAGAGACCGGGTGGGCCATGGAGACGTGGAGCACGCGGCCCGACCGCAGCAGCTCGTCGAGGGCGACGCCGACGAGGAAGGACGCCTTCCCGACGCCGTGACCGGCGACCACGATACCCAGATTGCCCGGGCCGAGCCCACCGTGAAGACCTTTTTCGAGCAAGCGCATGGGACTGCGCGCGTTTAGAAACTTCCGATACACGCTGAACTCCTCGATCTAGTCGTCATCGACGATCTTCGAGCTGAACTTCTCCTTGAGCTCCTTCTGGATTTCGGCCGGCGCCGGCAGATAGCGCGCGAATTCCATCGTGAACTCGGCCGTGCCCTGGGTCATCGAGCGCAGGTCGGTCGCATAACCGAACATCTCGGAGAGGGGCACCTCCGATTCGATCCGGGACATTCCCGCGGACTCGGTGGTTCCGATCACGGTACCACGCCGCTGCATGATCGTCTTGAGGATGGCGCCCTGGTGCTCGACGGGCCCCTCGACCTCGAGCTTCATCACCGGCTCGAGCACGATCGGCTTGGCTCTCGGATACGCCTCGCGGAACGCGCCGCGACCCGCCGCCTGGAAGGCCATCTCCGACGAGTCGACGCTGTGCGACTTGCCGTCGTCGACCACGACCCTGACGCCGATCACCGGGAATCCGATCAACCGGCCCTTCTCCATGCACTGCACGAAGCCCTTCTCGACGGCCGGGATGTACTCCGTGGGAATCGCCCCGCCCTTGATCTCGCTCGCGAACTCGAAATCCTCGGAGCCGCCCTCGATCGGCTCGATCCGACCCCCGACGCGGCCGTACTGACCGGAGCCGCCGGTCTGCTTCTTGTGGGTGTAGTCGAAATCGGCCCGCTGCGAGATCGTCTCGCGATAGGCGACCTGCGGAGCGCCCGTCTCCACCTCGCAGCCGTATTCGCGCTTCATCCGCTCGACGTAGACGTCGAGGTGGAGTTCGCCCATCCCCGAGATCACCGTCTCTTTGCTCTCCGGATCCACCATCGACCGGAACGTCGGATCCTCCCGCACGAAGCGACCAAGGGCCTTGCCCATGTTGTCGGCGGCCTTGTTGTCCACGGGCTTGATGGAGATCGAGATCACCGGATCGGGGACGTGCATCGACGTCATCGAAATCTGCACGGATTCGTCGGTGAAGGTGTCACCAGACGCGCAGTCGATCCCGAAGAGGGCCACGATGTCGCCGGCCGACGAAGCTTCGATGTCCTCCATCGCGTCGGCGTGCATCCGGACCAGGCGCCCGACCTTGTGCTTCTTCTTGGTCCGGCTGTTGAGGATCGTCGCGCCCTTCTTCAGCGAGCCCTGGTAGACGCGAACGTAGGTGAGCTGCCCGTAACGGCCGTCCTCGAGCTTGAAGGCGAGCGCCACGAGCGGCTTGTTGGGATCGCTCGCGAGCGTCAGCGACGCCTCGTCGTTGGAGAGATCGACACCGGTGTTCTCGACGTCGAGGGGGTTCGGCAGATAGCGATTCACCGCGTCGAGCAGCTTCTGCACGCCCTTGTTCTTGTACGCCGAGCCGAGGAAGACCGGAGTGAGCTCCATCGAGAGCGTGCCCCTTCGCACCGCGTCGTGAATCAGCTCTTCGGTCACCGTCTCCTCTAGAATGGCCTCCGTGAGCTCGTCCGAGAACATCGAGACGGCGTCGAGCATCGACTCGCGCGCGATTTCGGCTTCGTCGCGCATCGCTTCGGGAATCTCCTCGATCACGACGTGCTCGCCGTTGTTCCCCTGGAAGTACACGGCCTTCATCGCGATGAGGTCGATCACGCCCTCGAACTTGGCCTCGAGGCCGATGGGAAGCTGCATCATGACGGCATTGTGAGCGAGCTTCTCGCGCAGCTGCTCGGTCACCCGCGTCGGGTTTGCGCCCGAGCGATCGAGCTTGTTGATGAAGGCGATGCGCGGAACCTTATAGCGGCGCATCTGGCGATCCACGGTCATCGACTGCGACTGCACGCCCGCCACCCCGCAGAGCACGAGCACGGCCCCGTCGAGCACCCGCAGTGCGCGCTCGACCTCGATCGTGAAGTCGACGTGGCCCGGGGTGTCGATGATGTTGACGTGGTGGCCGTCCCAGATGGTGTGGGTCGCCGCGCTCTGGATGGTGATGCCGCGCTCCCGCTCGAGCTCCATCGAGTCCATGGTCGCGCCGACCTCGTCCTTGCCCTTGACCTCGTGGATCGCGTGAATCCGCCCGGTGTAGAACAGGATGCGCTCGGTGAGCGTCGTCTTGCCCGAGTCGATGTGTGCACTGATTCCGATGTTTCGGATCGTCGATAGATCGTGGATCATAAAAGCCTCGGCAATCGCTGGGGCGCCGCGCGCGGGTTCGCGCCGCACGGCGGGAGGGTGGGTGGCCACCCGCCGCCCATGGTGTCGCAAATTCCGGTCGATCCCCACGGGGGGCCCGGGGGCTCGACCGGAGATTCTGCCGATCCTCCAGTCGCTCTGAATGAGAGGGCAAAGCCTTCCGGCCCGGGGCCATCCCGTCGGCCCGCATGGCGACCGGGACCCAGCGCGCACCCTTCGGCCCGAAGGGGCAGGAAGTTGAGGCATTCGACGGGAAACGTCAAGTCACCCGGGCGGATTTCGGCGCGTCAGCGGGTTTGGGAGCGGTCGCCGATCTCGCCTCTGGGCCTTGCGGGTTGGCCGAAGGCGAGGGTGTGGGCGGGGATGTCGTCGACGACCAGCGAGCGCGCGCCGATCACGCTGTGCTCGCCGATCGTCACCCCGCGCAGCACGGTCACGTCGGAGGCCACCCAGACGCAGTCTCCGATCGCCACGGCCTGCGTCACCTCCGGGTGCTCGGAATCGAGGTCGTGCTGGTCCGAATCGAAGATCCGACTCCCCGCGCCGACCCAGACGCGACGACCCAGGCGCAGCTCGCGCTTCGCACTCAGGTGACAGCCATTCAGGAAGCCCCGCTCGCCGATCGCGATGCGCGCCCCGTCGAACGCGACGAGGTGCACGGGCCCGAGCTCCACGCGCAGCCAGGTGCCCTCGCCCACCGAGACCTCGGCCCCGCGCCCGAGCGAGAAGTGCAGCGCGCCCGCGAGGCGCTCGGTGACGACGCCCGCGCCGAGCGTCAGCCGCGCGCCCTCCGCGAGCTCGTAGCGCGCCGCGGCGAGGTTGCTCGACGCGGACGGATGGATCTCGAGGCCGCGGTGACGCGCCGTCAGGCGGCGCAGGCGAAGGCGGTCGTAGGCGCGGATCGCTTGGAGCTGCAGGCGGACGGCCCGGTCGGGCACGGACCTAGCGAGGCGGGTTCTGACCTTCCCGGAGCCGGAAGGTGACGAAGCCGTGGGTCGGATCGTAGGGCGAGACGCCGACCTGCACCCGATCTCCGGGGATCACGCGGATCCGAAAACGGCGCATCCGGCCCGAGAGTTGCGCGGTCACGAGCTGTCCGTTTTCGAGCGTGATCTGGTAGCGGCCTCCGCCGAGGATCTTGTCCACGGTACCGACCGCTTGAATCAGGTCGTCGCGCGCCAATCGGCTGCCTCCACTCCGTCAGATCGAGAGCGGCAGCAGGTTAGCCCCTCCTCGTCCGTCGCGCACCGTGTTCGGGGGCGGTCTCGGCCGCTGCGATCGGCATCGGGCGCGCGAGCGCACCTCCGCCGCAACGCGCTAGCGGTCTTCGCTCTCCCTGCGGAATAACCCCGCAAGATCCGCGGCTTCGACGGGCGGACTGAAGAGATAACCCTGGTAGACGTCGCAGCCTCGCTCCTCGAGGAACGCCAGCTGCTCTTCCTTCTCGACGCCTTCCGCCACGACCATCAGACCGAGAGCGTGTGCGATCCCGATCGTCGCCGTGACGATCGCGGCGTCGTCGTCGTCGTGGGGAACGCCCTTGATGAAAGAGCGATCGATCTTCAGCCCGTCCAGCGGAAAGCGCTTGAGGTAGCTCAGCGACGAATACCCGGTGCCAAAGTCGTCCACCACGACCTCGAGACCCATCTGCTTGATCCCATAGAGGGTCTCCGATGCGTCCTCGGGGTTGTCCATGATCAGGCTCTCCGTGAGCTCCAGCGCGAGGTACTTGGGATCGAGGCCCGAATGCTCGAGTGCACCTCGAATCGCCCGCTGGAGCTTGCCCGTCCGGAACTGCGCGGCGGACACATTGACGAAGACGCGGATCGGGTCGAACCCCGCATCCTGCCACGCCTTGTTCTGCTGGCACGCCGCCCTCAACGCCCACTCGCCCAGCGGCTCGATCAGGGCCGCTTCCTCGGCGATCGGGATGAATCGCGCCGGGAAGATCAGTCCCCGTTCTGGATGCCTCCAGCGCATCAGCGCCTCCACGCCGACGATCTGGCCCGTCTGGACGTCGAGCGTCGGTTGATAGACGAAAAACAGCTCGTCGCGCTCGATCGCCTTGGGAAGCTGGTTCGCGAGACTCATTCGCTCCGATGAATCGGCGTTCAACGCTTTGCTGTAGAAGCAATGATGGTTGGTTCCAGCGCTCTTGGCGTGCGACATCGCGATGCCGGCATTGGCCAGCAGCGTCTCGCCATCTTCGGCGTCGTGCGGGAAGAGCGCGATTCCGACGTTGGGCGTCACGAAGAGATCCTGCCCTTCGATGGAGATGGGATCTGTCAAGCTCGAGACGAGCCGCTGCGCAATCCGCGATGCGTTCGCTTTGGTACTTCCCCCTGGCAGAAGCAGGCTGAACTCGCCCGACCCGGTGCGGGCGAGAAAATCACCGGTGCGCAAGCACTGCTGCATGCGATCGGCGACGACTCTCAGCAACGCGTCTCCGGTGCCGTGTCCGAGGGTTTCGTTGATCTGTTTGAAGCGATCCAAAACCAGATGGAGCACCACGCACTGCGTCGATTCATCGATCACGCGTGGCAGGATGCGCTCCAGCCTCTCCATGAACGATCGCCGGTTGGGAAGGTCGGTCAGGCTATCGAAGTAGGCGAGACGATCCCGATGCGCCTTTGCGGCGAGCGTGTTGCGCATCCGAAGCGCCAGCTCGCTCGGGTCCACCGGCTTTGCCAGGAAGTCCGTCGCCCCGAGCTCCAGGGCCTCGAGCTTCAGCGACGCATCCGTGGAAGACGTGAGGATGATCACGGGTAGATGGGCGTGCTCGGCGTGGTTTCGAATCGAGGACAGGATTTCGAGGCCGTCGACGTGCGGCATCATCAGATCCAGCAGCAAGATGTCCGGCCTCTCGGTTTCGACCAGCTCCAGCGCCTGCCTCGAGTCCGAAGTCGTCACGAACTGGCTGTAGCCCTCACCCTCCAGGAATGCCTCGAGCACATCGATGGTGGTGGGCTCGTCGTCCACCATCATCACGGTCGCAGCCTTGAGGGCTTCCAGCTGCGCGTCGATATCGATCTTCGGCATCTGCATGGCAGTCGAGCGATGACCTCGCATGAAGGTATCGGCGGCCCTAGCGATTCCCTGAACCGATCACGGCGGCTGCGGAAGGAGCCCGCTCACCCGCCGGGCACGGTCGATACCGCGATGCGATCCGCGAGCTCTCGCAATTCCCGAAGCAACGCCTCGACCCCCTCTTCTTTGCCTTCGCTGGCGAGGGCGTTGAGCGTCTGTGCGGGGGCGGTGAAAGCATCGAAGCCGACGGTTCCGGCGGCCCCCTTCAGCCAGTGCGCCAGGTTCGCGAGCTCTTCGAGGTCGCCGGCCTCCCAGCTCGCCTCCATCGCCGCCAGCTTGACCTGGAGACGTGTCGCGAAGGTCGCGAGGATCTTCCGGAACCGCGGGCCCTTCCCATCCAGCCGCGATACCACGGAAGCGCCGGATTGGGAGGCGACCTGCGGTGGACGCGGCGACTCGGCTTCGGCTCGGCTGGCCCCCAACCCGACCCGGTACGCATTGGCGAGGAGCGTGCCGCGCAGCCGAAGCGCCAACTCGCTCGGATCCACGGGCTTGGCGAGAAAGTCGACCGCGCCGAGCTCCAGCGCTCTGCGCTTCACTGCGGCGTCCGTCGCGGACGTGAGGATGATCACCGGAATCTGCCGCAGCACCGGATCTGCGCGCATCGAATCCAGGATCTCCAGACCGCTCACGTTCGGCATCAGGAGATTCAGGAGCAGCACGTCGGGGTGTCCTTCCCCGAGCATCGCGAGAACCCGTTTGGGTTCGGTCGTCGAGGTGAAATTCCGGTAGCCCTCTTCTCTCAGCAGCATCTCGAGGACGTCGATGGTCGTGGGCTCATCGTCGACGATCATGATCGTCGCGGTTTCGATGATTTCGCTCCGTTCCGTGGTCTCGTTCATGCGCTCCAACGCCTCAACGAACCTCGTCGTCCGGGACGGCAATCCGGTCGGCCAGATCCCGCAGCTCGCGCAGCAGTGTCTCGATCTCGCCCTCCTTCCCCTGCTTGGCGGCCAGCTCGAGCATCTGGGCGGGGCCGCAGAACGCATCGAAACCCACCATGCCGGCGGAGCCCTTCAGCCAGTGCGCCAGCTTCGCGAGCTCGTCGAAGTTGCGTGCCTGCGAGCTCACTTCCATCGCTTGAAGCTTCTCTTCGAGCCGCGGCAGGAACTTCTCGATGATGGTCCGATACCGCGCGTTCCCGGCGAGCCGCGACTTCAGGGGTCCCTCGGATCCGACCGGCTCGTGCCCGACTCGTTCTCGCGCAGCCCTCGGCCCCGCCGGGCCTTGCGCTGCGGCCTCCTGCCTCGCGCCATCGATCAGCTCCGCGAGTTTCGCCAGAAGGTCGTCGATATTGACGGGTTTGGTGAGGTAGCCGGTGCAGCCCACCTGCAGGCACTCTCGTTCGAATCCCTTCATCGCGTTCGCAGTGAGCGCGACGATCGGAGTCTCACAGCCCAGCTCGCGCAGCCTGGCGGTCGCCGCATAACCGTCCATCACGGGCATCTGCATGTCCATGAGAATGACGTCGAAGTTTCCTGACTGTGCCATTTCGACGCCCACGCGACCGTTTTCGGCGCCTTCGACCTCGATTCCCACCTCGTCGAGCACGAGCTGGATCAGCTCCCGGTTCTCTTCCCCGTCGTCGACCACCAAGACCTTCGACGGCGGAAAGTGCCAGTGCCCGGGGGCGGCGCCGACCATTTCCCGCGCAACGGCCAGAGCCGCTTCCGGCTGCAGCAAACGGACACCCTCGAGCGGGCCGGGATCGATCGCAACCGAAAAAGTGCTTCCGCTGCCGACCACGCTTCGCGCGCTGATGTCGCCGCCGAGAAGCCGCGCGAATCGCCGACTGATCGGAAGCCCGAGGCCGGTACCGCCGAAGCGGCGCGTCACCGAGCTGTCTGCCTGCACGAACGGGTCGAAGATCGCATCCAGCATCTCGCCGGGTACGCCAATTCCACTGTCGATCACGTCGATGCAGAGTCGGTGACGCCCCTCCGTCGAATCCAAGCGCGCGACCACCCTCACAGCGCCGCGCTCGGTGAACTTGATCGCGTTGGACACGAGGTTGGTGAGCACCTGCCGAACCCGCGTCGGGTCCGAAACCACCATCTCGGGTATCGGGCCGTCGACCTCGAACTCCAGCGTGAGCGCCTTCTCCCGGGCCTTCACCGAGAGAACCCGGATCACCTCCTGGATCATCAGGTTCGGCGCGAATGGCACCCGCTCGACTTCGAGGCGCCCGGACTCGATCTTGGAGAGATCGAGAATGTCGTTGATCAGCTGAAGGAGATGCTCACCGCTCGACCGAATGGTGTCGAGGTACTTCTGGCGGTCGGCGTCGCGCTTTTCGTAACCGCGCCTCAAGACCTCGGTGAAGCCGAGAATTGCGTTCATCGGAGTGCGGATCTCGTGACTCATGTTCGCCAGGAACTCGCTCTTTGCCTGATTGGCGGCCTCCGCTTCCTCCTTGGCCGTCGACAGCTCGACCTTGTGAGCTTCCAGCTGGGTGACGTCGTCCAGGCTGATCAACACACCGCCCGCTCGTCCACCACTTCCGAGAACGGGTGAGCAATTGACGAGGAACGTGCGTAGCTCCGACTCGCTGTCTCTCAGATGGACCATGTCGTTTCGCTGTGGTGTGCCTTCGGCGAGCGCTCGTTCCCAGGGGAAGGCTCCCGTCGAGAAAGGCGCGCCGTCGGCGTCCACCCAGGCGAGCTCCGACGCGGAGCGACCCAGCAGTTCGTCCGGCTTCCGCCCCAGCATCGCGGCGAATGCCTGGTTGGCCAGCACGACGCGTTCCTTCAGATCGATGACCAACAAGCCCTCCGCAAGCGTGTCGAGCGCCGAACGCACGTGGGTCGGAACGGCGCGAGACGGATCCAGATGGCTCAGCATCTTCCTGAGGTAGAGGTAGAAGAGCGGAAAGGCCGCGACCACGAGGAACGCGGTCAGGATCACTCGGGGATCGAGTAGGATCCCCAGCCACCCGGGCGCCGAGAGCGGCGCGAAGCGCAGCTCCACCTGGCCCCATTTCTGCCCGACAGACCAGAGCGGCACCACCAGGTGCGTATCCGTCGATTGCCCGGCGAGAGCGCCGTCCCAGTGGCGCTCGTGATCCCCGATCGCCACGAGAGCCCGACCGCCTCCGCGCCGCACGGCAGCCGAGAGAAGATCCGGGTTGCGCTCCACGACGAGTTTCAGAGTGGCCTCGAGCTTTTCGACCTGATCCTGTGTCACCACGGCCGAGCTCTTGATCGCGACCGCCTCCGCGAGAGCCAGACGACCCTCCCGAACCGCGGAGGCGCGGTCGGGTACCAGCCGCAACACGATCGCGACCAAGAGAAGGGTCAACAGCAAGGCGGCCTGCCCCAGCGCGATGTGCGTCGTTGCGCTCGGTCCGCGCACGGTCGTCTCTACCGTTTGGCGACCGGCGCCGACGAGCTTCGAGCCCGGTCGGAGCGGTCTGTCTGGGGTGGGTCGCTGCGGCTGACGAGCGTACTCAGGGACTCCGAATCCTCCGGATTCTCGCCCTCGTCGTCCCGCAAGCGGGCCAGGATCGGGATGGGATCGATGAGTCGCCAGGCCGGCATGGTCGACAGGAGGCTGGCGAGCAGCAGCCCCCCACGGGTCAACCAAAACAGATAACCCACGGAGAGACCCGTCGTCACGGCAAGCGTCGAGCCGGCGAGCTTCTCCTCGAGATAGGTGACGGCGTCTACTTCGTCACCCATGCGGTCGAGTGCATCGATGAAATCGAGCTCGTTTCCGACGAAGATCAGGTCGGACAGCGAGGTCCCGGGGGAGATACCCGCGAGCAGTCTTTCGAGGATCGCTTTGGCGCTGCGCGGAGATGTAGAAGCGTCGTTTGCAGCCTCCCGGATGCGTTCGCTCTCCGCCAAGGATTCCTCGGGCTCGAGGTCGATCGGGACGTCGGACGTGGTAAGGGTCGGCGGCAACGTCGGTGTGGGCCCTCCCGTATCGCCCGTCGGAGAATCGTGCGAGGTCGTCGACGTAAGCGTAGACGTCTGCTCGGGCTCGGGACTCGGCTCCTCGCCCGACTCCGAGTCGGTGTCGTCGGCTCGCTCGATCAAATCTCCGACATCGTCGGGTGGAGTCGTGTCGCTTCTGATGATCTCGATCAGCTGACTGGCGTTGCCCAGTCTCGCGTCCGTCACCTTCACCGTGTAGCTGGCGCTGTCGTCCGGGTCCGGGGTGAGCGACGGGTCGTCCACCGTCACCGTCACGTCGAGACTGGGGTTGGTCTCGTAGTCCAGCGCCGCCCCGGCCCTCAGCCGCAGGTCGCTGCCCACGATCTCGAACAGCCCCGCATCCGCACCCGAGAGCCCGAGGTTGTTCGCCCCCAGCGCATCGTCGCTCAGCGCGATCGTCGCCACCACGATCGCGCCGCTCGTGTCCGCGTCCTCGGCCAGCGTCGTCACCACCGGCGTCAGGCTCAGCGTCGGCGGCTCGTTCGCGT
>JBFGGA010000003.1:0-43844 GCA_041579295.1 Myxococcota bacterium | reverse complement strand
GCGAAGGAAGACCTCGGCAAGGTCATCGGCAAGGGCGGGGCGCACGCCTCCGCGATCCGGACGCTGATGGCGGCGACGAGCGGTAAAGAGAAGAAGCGCTACATCCTGGAGATCATCGAGTACTAACCCGCGCAGTTCCTTCGTGGCGGCGCGCTGCCGGGCGCTGGCGGGGACCCAGTTGTCAGGGAGGCGGCGCTGGTCGGCGAACGCTGCGCGTTCGCTTTGCGGCGTCGCGCCCAACCTCCGAGTGCGCGGTGGCGCGCGATCGCGCCCGGGCTCGGCTGCCGCGTGAGCGCCGCGAATCGATCTCTCCGCTGGCCTGCGCGGCGCGAATTTCGCTCTCGAAACCGCGGTTACGAATTCGTACTTGTGACGTAGGGCACAACCCACATGGGTTTTTCGCAACTTCGGCCCGGCGCGCTTGATCTCGAAGACTTACGCGACTTGTTGCCGGACCTGCATTTCGGCACGCGTCTTGCCTAAACCAGCACGACGCCGATTCCGAGGTGGCGATCGGGGGAGAACGTATGGACACGCGTTTTTCAGCGGAAGAGCACTATCGCCGTGGGCGGGCCGCTCTGGATTGCAACAACCATGCGATTGCACTCGAGCATTTCTGCGCGGCTCAGAGAGTCGATCCGAACAGCCCGCGCTACCGCTCCTATTACGGACTCTGTCTGGGAATCGCCAAGCGGCGCTTCGATCAGGCGTTGGAGCTCTGCCGGTCGGCGGCGAAGGAGGAGTTCTACAATCCCGAGCTCTATCGGAACCTCGCTCAGGTGCACCTCGTCTTCGGATTCAAGGCCGAGGGGATCCGCTATCTGCGCCGCGGATTGATGATCGATCCCGCCAATCAGCAGATTCTCGACGACCTCGCCGAACTCGGGGTGAGGCGACGGCCTCCCTTCGGATTCCTGCCGCGTCGACACGTGATCAACCGATGGGTTGGCATGTTTCGCGACCGCGCCCAGGGCATCTCGCGAGAGCGCTGCGGCGCGTGAGCGGGTTGCCGGCGCTCGACCGGCTGCCACCCGCGCAGCGAGCGCGGTGCCCGCGGTCATCATCGTGGCGGGCTGCGAGTTGACTTCCCGCGGATGAACCAGTATCCCTCCCTGCCCCGGTAAGAGTGGTACGAGGTTCACCCGTGGGCAGCGTGATCAAGAAGCGACGCAAGAAGATGCGCAAGCACAAGAAGCGCAAGTTGCTCAAGCGCGCCCGCCACAAGCGCAAGCGCTGATTTTCCCGCCGGCTCTCGAAAATCTCTTTGACTTCGCGCAGTTTGCGAACTACCGGCGCTCGACCGCGCGCGCCTCGAGCCGCTCGCCGCGGGCGCCCGCGCCCGATCTCGCGGCGCCGTCGAGCGCTCGGCGACATCATCGAGTGATCGGCTCTGCGCGATCGGAGATGTTGCGCATCCGGGCCCCGAGTTCGGTGATTTTTCGTCCCGATGCTCGCAGCATGATGATCCATCACGCTGTTTTTTTTAGGTTTACCTATTGACGGGCGACGAAGCACCTTGTTAGCGTCGGCTGCAAGAGTGGCTCTAGTGCCGCGGAATGTGTGAGGAAGGAAGGCAGATTGCCTTCAAGTCGCACATTGTGGTCTCCGATAGGAGGCGGGAGCAACACGGTCGTGCGAGTTGGCGCGACAAGTGGGCGGTTTGTAGTTCGCTCATAACGAGCAAGACCGCTGCGCTCGAGTCCACGAACAGGGGGGTTACCCAGGTATGGCAGCTCGAAGGAAGAAGGCCACGCGCAAGAAGGCCACTCGCAAGAAGGCCACGCGCAGGAAGGCCACTCGCAAGAAGGCCACTCGCAAGAAGGCCACGCGCAAGAAGGCCGCTCGCAAGAAGGCTCGCCGCAAGAAGGCGACCCGCAAGAAGGCCACTCGCAAGAAGGCCACGCGCAGGAAGGCCACGCGCAAGAAGGCCACGCGCAAGAAGGCTCGCCGGAAGAAGGCGACCCGCAAGAAGGCTCGCCGGAAGAAGGCGACTCGCAAGAAGGCGACTCGCAAGAAGGCCCGCCGAAAGACGCGACGCCGCAAGAAGGCGTAGCGGATTTCGTCGGATCGACCTTTCTGGTGGAGGTCGCAGGACCCCGGCCGGCGCTCTCGCCGGCCGGGGTTTCCCTCGTCTGGCGCTTGCCCTAAGCTCACCGTCCTTCCCGTAGCGCGATCCCACTCCAGCGAGAGGCTCTCATGGCACGCATCACGATCGAAGACTGCATCGAGCGGGTCCCGAACCGCTTCAACCTCGTCCAAATGGCCGCCATTCGAACCAAGCAGCTCAAGCGCGGCGCCAAGGCGCTCGTGGACGCGGAGGAGAACAAGGAGGTCGTGGTGGCGTTGCGCGAGATCGCGGCGGGCTACATCAAGCCCACCTACCCGGAAGAGAAGTCAGCGGCTGAATAGCGGCGATCCGATCGCGGTCTCGCGCGCGCCGTTGCTGTCTACCCGGTGGTGAACGCGGTCTCAGCCCACGATCTGGACGGGGACCTGGAAGGTGACGGCGGTGCCCCGGCCTGCATCGCTGCTCACCGAGATGTCGCCTTCCAGCAGCACCACGAGGTCTCGCACGAGCGCCAATCCGAGGCCCGCGCCCGCGTAGGTACGGGACGAGAGCTCGTCGACCTGGAAGAACTCCTCGAAGATGTGGGGCTGGTCGTCGGGACAGATCCCGATCCCGGTGTCGCGCACCTCGCATTGGAGCTGGTCGTTCTCGAGCCGCGAGTCGATCGTGATCTGCCCGCGCGGCGTGAACTTGACCGCGTTCTCGAGCAGCAGGTAGAGGATCTGGTTCACCTTCGCGAGATCCGTTCGAATCTTCGGAAAGGGCTCGCTGAACCGCTGCTCGACGGTCACCGGCTTCTCCGAGATGCGATCCTGGACGCTGAAGATCGCCTCGTCGACGACCTCCCGAAAGTTCACTTCCTGGATCTCCACGGGCAGCTCGCGCTGCTTGATCTTCCACAGATCCAGGATGTTCTGGAGCGTCCGCAGGAATTCCGTCCCATCGTCCAGCGCGGAGCGCAGGCTCACCTTCGAGCTGTCGGAGAGCGTCTCGTTCTCGCTCGTCAGCACCGAAATGATCGATTCGATGATGCTGTTGAGCGGCGTTCGGAGCTCCCTCGACATCTTCTCGATGAAGTCGTTCTTGAGCTTCTCGATCTTGCCGAGCTTCTCGTTGTTGCGCAGGAGCTCGATGTCCTGGGCGAAGAGCGCTTCGGATAGCTCGAGCACCTCCTGGCTGTTGTCGTCGGCGCGCTCTCTGCTTCGGAGCTCCTGGATTTCCCCTCGCGTGGCCTCGAGCTCGTCGCAAACGCGGGCGTGATCGAGGAGCAGGGCGAGGCTCGCGGCCTCGCATGCGATCGCGTGCTGCAGCTCGCCCTCGATCGCGTCCGGGGTGCCGACCGCGATCGCGCCGTGGCACCGATTCTCCAACTTCAGCGCGGCGATCGTCAGACCGCCCTTGCTGCGATCTTCCAGCGACGCCAGCGCTCCGAGCTGCTGCGGCGCTCCGGTGGCGATCACCTCGCGCACGGTGGCCATCAGCGCCTGCGCGGCGTCCTTGGCGGTCTCCGCGACGGGGAACCCGGCGGCGGCTCGCAGCCGGGTGGTGTTCTGCGGGGAGCCGTTCTCCGGGGCGGCCACGAAGATCAGCGCGACGCCGCCGCCGGCCCGCTCGGCCATTCTGGCTGCACTCGACCGCAGCTCGGCCGCGAGCTGCTGCGTGCGCGACGCCTTCCTTCCAAGATCGGTCACGGCGCCCAAAGACATGCCTCCGCGCCTAGAACCGCGAATCCGGGTCGATTTCGAGCGGACCTTGTACCTTGGCCTCGACCTCGTCTTCGACCGCGTCCGGATCGCCTCCCTCGAGCGCCAGCTTCGTTCTGAAGTCCGTCGGATTCGATGCAGCGGTCAGCGCGGTCTCGACGGAGATCTTGTTGGCGCGCAGCAGATCGAGAAGATGTTGGTCGAAGGTCTGCATCATCTCGCCGCGGCCGCGTGCGATGTAGTCGGCGATCTCGCTGTTCTTGGCGGGATCCTTGATGCAATCCTGGATGGTTCGGGTGCTCCGCATGATCTCGACGGCCGGCACGCGCGAGTTCTGCTTCTTGGTGGGCAGCAGCCGCAGCGAGACCACCGCCTGGAGGTTGTCGGCGAGGCGCGCGCGCACCTGCATCTGCTCCTCGGCGGGGAAGAACGAGACCAGCCGATTGATCGTCGAACGCACATCGCTGGTGTGAATCGACGAGAGCACGAGGTGGCCGGTCTCGGCGGCCTTGAGCGACGTGTCCACAGTCGTCTGGTCCCGCATCTCGCCGACCATGATGCAGTCGGGATCCTGGCGAAGCGCGGCCCTGAGCGCGTCGGGAAACGACGTCGTGTCGGTGCCGACTTCTCGCTGGGTGATGATGCTCTTGTCGTGCGTGAAGACGAACTCGATCGGGTCTTCGATCGTGACGATCTTCGCCTTTCGGGTGTGGTTGATCTCTTCGATCATCGTCGCGAGCGTCGTCGACTTGCCCATTCCGGTCGAGCCGGTGACGAGCACGTAACCGCGCTGCAGGCGCGCCACATCGCGCAATGCGCTCGGCAGATTCAACTCCTCGAAGGTGCGGATCTGCAGCGGAATGACGCGCAGGACGATGTTGCAAAAGCGCCGCTGGCGCGAGATGTTGACGCGGAAGCGGCCCTCGCTGGGCAGCTCGAACGCGAGATCGATCTCGTTGAAGTCGGCGAGCTGCTTGTCATCGGCCTCGAGCAGGATCCGGGCGATCGATTCCGTGTCCTTCTCGGTCAGAACCTTGTAGCGGAGTTCGACGAGGTCGCCGTTGAATCGGTAGAGCGGCAGATATCCCACTTGGAAGTGAATATCCGAAGCTCCCTTCTCGATTCCGAGGCGCAGGAGCCGATACAGCTTCTCGCGATCCATCGCTCGTCACCCCTCCGCGGAGGATGGAGTTACCGATCCCGAGCCGGGATCCCGCATTTCGTATCGGCGTTTCCAACGCCGGCTTGACCTCGATTCCGGCCCGCTCCGGCCCCGCAGCACCGCTCCGCCGCGTCCCTCGCGCCTGCGCGCGGCGTGGAATCCGCGGCCCGCGACGCGGCGCTCGGGCGACCCCGGCAGCCCTCTCCACGGGGCTCCAAACGCGTTTCGCTATGGTTGAATCCGGGCGGTGCGCACCGCGTCTACAGGATTCCAGGGTATTGGAATGGTCGAAGCGCGCTGGAAATTTCCTCGGCTGCGGGAACTCGCCGTCGGTGTGCACGCGGTCTCGTGGCTGCTCGCGTGCCTGGCGGGCCCTGCCGCCGCGGACACGGAAGCCGCAACCCCTCCGAAGAGCGTGACCCTCGATCAGCTGCTCACGCTGCCGTCCGCGCTCCCGGTCGAATCGGGCCAGCGGGGGGGGCTGACGCGCGCGGAGTGGAGCGGCCGCTTCGCCGAAGCGGAGGCGGAGGTGGAGGCCGCCCAGGCAGACCTCGATGCGTCGCTCGACAAGCTATCGGAGCTGGTGGGCAAGACGAGCAATTGGCAGGTCGGGGCGCCCGGCGTGCAGGCCGCGCCCAGCGAGAAGACGACGGTCAACTACGGGCTCAAGCAGGAGATCCAGCGCAAGCGCGAGGACGTCGCGCGCGCAGAGCGAAGGCTGCGCGACCTGATCGTCGAGGCCAACCTCGCGGGTGTTCCCGAGGAGTGGTACAAGCCGCAAGCGCCGTCCCAGTAGCGCTCTCAGCGGTGGCGCTGGTCGAGCGAGCCCTCGTCGATTCGGGTCGAGGCGCGCGGCAGGAACGCGAACGCGGGCAGCGCCAGCGCAGCGGTCGATGCGAAGAACAGCGCATAGCCGACCTGCTCGGTCGCGATCCCCGACATGCTCGCCGCGGGGATGCCCGGAAGCCGATACGCGGCGGTGAGCAGCGCGTACTGCACCGCGGCGTGCTCGCGTTGGCAGATGTTCATCAGGTACGAGAGAAACGCGGCCGAAGCCATCCCGCTGCAGAACGACTCGATCAGCGCCGCCGCGTAGACGCCCGCGCGGCCGAGCTCCGGAAACGCCGCGACGCTCGCGTAACCGAGGTTCGACAGCAGCGCGAGCCCGCCGAACCACCACAGCCCGCGCGCGATGCCCATCCGATAGACGCCCCAGCCGCCGATGATCGCGCCGAGCACGAAGGCGCCGATGCCGAGACCCTTCGAGACGAGCCCGATCTCTTCGAGCGAAAATCCGCGGTCCACCCAGAACGCGCTGAGCATCGGGCCCATCGCGAGGTCCCCGATGCGATACAGCATCACGAAGCCGATGACCGCCGCGCTGTGGCTTTCCGCGAACCAGCGCTTCAGCGCCGGCCAGAGCTCCCGCCGTTTGCGCGGCGGAACCGCGACGCGCGGCGCCGCGAAGACCGCGACCGCCATGCACGCGCTGAGCGACGCCGCGACGGCGAAGGTTCCGGCCCAGCCGATCCAACGCGGAAGGAAGAGCAGGGCGGTCGCCACGACCATCCCGCCGCGGTAGGCGACCGCCTTCATCGCGTTGACCGGGCCTTCCTCGCCGTGTCGGGTGATGCCGATCGAGTAGCCGTCGATCGCGACGTCCTGCGTCGCCGAGGCGAGGCAGTAGATCCAGAACGCGATCCAGAGCGAGGTGGGGACGGACTGCGGATCGCCGAGCGCGATGCCGATCAGTGCGACGGCCATCGCGGCCATCGATCCCGCCACCCATCGGCGCGGCTCGCCGAAGCGATCCACGAGCGGCGACCAGAGCACCTTGAGCGTCCACGCGGAGCCGAGCGCGGCGAGCAGGCCGACCTGGGCGAGCGAGGCGCCGTGCGAGCGCAGATAGACGGGCCACAGATCGTGGACTCCCATCGGGAAGCCCTCGATCACGTAGACGAGCCCGATGACCTGAAGCGTGCGCCGGAGGCTCACCCCTCCCCCCGCCGCAGTCTAGCGGGCGAATCCGCAGGATTAGCCCGCGACGACCACCGCGATCCCAGAGGATTCGCGCGCGACGCTCGACGAGGTCGGCGAGGCCGGCTAGAGTGGCGCGCCGCAAAGCCGCCGCTCGGAGCGGAACGGAGAAGGCCATGGACGAAGAACCGCGCGGGAAGAACGATTGGATCGCCAAGCTCTACGTCGCGCTCGGAGTCCCTTCGATCGTCCTGTTCGTGGTCGTGCTCTTCTCGTTCACGCGCGCCTGCGGCATCCCCGCCTGAGATCCTCCGACCGCGGCGAAGCCAGCGCCCGCGGTCACCCCGAGCGCGCCGGGCCGCTGCGCGCCCGCTGCCGCTGCGCGGGCACGCAGCTCCGATCGCATCCCCGGACGGCGCCAGCCGAACTCTCAGCTGCCTAATTTATCTATAAAAATCAGATGCTTAGCGGTAAGGGGGTGCACGCGTCGGCCGATGTAGAACCCGATGGGGAAATCGACACATCGGCTGAGTCTCGCGGCCGTCGGCGGACTCGCGCTCGGCGTGTGGTTCGGCTGGGGCTGTTCGAGCGTGTTCAGCGCGCCGCGCGCCTACGGCTACTTCGTCGAGCCGCCGGTCGACGACGCCTGGGGGCACAAGATCGCGAGCTGGCAGGCCCGCGAGCGCGCCGAACAGCGCGCGCCCGACTCCGGGCGTCCGACCCCCGCGGTCGCTTCGGGTGCGGATGCCGAGCGCGCGCGCGCACACCCCGCCGACCTGCGCGCCAAGTACGCGGACTTTCGCCGACAGGCCAAGCGCGCGCTGGCTCGTGACCTGGCGGATTGGATCCAGACGCAGGCCAAGCAGCACTACGTCGCGGACGGGCCGATCGACCACTGGGCGACGCTCGAGGAGACCTTTCGCGCCGACGGCGACGACTGCGACGGCCTCGAGCTGCTCGTCTACCACCTGCTGCGCGACCTCGGCTTCGGCGAGGACGAGGTCTTCCGGGCCATCGTCCACCGCCACAGCGACAATCAACACCACATGGTGACGTTCTGGTTCGAGGATCCGAACGATCCCTGGGTGATCGATCCGACCGGGGCGATGACCTTCGGCATGCCGCGCATGTCCGAGGTGCCCGGCTGGGCGCCGCTGAAGGTCTTCAGCGAAGACCGCAACTACGACGCGCAGCCGCAGCGCCTCGCCCAGCAGTAGGCGGTTCGGCAAGCGCCTCAGAAGCGATACTGGAAGCCCCAGCCGAACCAGATGTAATCCACCGTGGAGACGTCACCGAACGGGAGCACGTAGCCGGCTTCCAAGGTCGCGACCAGGTTCTTCGTCGCGTAGAGATCGATGCCTCCCCCAAAGCGGAAGGCGAAGTCGGTTTCGGTCTCGTCCACGGCGAGCCCCAAGGAGCGTCCCGTCGTTCTCGCGCTCACGGCGCCCCCGCCGAGGAGCACGAACGGCTGGTAGCGCCCGGTCAGCAGATATCCCTTCGCATTCGCGGTCGCCGTCAGGATCTCGACGTCGCCGTTGAGCCGATTGCCTCGGATGTCGTTCGCCTCGAACCACTCGACCTGGAATTCGGCCGCGACGCGCGGGTGACAGCGGTAGCCCACTCGACCGTTGACACCGAGGCCGTCGACCGACGAGCTGTCGTCGAACGCGTCGCCCAGGTGGGCATAGCTCCCCGCCACGCCCGCCAGCCAGCCCGGCCGGGCGAATCCGTCTTCCTCCGCGTCCTTGTCCGCAGGCAGCTCCCGGATGGCCACGCACCCGATCATCGAGGCCACCGCGGCCCCCGCGCCCAGAGCCACGCCTCTGGCCGTACCGCCTCGAGCGGGAGCCGGTAGGACCGCGATCGAGAGCCCCATCAGCCCGATGGCTACCGTCCGCCTCATCGCCCGGCTGCTCCTCTCGCACGTGAGGAGATCTATATCGCACAAGTGGTCACCAGATACCATGGAGGACCACTTCCCGAGACAACTCCGGTGGCTAGTCGGTGTCTTCGATCTCGAGTTCGAGCTGCTTGCGCTGCTCGGCGGCGCGTTTGCGCGCCTTGGCGCGCTCGCGTCCGATCTCGAGCAGCAGCTCCTTGCGCACCTTCTCGGCGTGCTCCCGCTCGGCGGCGACGCGCAGCTGCTTGAGGTTGCGCAGGCAGTCCTCGAGCAGGCGGTTGTGTCGGATTCCGAGGTCGTCGGGAACCGGCAGCGGCGCCGCGGCGGGCTCGTGGACGACGTGGAGCAGCCGGACGGCCTCGACGCCGTCCGTCGAGCGCGCCGCGATCCGCACCGTGTTGGAGCCGGTCATCAGCTTCACGAAGCCGCCCCAGCTGCCGTCGGCCGTGACCCGGAACGGCTCCGCGGTTGCGCCGGTCGTGTCGTTGCGCAGCACCACGTCTTCGAGGTTCGCGAAGTTCAGCGCGTCGACGACCGCCGAGAGCTCGCCCGGGTGGCGGACCGGAACGAACGAGCCGCCCGTCATGTCGGCGAGCTCGACGCTCGCGATGGGGCCCGCCAGCGCTTCCGGGCCGATCGCGAACGAATGGATGCGGATTCCGGCCTTGTTCGCGCGCAGCGCCGCGCGGCGCACGGCCCGCGTGTTGTCCGATTCCGCGTACTGACCGAAGGGCATCGTGGGTCGGCCGTCCGTGAAGAAGAACACCAGCTTCTCGGAGTCGGGGATCTTCTCCGAGCGCGACCCGTAGAGCCCGAGCAATTCGGTCGTGGTGTGGTCGACCGCGCCGGACATGTGGGTCATGCCGTGCGGATCTGTGCGCACGATGAAGTCCAGTGCCTGTTCGACGAGCGCGTACTCGCTCGTGAGCGGCTGTCGGGTCACTGCGGGCGGGTCGGCCCCTCTTTCGTCATCGCTCCCGGCGAAGGTGATCACCGCGACCCGGGTGGTGCGCGGGTCGAGGTCGCGCAGGATCTGGCGCGCGGCGGCGACCTCGGCCGCGAGGATGGAATCCCCCTTGTCGGTGCTGCCGCCGAACAGCGAGGAGATGCGCCCGCGCGGCGGCGCGCCGATCACGCCGTTGCCGTTGATGTCGGCGCCCGTCGGGTCTTCGGTCGAGCTGGACGTGTCGATCACGAGCGCGACGTCGAAGCGCTTCGAGCGATCGCTGAGCGCCATCGCGCGGCCCGCCACGAAGGTGCCGCAGGCCGCGTCCGAGACCACGGCGCCGTCGCCCGGGTGCTCGATCTCGAGGTGGATGATCGTTCGATCCGGTCCCGGGAGGACGAGCGGCCGTGCGTGGGCCCCGGATTGCTCGCGATTCGGCGCTGCGGGCGTCTGCGCGAGCATCGCGAACGACTGCCCCGTCGCCCCCACGTCGACGCCGCCGAGTGCCTCGCGCACCGCGCCGATCGGGCCCACCGTGAGCTCTGGAACCGCGGCGTTCGCGACGCCGGCCTGCACGATGCCGATCACGCGCCCCGAGTCGGTCGCGACCACGGGGGCGCCGCCCCAACCGCGAAGATCCGCGGGCCCTTCGAGCCGAAGCTCGATCTGCGCGGGTGAGACCGCCGCGATCTCGCCGCGCAGGCTGACCTCGTCGTCGCCGCCGCGCGCGGGGATGGCGAGGATCCGCACGGCGTCGCCCCTCGCGAGCGCGGCGAGCTTCGCGTCGCTCTCGAGCTCGAGGATCCGAACGCCGACGGGTGCGGAGTCGAGCGCGTAGACGAAGAAGTCCCCGGCCACGGTTCCGCCGGGCGCGTTGAACGGGACGCCGGGCGGCGCGAGCAGGCGGCTGGAGGTCGAGACCAGATCCCACGATCCGCCGCGCCGAAACTCGACGCGGCCGGCCTTCGCGATCTCCGAAATGCGCAGCGTGTGGGCGGTGCCGATCGCGGCGACCGCGCCGCTCGTCTCGACGTCGACGAAGAAGACCGTGCCGCTGCGCTGCGAGGCGGCGTGCTTCGGGATCGTCGGCCGCGCGACCGCGGGCTCGGCGAGCGCCCGCTCCGCGAGGCTCGACGCGAGCAGCGCGAGCGGGAGCAGTGCGATCAGCAGGTTTCGCGCCACGGGGCGGCCACGATACGCGAGCCAATCCGCGCTGTCACGAAGCGAGCCGGCGCGCGTGTGGTAGTGTTGCGGCCCCCGCTCGCGGCACACCTTCCTCCGCGGTCCCGAGTTCATGGCAGCCTCCCCGCCCGAACAGATGCGGCGTTCATTGGATCGGTTCCGCGAAGGCGGCGAGCCCATCGGGCTCGTCGAGCTCGCCCAGCACCTGCTCGCGGCCGAGACCGCGGTCGATCCCGCGCTCGCGCGCCACGTCGTGGGCCTCGCGCTCGATCGGGAGCCGCAGTCGCTCCCCGATCGCCTGGCCCCGGGCGATCTTCGGCCGGGCGCCGAGTTCGAGGTCGCCGATCGGCCGATCCCCGCCGCGGATTTCGTCGTCGTCGATCTCGAGACGACGGGCCTCGGCGCGGGCGCGTCGATTCTCGAGATCGGGGCGGTTCGACTCTCGGCGCTGCAGATCGTCGACCGCTTCGAGACGCTCGTGCGTCCGCCCGGAAGGCTCTCGCGCGCGATCGTCGCGCTGACCGGCATCCGCGACGAGATGGTCGCGCAGGCGCCCCCGCAGCGGCGCGCGCTGCGATCGTTCGCGCGCTGGCTCGATCGAACGCCCGCCGCGCCGTTCGTCGCCCACAACGCGCCGTTCGACCACGGGTTCGTGAGCCGTGCGCTCGAACTGTGTGGTCTTCCCCCCTATCGCGGCGTCGTGCTGTGCACGCGAAAGCTCGCCCGCCGGCTGCTGCCCGAGCTCGGTCGCTACGACCTCGATCACCTGTGCGCCCACTTCGGCGTCTCCAATCGCGCGCGCCACCGAGCCCTCGGCGACGCGGAGGCCACGGCCCGCGCGTTGATCGATCTGCTCGAGATCGCGCGCGGCCGGCTCGAGCTGCGCGACCTCGGGGAGCTCATCGACCTGCACCGAAAGCCCGCCGCGAAGCGCAGGCGCCGTCACAAGCGCTGAAGCCCGGTTGCGGCGCGGCGGCTTTCGGCATCGGCTCCTTGTCGGCAGAACGCCCCGCGCAGTGCACCGCCGAGATCGCAATTTCGACGGCCGCCGACCCGCGGCGATCGCCCTGCACCGCGCGCGGCCGGCTCGCGGCGATCGGCGTGCACCGCGCGCGGCCCGCCCGCGGCGATCGCCGTGCACCGCCCGCGGCGCGCCCGCCGCGGCAAGGCGGTTTTGGTGAATCCCGGTCGGCCGCGGAGCGTCTGTCCGTGGTAAGGTGGGCGAGGGGGTAGCCGTTGCCGTTGGGAAGCATGCGATACGCCGTTGCCGTGGCGCTGGTGGTCGGAGTGCTCGCGCCCGCGCTCGCCCGGGCCGACGATTCCCTCGCACCCAATCGATTCGACGCGGTCGTGATCGACGCGGGTCACGGCGGCGACGACGAGGGCGCGCGCGGCGCGGGGGGCTTGATCGAGAAGGAGCTCGTGCTCGACGTTGCGCAGCGCCTCGCGCAGCGCCTCGAACGCGACGGATTGCAGGTGGTCCTGACGCGCAGCGACGACACCTTCGTCCCGCTCGAGGCGCGCACCTCGATCGCAAACGACGCGCGGGCGGACCTGTTCATTTCGATCCACGCGAACGCGAGCCACGACGCGGCGGCCCGGGGCATCGAGACCTTCTTCCTCTCGCTCGATGCGAGCGACGATTACGCGCGGCAGGTCGCGCGGCGCGAGAACCAGGCCTTTCGCATCGCGGACGCGCCGGCCCGGCGCAGCGACGACGCGCTCGTCGCGATCATCGGGGACTTGATCGCGAGCGAACACATGGAGGAGTCGAGCGAGTTCGCGCGCCTCGCGCAGGCGCAGCTCGCGGGCAATCCGGAGATCGCGCGCGGCGTGAAGCAGGCCCACTTCGTCGTCCTCGAGGGCGTCCAGATGCCCGCCGCGCTCGTCGAGATCGGCTTTCTGACCAACCGCCTCGACGAGCGGGCGCTGCGCGGCGCCGCGGAGCGGGATCGGATCGTCGCGGCGCTCGCCCGAGCCGCGCTCGAGTTCGGTCGGCGCTACGATGCCCGACGCGGCGTGGGCAGTCGCTGAACCGCGCGGGGCCGCGCGACGCCCGACCTGCGGAGGAAGCCTTGAGAATCGACGGGCGGTCGCCGACCGATCTGCGCCCCGTGCGCCTCGTTCCCGATTTCACCGACAACCCGCTGGCCTCGGTGCTCTGCGAGGTGGGGCGCACGCTGGTGCTCTGCACGGTGAGCGAAGAGGATTCGGTGCCGCGCTTCCTGCGCGGAACCGGGCGCGGCTGGCTCACCGCCGAGTACTCGCTGCTCCCCGGCGCGACCGATCAACGCGCCGAGCGCGAGGCCGCGCGCGGGCGGCCCTCGGGCCGCACGCTCGAGATCCAGCGCCTGATCGGCCGGAGCCTGCGCGCCGTGTCGGACCTGAGCGCGCTCGGCGAGCGAACGCTCTGGGTCGACTGCGACGTGCTCCAGGCAGACGGCGGCACGCGCTGCGCGTCGATCACGGGCGCCTACGTGGCGCTCGCGCTCGCGGTCGAGCGGCTCTCGGCCCGCGGCGCGCTCGAGCGCAATCCGCTGCGCGATTCGGTCGCGGCCGTCTCGGTCGGCGTGATCGGCGGAGCGGTGATGCTCGACCTCGCCTACGAGGAGGACGCGCGAGCGGAGGTCGACATGAACCTCGTCGCGACGGGCGCGGGGCGCTTCGTCGAGGTCCAGGGCACCGGCGAGGAGGGCACGTTCTCGCTCGAAGATCTCAACCAGCTGACCGCGCTCGGGCTGCGCGGCATCGCCGACCTCGGCCGGCTCCAGCAGCGCGCGATCGCCGAGGCCAGGCGCACGCAGTGACGGCCTGCGCTCGCCCCGCGCAGGGCCCCGAGGCCGTGCTCGCGACCTCGAACCCGGGCAAGCTCGGCGAGATCCGCGCGATCCTGCGCGATCTGCCGCTCGCGATCCGCCCGCTCTCCGATTTTCCCGGCGTCGTGCTGCCCGAGGAGGGGGCGTGCTACGAGGAGAACGCGATCGCCAAGGCCCGGGCCGCCGCGCAGCGCGCGGATCGGGCCGCGCTCGCCGACGATTCGGGTCTGGAGGTGTCGGGGCTCGGCGGCGGGCCGGGGCCGTTCTCGGCGCGCTTCGGCGGCCCCGGCCTCGACGACGCCGGACGCGTGCAGGCGCTGCTCGCCGCGCTCGCGAACTGCTCGGGCGAGCAGCGCCGGGCCCGCTTCGTCTGCGTCGCCGCGCTCGCCACCCCGGCGGGCGACATCGTGACGGCCCGCGGCGAGTGCGCGGGGCGCATCCTCGACGCGCCGCGCGGCCGCTCCGGCTTCGGCTACGACCCGGTCTTTCTCGTCGACGGGGTCGGGCGCGCGATGGCGGAGCTCCCCGAGGCGGAAAAGAATCGCATCTCGCATCGCGCATCGGCGTTCGGCGCGTTGAGCGGCGCGATCCGCGTCCAGCTCGGTCTGGCCTCGTCGGACTGACGTCGCCGCAGCGCTCCGCAGCGCCCGGACGCTCGCGCCCGCGCTCGAGCATGGAAGCGCCGGGTCGGCGGCGAGCGCCGCCGGCTAGCCGGCGAATCTCGCTGATTCGATTGCGTCGTCGCGCGATCCCATTCTGGAATCGCACTTCTAGGAGCCGCAGATCCGCTCGAAGATCTCTTGCGGGTGCGGGCGGGTGGGGTCGAATCTCGCGAGCTCCTTGCGCAGCCGCTTGCGCGCGCGCGGGCTGATCTTCAAGCCGCGCTCGCTGAGGAAGGTCTCCATCGGTCCGTCGCAGAACGCGAGCGCCTCGCTCACGCGCAGCGCTTCGGGATTCCATCCGAGGTCGTGCAGCTCGAGCCAGAGCGCGTAGCGCGGAACGCGCTTGCCGATCGAGACCGAGAGCTCGACGAAGAGGTGATTGAAAAGCTTTCGACGCACGGACTCTGCCCCTGGGGGTCGCCGCCTTCGCTGCAGCGGGCGCCTTTCTATTGAGTGGCAGCGGCGCGCGACAGGTGTCGGCGCGATCCGGGTTTTCCGCTCGAATTTGCCCCAGTTGCGCGCGCGTTGCCGCACGCCCGGCCGAGGCGGCCGGCTGCTCGGCCGGGCCGCTTCCGCGCCGCGTAGCCGACATCGCGCGTGGGTTACCCTTCGCTCGGCCGCCGACGCGGCGGCGGGCCGCTCGCTTCGAGCGCGCCCGCCGACCCTCGTGTGCACGCGCCGACGACGAGCCGCAGGCGTCGCCCGCGAAGTGTGTCAGGCGGTCGACGGGCCCGTGCGGCCCGGCGCGGTGTCGGTAACCGAAGCGCGCGCCGCGTCGTAGGAAAGGAGCGGTCGATGGGCGACGAACGCGAGGCCCGCTGGCGCGACTGGATGATCGCCGCGCAGGCGGGCGAGTCGCCGGCCTACGAGAAGCTGCTCTCCGAGTTGATCCCCTACCTGAGGCGCTTCGTGAGGCGTCGGCTGCTCAACGCCGCGGCAGCGGAGGACGTGGTGCAGAACATCCTCATCTCGATTCACCGCGCGCGCGCAAGCTACCGCGCGGAGCGCCGCTTCACGCCGTGGTTGCACGCGATCGCGCGCAACGCGGTCATCGACCAGACCCGCCAGCACGCGCGGCGATCGCGCCGCGAAGTCTCGCTCGAAGCCGACGGGGTGCCGGAGCCTTCCAGCGGCCCCGAGGAGCCGAGCGGTCCGCGCCTCTCGCCCGAGCTCGAGGGCGCGCTCAGCGCGCTGCCCGACGCGCAGCGGCAGGCCGTCGAGCTGATTCACGTCCACGGCTACTCGATCGCCGAGGCCGCGGAGCGGGTGGGTGCCACGAAGGCCGCCCTCAAGGTGCGCGCGCACCGCGGCTACCGCGCGATGCGCGCGCACATCGAAGCGCTGCGCTTCGAGGAGAGCAACGGATGAAGCGACGCCCGACCGAAGAGCTCGTCGAGCGGCTGGTCGGAGACCTCTCGCCCGTCGCGCCGATCGCCCGGGTGAGCGTGGCCGCGTCGGCCGTCGTCGCGCTCTCGGTCGCCGCGGTGGCCGCGACGGGTTGGATCACGGGGGAGTGGCCGCGCCTCGACGAGGCTGCGTTCTGGTCGGATGCGATCGCCGTCGCCGTCCTGCTCGGGCTCGCGGTCGCCGCGCTGGGCGCGGTCGTCGGTGCCCTCGCCAGCGCGGTTCCGGGGCGGGAGCCGCTCGCGCGCGCGGGCCGGATCGGCGCGGGGCTGGGCGTCTCCTGGTGCATCGGCTGGGGGCTGTGGGCCGCCGCCGCGGGCGAGCCCGCCGCGCAGCTGCTGGCGGGCAGCGCGAACTGCCTGCTGCACGCGCTCGTGCTCGCGATCCCGGCCGCGCTCGCGATCTGCTTCTACCGCGCGCGCGGCGCGCCGCAGCGCCGCTGGCTCGACGCGGCGTTCGCGGCGGCGGGCGCCGCGGGCCTCGGCGCGCTGGCGGTGCACGCCAGCTGCAGCGTCGCGGGCGGCTTCCACCTGCTGATCGGCCACTGCGCGACCCCGGTCGTCGCGGCGCTCGCGTTCGCATGGCCGCTCGCGGCGCTCGTGCACCGCTGGTCACCGCCCGCGTTCGAGACGTGAGCGAGGCGTCGCTGCTGCTGATCCGCCACGCGGAGTCGAGCTGGAACGCCTCGGGGCGCTGGCAGGGGCACGCGGATCCGCCGCTCACCGCCCGGGGGCGCGCGCAGGCGAGCGCGCTGGCTCGAGAGATCGCTCGCGAGCCCATCGACGTGCTCGTCTCGAGCGATCTGCGGCGCGCGGCGCAGACCGCGGCGATCCTCGCGGCGGCGCGGGGTCTCGAGGCGGAGTTGAATCCGCGACTGCGCGAGCTCGACCTCGGCGACTGGGAGGGGCTCACGCGCGAGCAGATCGAGCGCGGCGCGGGCGACGCGCTGCGGCGCTTCGAGGCCGGCGATCCCGAGGTGCGGCCCGGGGGCGGCGAGAACCTGCGCGAGCTCGATCGGCGCGCGCGCTCGGCGGTTGGCGAGATCGTCGACGCCCACCCGGGCCGGCGGCTCGCGCTCGTCACGCACCTGGGTGTGATCCGCGCGCTGCTCGGCGAATTCACCGGTTCCGCTCGCGAGCTCCGCGCCGGCCCGCGCGCATCCGACCCCGGGCCAAGGATCGAGCACGCGAGCTGGCGGCGCCTCGACCCCGCTGGGGTTTCGCCAAGCGGGGTCGTCGCGCGACCTCGCTGACGCGGCTTCCGGCGCCGCTTGCCGCGTCAGCGCGGAAGGCTGGTCATCCGATCGATGTCCCTTCCGTCCGTTCCATCCGCGTCCGATCCGAGCGCGCCGCCGAGCCTTCGGATGGAGCCCACGGGTCTCGCTCGGCGCAACCGGCTTCGCGGCGCGCGCACGCGAGCGCCCCCTCTCGGGGTCGACCGCGATTCACTACCGTGAGGCGCGATGCGCAGCTGGCCCGGAAGGAACTATCCCCTCGGCGCGGTCTGGGACGGCCGGGGGACCAACTTCGCGCTGTTCTCGCAGCACGCCAGCGGCGTGACGCTGTGCCTGTTCGAGCGCGTGGACGACGCGCTGCCGAGCGAGGAGATTCCGCTGGTCGAGCGCACCAACTGGGTCTGGCACACCTACCTGCCCGACGTGCGCCCGCCGCAGGCCTACGGCTACCGCGTGTCGGGCCCGTACGCGCCCCAAGAGGGTCACCGCTTCAACCCCGCGAAGCTCTTGATCGATCCCTACGCGCGGGCCCTCGCGGGTGGGCTGCGCTGGGACGCGGCGCTCTGCGGCGAGCGCTCCGCGTCGGGAGGCACGGCGGCGGGCGCCGGGCGGGCGGCCGACCCGCGCGACAGCGCGCCCTTCACGCCGCGCTCGATCGTGGTCGACGGCTCCTTTCCGTGGGGCGCCGACCGGTCGCCGCGCACGCCCTGGAGCCGCACGGTCATCTACGAGTGCCACGTCAAGGGGATGACCGCGCTCCACCCCGAGGTGCCCGCGGCGAGCCGCGGGAAGTACCTGGGCCTCGCCTCGCAGCCGGTGATCGACCACCTGCGCTCGCTCGGGGTGACCGCCGTCGAGCTGCTGCCCGTGCACCACGCGATCACCGAGCAACCGCTGGCCGTGCGGGGGCTCGTCAACTACTGGGGGTACAACACGCTCGGCTTCTTCGCGCCCGATGCCCGCTTCGCGAGCGGCGACCGCGGCGAGCAGGTCTCCGAGTTCAAGACGATGGTGAAGGCGCTCCATAGCGCGGGCATCGAGGTGCTGCTCGACGTGGTCTACAACCACACCGCCGAAGGCAACGAGCGCGGGCCGACGCTCTCGATGCGCGGCATCGACAACGCCGCCTACTACCATCTCGACGAGGCCGACCCGCGCCGCTACGTGGACTACACGGGTTGCGGGAACACGTTGAACACCCGCCATCCACGCGTCCTGCAGCTGTTGATGGACAGCCTGCGCTACTGGGTGACGGAGATGCACGTCGACGGCTTCCGCTTCGATCTGGCCCCCGCACTCGCGCGGGAGCTGCACGGGGTGAATCGGCTGGACCGCTTCTTCGCCACGCTGCAGCAGGATCCCGCGCTCGCGCGGGTGAAGCTCATCGCCGAGCCGTGGGATCTCGGGCCGGGTGGCTATCAGGTCGGCAACTTCCCCACCGGCTGGGCGGAGTGGAACGGCCGCTACCGCGACAGCGTGCGCCGCTTCTGGCGCGGGGATCCCGGCCAGATCGGCGAGTTCGTCTCGCGGATCGCGGGCAGCGCCGACCTCTTCGAAGGCGACGACCGCACGCCCTCGGCGAGCGTCAACTTCATCTCCGCGCACGACGGCTTCACGCTCCACGATCTCGTGAGCTACGAGCGCAAGCACAACCTCGCCAACGGCGAGGACAACCGCGATGGCTCCGACGCGAACTGGAGCTGCAACTGGGGGGTCGAGGGCGAGACCGGGTCCGACTCGGTGGCGCGGGTGCGCCAGCGCATGGCGCGCAACTTCCTCGCCACGCTGGCGTTCTCCCAGGGCGTGCCGATGCTCTCGCACGGCGACGAGCTCGGGCGCACCCAGCGCGGCAACAACAACGCCTACTGCCAGGACAACGAGATCTCGTGGATCGACTGGGAGCTCGACGCATCGCAGCGCGCGCTGCTCGAGTTCGCGCGCCACGTCTTCCAGCTGCGCGAGTCGAATCCGATCCTGCGGCGGCGCAGCTTCTTCGCGGACCGCGTGCCGCCGGGAGCCGACGGCAAGGACGTCCTGTGGCTGCGCCCGGACGGAGAAGAGCTCAGCGGCGCGGATTGGGAGGACGCCGAGCGGCGCGCTCTCGGCATGCTGGTGAAGGGCGAAGCACACGGCGAGATGGACGATCGGGGCCGCCCGATCCAGGGCCCGACGCTGCTGGTGCTCTTCAACGCGGGCGGCCGCCCGTGTCTGTTCCGGCTCCCCGCGCAGTCGGAGCCGGGCGCCTGGGATCACTTCTTGTGGACCCGGCGGGGCTCGCCGCAGCGGCCGCGCGCCGGGGCCCTCAACCTCGCAGCGCATTCGCTCTCGCTGTTGATCTGGCGAATTCCCGCGTGACCCGCCGCGACGCGGAGGCGATCGACCCGAAGCTCTGCGAGCTGCTCGCGGCGGGCGATCTCGCCGAGCCGCAGCGCCTCCTCGGTCCGCACGCGATCCCGGACGAGCGGCGGATTCGGGTGTGCGTTCACCACCCCGAGGCCGTGGCGGCGTCGCTGCTGCTCGCGGAGGGGCGCCGCGTGCCGCTCGCGCCCGTCGGAGCCGCTGGGGTATACGCGGCCGCGCTCGACGCCGAGCCGCCCGCGCCGGCCTACCGGATCCGCTTCGAATTCGCCGACGGCAGCAGCCACGAGCAGGAAGATCCCTATCGCTTTGCCGCCGCGCTGCCGGACGCGGAGCTGCAGCGCTTCGCGGCGGGAACGCATCGCGCGCTCTGGCGGCTGCTGGGCGCCCATCCGCTGCGGGTCGAGGGCGTCGACGGCGTTCGCTTCGCGGTCTGGGCGCCCCACGCGCGCCGCGCGAGCGTGGTCGGCGACTTCTGCTGCTGGGACGGTCGTCGCCTTCCGATGTGCCGCTTGGGCGACTCGGGTGTCTTCGCGCTCTTCGTCCCCGGCATCGGCGAGGGCGCGAACTACAAGTTCGAGCTGAAGACGAGCGAGGGCGCGCTGCGGCTCAAGAGCGATCCGCTCGCGTTCTCGATGGAGCGCCCGCCGGCCAGCGCTTCGCGCGTGTTCCGCTCGCAGCACGTCTGGCGCGACGACGCCTGGATCGCGCAGCGCGAGTCGCGCGAGCCGCGTTGCGAGCCGCTCGCGGCCTACGAGGTGCACCTCGGGTCGTGGCGTCGAGACGCCGGCGGGAAGGTCTCCTACGCGGAGCTCGCGGAGCCGCTGATCGCCCACGCCCAGCGCTTCGGCTTTACGCACATCGAGCTCATGCCGGTCGCGGAGCACCCGTTCGACGGCTCCTGGGGCTACCAGGTGAGCGCCTACTACGCGCCCACCGCGCGCTACGGGACGCCCGACGATCTGCGCGCGTTCGTCGACGCCTGTCACCGCGCGCAGCTGGGCGTGATCCTCGACTGGGTGCCCGCGCACTTTCCGCGCGACGACTACGCGCTGCGCCGCTTCGACGGCCGCCCGCTCTACGAGTACGACGACCCGCGCCTTGGGGAGCACCCGCACTGGGGAACGCTGGTCTTCGACTACGTGCGCGGCGAGGTGCGAAGCTTCCTGCTCGCCAACGCCCTCTACTGGCTCCAGGAGTTCCACGTCGACGGGCTGCGGGTCGACGCGGTGGCGTCGATGCTCTATCGCGACTACGGGCGTTCGGAAGGCGAGTGGCTGCCCAACGAGTCCGGTGGCCGCGAGAACCTCGAGGCGATCTCCTTCTTGCGCGAGCTCAATCTCGCGGTGCGCGAGCAATGTCCCGGCTGCTTCACCGTCGCCGAAGAGTCCACCCCGTGGCCGGGCGTCACGAAAGCCGTCGAGGAAGGGGGGCTGGGCTTCACCTTCAAGTGGAACCTCGGCTGGATGCACGACACGCTCGAGTACTTCTCGCAAGACCCGGTCCACCGGCGCTGGCACCAGGATCAGCTCACCTTCGCCTCCGTCTACGAGCACAGCGAGAACTATCTGATGCCGCTCTCCCACGACGAGGTGGTGCACGGGAAGGGGTCGCTGTTGTCCCGGATGCCCGGGGACGACTGGCAGCGCTTCGCCAACCTGCGCTGTCTGTTCACCTACCAATTCACGCGGCCCGGCAAGAAGCTGCTGTTCATGGGGAGCGAGCTCGCGCCCGAGAGCGAGTGGGACTACCGCCGCTCGCTCGACTGGGCGCTCGCCGAGGACCCGCGGCGAGCGGCCCTCGCGCATTTCCTCGAGCGCCTGGGCGCGCTGTACCGGGAGCACCCGTGTCTGTGGAAGAGCGATCCCTCACCGGACGGCTTCCGCTGGATCGACTGCAGCGACCGCGCGCAGTCGGTGCTCGTCTACCTGCGGCGCTTCTTCGACGACGAGCTGGTGGTCGCGTTGAACCTCACCCCGGTGCCGCGGACGGACTATCGGATCGGCGTGCCCCGCGCGGGCGCCTGGGTGGCGCGCTTGTGCAGCGACGACCCGTCGTTCGGCGGCTCCGGGTATCCGCGCCGCGATCGCGCGCGGGCGGAGCCCGTCGCGATGCACGGACAGCCGTCGTCGCTGTGCCTGCAGCTCCCGCCGCTCTCGGCGCTCGTGCTCGCGCGCGATGCCGACTGAGCGCCCGCAGCTGCGCGCGCTCGCGCGCCGGCTCGGCGTCGAGGACGGCCATTACTCGGCGCTCGACGCGGCCTTCGTTCCCGTTCGCGACGACACGCGCGAGGCGCTGTGTACCGCGATGGGTTGGGAGGCCTCGACCGAGGCCGCCGCGCAGCGCGCGCTGGCCCGCCTCGGCCCCGCTCCGGACGAGGCCGCGACGCGGCGCGAGCGCTGCGTGACGGCCGAGGAGCGGCTCGGCGAGCGGCGGGCCTTTGGGGTCTGGACCCAGCTCTACTCGGTGCGCTCCGCGCGCAACTGGGGGTTTGGGCATCTCGGCGACCTCGCCGAGATCGCGCGGCGCGCGGGCCGCGAAGGTGCGGCGTTCGTGGGCACCGGTCCGCTGCACGCCACCACCCATCGCCGCGGGCGCTTCTGCCCCTACGCACCCGTGAGTCGGCTGTTTCGAGACTCGCTGTTCCTCGATCCCGAGCGCATCCCGGAGTGGGAGGCGTGCGGACGCGAGCGGCTGCGCGCGGGCGCGCCGCCGCTCGAGCAACGCGTGGCGCGGCTTCGCGCAGCGGCGCACCTGGAGCCCGAGGAATGCGAGGCGGCGCTCTTCGAGGTGCTCGCCGCGCTCCACGAGTCCTTTCGCAACGAACGCGGAACGATCGCGGATGCCCGTCGCCGCGCGTATGCGCAATACCGCGCCGCGCGAGGCCAGGCGCTCGAAGACTTTGCGACGTTCGCGGTGCTCGCAGACGAGCGGGAGCGCGCGGGCGAAGGTCGCGATTGGCGCGCCTGGCCGGCTGGATTGAGGGATGCCCGCTCGGACGCGGTGCGGGCGTTTCGCGAGCAGCGCGCCGGGAAGGTCGAGCTCCACGCCTGGGCACAGTTCGAGCTCGATCGCCAGCTCGAAGCGGTGTCTGCGGAGGGTCGGCGCGCCGGCCTCGGCATCGGCCTCTACACGGACCTGGCGCTCGGCAGCGTCTGGGCGGGGAGCGACACCTGGAGTCGGCCCGAGCGCTTCGTTCGCGGCGTCAGCGTGGGTGCGCCACCGGATCGCTTCGCGCCCCTCGGTCAGGATTGGCGCTTCCCACCCCTCGACCCCCACGCGTTGCGCGCGGACGGATGCGCGTTCTTCGAGCAGCTGCTCGACGCGAACCTCGCGCACGCCGGCGCGCTGCGGCTGGATCACGCGTTTGGCTTGCGGCGCCTGTTCTGGATACCCGAAGGTGCGTCGGCTGCGGAGGGCGCCTACGTGCGCTACCCCGAGGCGCCGATGCTCGGCGCGCTGGCGCGGGCGAGCCGGCGCCACGCGGCGCTCGTGATCGCCGAAGACCTCGGTACGGCGCCCGAGGGCTTCTCCGATGAGATCCAGCGCTGGGGCGTGCTCTGCTCGCGGGTGCTGCTCTTCGAGCGCGACGCGCGCGGATTTCGACCCGCGAGCCGCTATCCCCAGGGCTGCCTCGTCACCGCGAACACCCACGACCTCTCGCCGCTCGCCGCGCTCGCGGGCGACGCGGATCTCGTGCTGCGCCGGCGAGTCGGCCAGCTCCCCGACGATGAAGCGCTCGCGGCCGCGCGCGCCGAGCGCCGCGCCGAGCAGCAGGCGTTGCACGCCCGTCTACGGGGCGATGGGCTGCTCGGCGCCGCGTCGCCGTCGGATTCCGAGCCGCTCGCCGCAGGGGTGACCGCGTTCCTCTGCGCGACGCCTTGTCGGCTCGTCGGCCTCTCGCTCGACGACCTCGGGGGAGAGGTGGAGCCGCTCAACCTTCCGGGAGTCGCGTCCGATCGCCACCCGAGCTGGGTGCGGCGCATGCGCAAACCCGTGGAGAAGCTCTTCGACGATTCGCGCGCGCGGCGCATGCTCGCCGTCGTGCCCGCCGACCGCCGCCTCTCCGGCCGGCAGCACTTGGTGAAACGTGGCCCATCCCTCTAGACTCCCCGCGATGCCCACTCAGGGCGGCGTTCCGCCCCGACCCGACGACTGCATCTTGATCGAGGTCTCCTGGGAGGTCTGCAACCAGGTCGGCGGCATCTATCAGGTGCTCCGTTCGAAGGCCCGCGCGATGCAGCAGCGCTGGAAGGACGCCTATCTCCTGGTCGGCCCGCTGCTGCCCGAGATGGCGGCGGTGGAACTCGAGTGCGAAGAGCCGGAAGGATGGCTCGCCAACGTGATCGAAGCGCTCGAAAAGGAGGGCGTCCGAGCGATCTGCGGCCGCTGGCTGGTGGACGGGCGCCCGCGCGCGTTGCTCCTCGACCACCGCCTCGCGCCCGAGCGGCTCGAGGTGCTCCGGCACCGGCTGCAGCGCGACCACGGCATCCCGCCCGCGCGCGGCAATGAGCTGGTGGACGGCGTGATCGGATTCGGCGAGGTGGTGCGCGCAATGCTCGTGGAGACGGCGCGGCGAAATCCGGCGCGTCTGATCGCCCACTTTCACGAATGGCTCGGCGCGGCCGCGCTGCCACAGCTCGCGGCCGAGGGGCTTTCCGTGGCGACGCTGTTCACCACGCACGCGACCTCGATCGGGCGCTACGTGGCCTCGGGCGGTGAAGACCTCTACGCGCGCCTCGCCGAGCTCGACGGAGATCGCGAAGCCGAGCGCTTCGGCATCGAGACGCAGCACGCGATCGAGCGCTCCGCGGCGAAGAGCGCCGACGTCTTCACCACCGTATCGCCGATCACCGGAGAGGAGTGCGCTCGCCTGCTGGGCCGCGAGCCCGATGTGGTGACGCCCAACGGCCTCGATCTGGAGCGCTTCGACGTCGGGCACGAAGTCCAGTCGAACCACGCGAACTACAAGGACCAGATCCACCGTTTCGTGATGGGTCACTTCTTCCCGAGCTACTCCTTCGACCTCGACAAGACGCTGTATTTCTTCAACGCGGGACGCTTCGAGCCGCGCAACAAGGGCTTCGACCTCTGTCTCGAGGCGATGGCCCGGCTCAACGCGGAGTTGCGCGATGCGAAGTCGGACCTGACGGTGGTGTTCTTCATCGTGACGGCGCGCTCCACGCGGTCGCTCGAGCCCGCCACGCTCTACGCCCGCGGCCTGCTCGACGATCTCGACGAGCTCGCCCAGCGAATCGGCAGCGAGATCGGGGAGCGGTTGTTCCGAGAGAGCGCCGCGGGCAGGCGCCCCAGTCTCGACGATCTCGTCGAAGAGTACTGGCGGCTGCGCCATCGACGACTGCAGCACGCATTCAGATCGAATTCGCTGCCGCTGCTCTGCACGCACGTCCTGAGCGATCCGGGCTCCGACCCGATCCTCAGCCACCTGAAACACCTCGGGCTCTCGAACGCGCCGAGCGACCCGGTGAAGATCGTCTACCACCCCGACTTCATCAGCTCCGTGAATCCGCTCTGGGGCATGGACTACGAGCACTTCGTGCGCGGCTGTCACCTGGGTGTGTTCCCGAGCTGCTACGAGCCCTGGGGTTATACGCCGCTCGAGTGCCTGGCGATGGGGGTGCCGGCCATCACGAGCGACCTCGCGGGCTTCGGGTGCTACGTCGAGGAGGTGTTTCCGGATCACGACGCGTGGGGCCTGCAGGTGCTCAAGCGCCGCAACCAGCGCTATCACGACGCGGCGGCCGATCTCACCGAGCGGGTGCTCGGTTTCTGTCGACTCGACCTGGAGGGCCGCGTCGCGCTGCGCAACAAGGTGGAAGTCAAATCGCAGATGTTCGACTGGTCGGCGCTGGCGAGCGCCTACCACGCGGCCCACGACCGGGCCTGCGCCGCCGGCTTCGGCGCGGGGTAGCCGATCGCATCGTGCGGGAATCACGGACCCTGACCGCAGACGGCCCCCGGGTCGCCTACTTCTCGATGGAGATCGCGCTCGAGTCGGAGATCCCCACCTACGCGGGGGGTCTCGGCGTGCTCGCGGGAGATACGATCCGCTCCGCCGCCGACCTCGGCGTGGGCATGGTGGCGGTGACGCTGGCGCACCGCAGCGGCTACTTCCGGCAATCGATCGACGCGGACGGCCGGCAGGGCGAGGCGCCGGATCGCTGGCGGCCCGAGTCCCGACTCGATCCCCTTGCGCCGCAAGTGAGCGTGCGGATCGGGGAGCGCCACGTGCTGATCCGCGCCTGGCGCTACGAGGTCTGCGGTGTTCGCGGACACGTCGTCCCGGTCTATCTGCTCGATACGCAGCTCTCGGACAACGACGAACGCGACCGCGCGTTGACCGACGCGCTCTACGGTGGCGACTCGGAGCACCGACTGCGGCAGGAGGCCGTGCTCGGCATGGGGGGCGTCCGCATGCTCCGGGCGTTGGGCCACGGCGAGATCGAGCGCTTTCACCTCAACGAGGGGCACGCCGCGCTCGCCGTGCTGCCGCTCGTGCGTGAGGAGATGGAGCGGGTACTCGCGAGCGATGGCGGGCCCGCGTTCGAGCGCGCCATCGCGGCCGTGCGAAACCGCTGCGTGTTCACCACCCACACCCCCGTTCCGGCCGGCCACGATCAGTTTCCCGCGGCGCTCGCAACGGCGGTGCTGGGCGAGCGGGTGATGAAGCGCATCGAGGCGATCACGGGCTCTCGCGATCTCAACATGACGGGGCTCGCGCTGGAGGCCTCGCGCTTCGTGAACGGCGTTGCCATGCGCCACGGCGAGGTCTCTCAGGGGATGTTCCCCGACTACCCGATCCGCTCCATCACCAACGGCGTGCACCCCGGCATGTGGACCGTCGAGCCCTTCCAGGAGCTGTTCGACCGACACGTCCAGCAGTGGCGTGAAGATCCCCAATCGCTCCGCTATGCGGTGGGGATCCCGACCCGGGAGATCTGGGACGCGCACCAACGCGCCAAGCGGGTGCTGATCGAGCGCGTGGATCGCGCCAGCGGCGTGCGGCTGTCGCCCGAGGCGTTCACGCTGGGGTTCGCGCGTCGCGCCACCGCCTACAAGCGGGCGGCGTTGTTCTTCCACGACCCCGACCGACTTGCGGGCCTGACGGCTGGCGGGCGGCCTCTCCAGATCGTGTTCGCCGGCAAGGCGCACCCCCGCGACGACGACGGCAAGGCGGTGATCCGCGAGATCTTCAGCGCCGCTCGCAGGCTGCGCGGTCGCGTCTCGGTGGTCTACCTGGCGGACTACGACATGGAGCTCGCCCGGATTCTCTGCGCGGGTTGCGACGTCTGGCTCAATACGCCCGTCGCACCGCTCGAGGCGTCGGGAACCAGCGGCATGAAGGCCGCGCTAAACGGCGTGCCCAGCCTGAGCATCCTGGACGGCTGGTGGGTCGAGGGCTGCGTGGAGGGCGTGACGGGCTGGGCGATCGGGCGCGACGTCGAGCGCACCGAGGTGCCGCAGCCCCAGCGGGATGCCGAGGACGCGCGGGCGCTCTACGATGCGCTCGAGCGGGTCGTGCTGCCGTGCTTCTACCGGGATACGGAGGGTTTCCGCGCGGTGATGCGCGGTGCCATCGCGCTGAACGCGTCCTTCTTCAACACGCACCGCATGATGCTGCAGTATCTCTACGACGCCTACCGCGGGACGCCCGACGAGTAGGATGGATCTCGCGCGTCGCGCGAGACGTCGCGGCCGCCCCACGAGCGATCCGTCGACAACCAGAGGAGGGTTCGCCCATGCACGCGATTGGCCGACGTCGGAAAACGCGCCGCGTGCGCCGTCCGTTTACCACCCGATCTCGCGCCGGCTTCGCGGTCTCGCTCGCAGCGGCGCTCGCTGCGGTCTCGCTCGTGCCCGCGTCGGCGCAGGAGCTCCCCCAGCTGCCCGAGGCGAAGCCGGCGAACGCCGCGCTCGAGGCCACGCATCCCGACGAGATCGCAGCGCGCCGGGCGGCGCTGCGCGAAGAGCTCGCGTCGACCGAGCGCGCGCTGGCGTCGGCCCGCGACGATGCGTTGCGAGCGCACCTCGAAGCGGTGCGCGACGCGCTGCTCGGCATCGACGCGCTGCTGCGGCAACAGCAGGAGCTCGCGGAGCCGTCCCGAGCGGATTCCGACGTCGCGCCGTCGGTCCATGTCGAGACCACACGAGCCCCGCTGCTCGAGCTGGATCGACTCTACGAGCTTCGCTTCGAACGCGAGCAGGAGGCGGCCCGGCTCGCGGAAGAGCTCGCCGCGAGCCGCGAGGTGCTGGCGAGCGCGAAGGAGAAGCTCGAGAGGGCGGAGCGAGAGCGGCGCGATGCGCGCCAGGAATTCGAGGCGATCGGGCCCGGAGCTGGGAAAACGAGCGCCGAGCGCGAGCTCGCGCTGCGACAGCTCGCGAGTCGCGCCGCGCAGGAGCGCGTCGTCCTGCGCACGCTGGAGACGCGCGCGCTGCAGCGCGAGCTCGAGGCGTCGAGCGGCGCCGATTCCGAAATCGCCGCGCAGATCGAAGCGCTGCGCGCCGCGCTGGCGCGTGATGGGGGCGAGTCGGGCGCCGCCTACGCGGCGCTCTCCGAACGCGCAGAGGAGCTTCGCCGCTCGCGCAATGCGATCGCGCGCGAGCTCGCGACGGTGGAGCTGCGCCTGGAAGCCGCGCAGCAACGCTTTGCGCGACAGGTCGATCCGCCCGCGGAGCTGCTGGAGGAAGTCGAGGCGCTCACCGTCAAGCGCGACGCGATCCGTGAGGAAATCGCGCTGATCGATGCGCGCCTGGAGAACCAGGTCGCGCAACGCGCGGCCTGGGAGCAGTGGGAAGCGCTGCTTCTCGACCGCGCGTCGAGGGAGGATCTCGAAGCCTGGAAAGCGTCGGTCGAAGAGCGCAGCGATGCGCTCGAGCAGGCGGATCTGCAGCAACGCGGGCGGCGAGCCCACCTGGACCGGGCGCTCGCCGCGCTCGAGGCCCGCCTGCTCGCGCTGCCCGACGACGCGCGCGTCCGGCCCCTGCTCGAAGAGCAGCGCGAGGCGCTCGCCCGGCTGCTCGCCGCGGATCGGGCCGCCGCCGCCGAGCTCGCGCACGCGCGCCGCTTCTCCGAGCGGCTCGCCGCCGAGCTGCGCGCCCGCACCGGCGAGTTCCATCCGCTGGAGGTTGCGGCCCGGGGGCTTCGGACCGTGCGCGACATCTGGAACTACGAGTTCACCGCGATCGACGACGCGCCGATCACCGTGAAATCCCTCGTGCTCGCGCTGCTGCTCGCGGGGATCGGGATGTGGGTTTCGCGACGCGGCTCGATCCTGGTCGGCCAGTCCGCGATGCGTCGGTTCAAGCTCGACGAGGGCGCCGCGCACGCGCTGCAGTCACTCTCGTTCTACGCGCTGCTCGCAGGCTTCATGCTGCTCGCGCTGCGCGCCGTCCACTTTCCGCTGACGGCCTTCACGGTCCTGGGCGGTGCGCTCGCGATCGGAATCGGCTTTGGCAGCCAGAACGTGATGAACAATTTCATCAGCGGCCTGATCATCATGCTCGAGCGGCCCGTCCGGGCTCGGGATCTGGTCGAGATCGAGGGAAATCACGGTGTGATCGAAAAGATCGGGGCGCGCAGCACGCAGATCCGCTCGACGAACGGACGCCACATCGTCGTCCCCAACAGCTTCTTTCTCGAGAGCAACGTCGTCAACTGGACGCTCTCGGACGATCTGATCCGCACGAGCGTGGGCGTGGGCGTGATCTACGGTTCTCCCACCCGCCTCGTCGAGCAGCTGATCGGGCGCGTCGTGTCCGAGGACGCGTCGATCCTCTCCGATCCGGAGCCGATCGTCCTCTTCGACGAGTTCGGCGACAACTCGCTCAACTTCGCGGTCCACTTCTGGCTGCGGACGCGCTCGCCGATGGAGGTCCGTAGGGTCCAGAGCCGCGTGCGCTTCGCGATCGATGATTTGTTTCGCGAGCACGGCCTGGTGATTGCATTTCCGCAACGCGATGTACACTTGGATAGCGTCTCCCCGATCGAGGTGCGGGTGCTGGACGGCGACCAGCCGTCGAACAGGCCGGCCAAAAACGGGTAGAGCATGGGGGAAATGGTGTTCGTCAAGCACAATCCCGCAATCGGTGCCCGCCCCGGAACGCTCGCGATTCCACCCGACTCGCCGCCGCCGAAGATCACGCTCGTGCAGTACGACGAGAACGGCGTCGATCGCCGGGAGATCACGCACGCGGACGAGCTTCGCGACGTGCATCACGCGGAACGCGTCACCTGGGTGGACGTGCAGGGCCTGGGCGACGAGGGGGTGATCCGGGCGATCGGGGAGGCTTTCGATCTGCACCCGGTCGCGCTCGAGAACGCGGTCAACGTGCCGCAGCGCGCCAAGAGCGAACTCTACGAGAGCCACCAGCTGATCATCGCGCGCACGCCCGTTCTCGATGGCGAACGGGTGCGGACGCCCCAGGTCTGCTTCATCGTCGGCGCGAGATATCTGCTCACCTTTCAGGAGCGCTACTTCGGGTTCTTCGATCCCGTGCGCGAGCGGATCCACGCGGGACTCGGAGCGATTCGGAAGGAGGGGCCCGACTATCTCGCGTATGCAATGATCGACGCGATGGTGGATCGCTACTACCCGGTTGCGCAGAGGCTCTCCGATGGGCTCGAAGTGCTCGAGGACATCGTCGTCGACAACCCGCATCCGGAGGTGCTCGCGCGCATCCACGGGCTGCGCCGCCAGCTCGTCGTGCTGCGGCGCGTCGGTTGGCCGCAGCGCGAGGCGATCAGCGCGCTGTTGCGCGAGCGCACGCCGTTCTTCGGCGATGCGACCAAGGTCTTCCTCCGAGACACCCACGACCACATCGCCCAGATCGTCGAGCTCATCGATTCGTCGCGGGAGATGGCGTCCGATCTGGCCGAATCCTACCTGTCGAACGTGAGCCACCGCACCAACGAGATCATGAAGGTTTTGACGCTCATGGCGAGCATCTTCATCCCACTGACCTTCGTCGCCGGCATCTACGGCATGAACTTCGAGAACATGCCGGAGCTCAACTCGCGCATCGGCTACTTCGTGGTGCTGGGGGTGATGATCATCCTAGCCGTCGCGATGGCGATCTTCTTTCGCCGTCGCGGTTGGATCGGGGCTTCCCCACCCCCTGAATTCGATTCCGATCGGAATTCGGAGGAACCGTAGGCACGCGTGCGCGTCCGCGCCGACCGACTCGGCGCCGGCTCGTCGCTCGGCTGGCTTGCGCACGACCCATGCGATCCCGCTTCTCTCGCGCATTCGGTGCCTCGCTCGTGCTCGCGCTCGCCTGTCTGGGCTGCGCGACCGCGCCCTTCTCCGCGTTCAGGCGCGGCGAGGGCCCCGTCGTCGCTTCGATTCACTGGGAGGGCGTGCACGCGGCTTCGCGTGACGAGCTCGAAGCCGCGATCCTGACCTCGAAGGCCAATTGGAGACCCTGGGTCGCGGTCGATCCCTTCGACCCCGGTACGCTCCAGCAGGACGTCGAACGCGTGCGCCGCCTCTACCGCCACAAGGGCTTCTACGAGGCGGAAGTGCGCACGGAGGTCGAGGCGCGCGGCGCAGACGCGGTGATCGTGCGCTTCTTCGTGACGGAAGGGCCGCAGATCGCGCTCGCCGACTTCGCGTTGTCGGTCGAGGGAGAGCCGACGGTGGTTTCGCGTTTCGATCCGACCGAGCTCGCAAGCGAGCTGCCGCTCGTCGTGGGCGAGCCGTTCAGCGCGGAGCGCTACTCCGAGGCCAAACGGATCCTGTTGGAGCGGTTCGCGGAGCGCGGCCACCCGGACGCGCGGATCTCGGGAGGGGCCGAAGTGCGACCCGCCGACCGGACCGCGACGCTGACCTGGAAGGTCGACCCGGGTCCGCTGATCCGATTCGGGCCCACGAGCATCACGGGCCTCGAGCGCGTCGATCCCGATCTGCCGCTCGGCGAGGTCAGCTGGGAGGTCGGCGAGCCCTATCAACCCGCGGCGTTGCGCGAGACCCAGCGCGCGATCTTCGACCTCGGGCTGTTTCGCTCGGTCTCGATCCGGCCGATCGCGCCCGCGGCGCCGACGGAAGTTTCACCCGTCGAGCCGGCGAGCGCTGAAGGGCCTGCAATCGCGCCCGCGACGCAGGCGGAAGCCCCGTCCGTCGAGCCGGCGGGCGCTGAAGGGCCCGCGACCGCGCCCGCCGCGCTCACCCCGCCCGCAGCGGAGCCTCCCACCGGGCCGCCGCCGTCCACAGCGGAGGCGCACCCGGCGCCGCAGCCGGCCACAGCCGCAACGCCCGCTGCGCCCACGCCGACCGCATTGGAACCTGCCGCCGAGGCGGTCGCGGAGGCGCCCGAGCCCCCGCTCGAGGCGCACTGGCCGTTCGAGATTCGGGTTCGGGAGCGCCCGCCGCGCTCCTATCGCGCGTCGATCGGATTCGGCACGGAAGATCTCGCGCGCGCCAAGCTCGAGTGGAAGCACCGCAACCTGTTTGGCGGCCTTCGCTCCTTCAAGCTCGTCGGCAAGTATTCGTTCCTCGAACGGGGCGTCGAGGCGATCTTCGAGCAGCCGCGGTTTTTCGGCAGGCCGAACAATCTCACGCTCGACGCGCTGTTTCTCGACGAGACCCCGCCGGTCTTTCACACGCGCGGAATCGAGGCCGGGTGGCTCTTCGAGAGGCGGCTCGCCAAAGGCTGGCGCGGCCGCATCGGGCAGCGCTACGAGCTCAAGCGCGTGAGAAGCGTCGACGCCGATTCCACGCCGCTCGGCGAGCAGGAGAACAGCACGTTCCAGCTGGTGTACTTCCAGCTCGGGCTCAGACGTTCCACACTGGACTCCGAGATCGATCCGCGCTCCGGTACGCTGCTGGATCTCTCCATCGAGCCCTCCGTTCGAGCGTTGGGCTCGGACGTCGATTATTTGAAGAACGTGCTCGACGCGCGCGCGTTCTATCCGCTGCCGCTTCGCATGGTGCTCGCGTCGCGCGTCCGGCTCGGCACGCTCGAGCCCTACGCGGGCACCCAGAACTCCGAGGTCCCGATCTTCAAACGCTTCTTCGCGGGCGGCAGCACCTCGGTGCGCGGATTCGATCTCGACGAGCTCGGCCCCCGCGATCGATTCAACGAGCCGACCGGCGGGCTCACCCTCGCCGAAGGCAGCGTCGAGCTGCGCTTCCCGATCTGGAAGGCCTTGGGCGGGGTCGCGTTCTTCGACGTCGGCCAGGTGGCGCTCGATTCGTTCGAGCTGCGCGCGGACGACTTCTTCTACTCCGCGGGTCTGGGCCTGCGCTTCAAGACGCCGATCGGCCCGCTGCGCCTCGACGTCGCCCGCCTGCTCAATCCCCCCTCGGGCGTCGACAACTACGGCGTCTATTTCTCAGTGGGGCACTCGTTTTGACGCGGCGACTCCTGTGGTGCGCACTGGCGGGTCTCTCCGCGCTGCTCGCGGCGGCGGCGCTGCTCGTCGCCGTGCTCTACGGATGGCAACGGGACTGGCTGCGCGGCGAGCTCGAGGCGCGCCTCGCCGCGGCACTGCAGCAACCGGTTGCGATCGGATCTCTCGAGGGCCCGCTGCATCGCGAGATCACCGCGCGCGCGCTGCGAATCGGCGACGCGTCGGATCCCCTGCTCGAGATCTCGGAGCTGCGCGTGAGATTCGGCGCGCTGCGGCTCGCGGGCTCGCCGAGCCTGACGATCTCGGCGCTCGAGCTGCGGCAGCCGCGGCTTCGCGTGCGCCGCGGCAGCGACGGGCGCTGGCCGTGGGACGGGGCGCCGAGCGAGGCAGATGAGACCGACGCGAGCCCGCGGCTCGCGCTGATCGTCGAGCGGTCGATCCTCGACGGCGGCGTGCTGGAGGTCGCGCGCGACGCGGGCGCTGTCGCTCGGCTCGAGCTCGACGGGACGCTCGACGACCTTCGTGCAGGCGCGGAGTTCGCGTTTGCGGCGCTCGAGCTCTCGTTTGCCGTGCAGGGCCTGGCGGACGCGGCCGAGGGTGCGATTCGCGGTGCGCTGCGGGCGTCGTACCAGGGCGGGCGCTGGTCGCTCGTCGAGCTTCGCGCTGCGGGGCTGGGCGCCGAAGTGGAGGCGCGAGGCGATGGAAGTGCCGAGGTCATCGAGCGCGCCGTCCTCACCGCGCGCATCGCGTCGCTCGACGCGCTCGACGCGCAGCTCCTCGGCGACGCGCTCGGGCTCTCGGGCTCGCTTGCGATTTCCGCCGATCTCAGCGGCCCGCTGCGCCGGCCGACCGGGTCGCTCGCGCTCGCGGCCGAAGGCCTCCGCTCGGGCGACCTCGATCTCGGCGCGCTGCAGGTCGAAGTCGCCAGCGAGCCAGAGGGAAGGTTGCGCGTCGATGCGCTGCGCTTCGAGCTCGGCGCGTTCGAGCTGCGCGCCGAGCCCGGCGCCGCGCTGGTGGTGGACGCGAACGGGGCCTCGCTGCGCGACCTCGAGCTGCGCGATCGGAGCCGCGCGAGCGCGCTGCGCCTCGATCTCGATTTGCCGCCGCTTCCGTTCTCGGGTCTCGATGCGCTGCTCGGCGACGCCGCCACACGCGCGAGCGTCGACGCGAAGGCCTGGCCGCTCGGGACCTTCGCGCCGCTCTGGCGCGCCGCGGGCATCGAAGCCGCCGGCTCGCTCGACGCCGACCTCACGCTGACGGGCGCCGCCGGCGGCCCACAGCTGCGCGGCACCGCGCGGATCGAGTCGGCATCGATCCGGGCCGCCGGTGCGACCGCGTCCGGGATGCAGGCGCGCGTCAATCTGGAAGGGCCGCTGCGCGCCCCGCGCGCGCGGGTCGAGGCGTCGGCTGCGGCGGCCCACTGGGAGGATTGGCCGATCGGCGCCGTGCGCGTCGCGTTCGAAGCCAAAGAAGACCGGACGTTCGAGATCGAAGAGCTCGCCGCGAGTGGAGGCGCGTTGTCGCTGCGCGTCGCGGACGGTGCGCGGCTGCGCGCGCAGCGCGGCGGCGTGGCGCTCGAAGACGTCGAGCTCTTCCTGGAGGAGCAGCGCTTCGCGGTCTCCGGCTGGATCGCGCCGGGTGCCGCCGAGCAGCTGCGGATCGCGTTTCCGGGGCTCGACGCGAAGCGCCTCGTCGAGACCGCCAACGCGCTGCGCGGCGCCGAGGTCGGGCTCGCGGTCGCGGGAGCGATCGCGGGCGATCTCGTCTGGGACGGCCCGCTCGGCAATCCGACGCTTTCTGGCAAGCTGCTGTGGTCGAACGCGCAGCTCGGCGAACTCGCGTTCGAGCGCGTGGAGGCCCGCGTCGCGACCGAGCGGGGGCTGGTCGCGGTGACGAGCCGCTGGGCGGGGGAGGGCGCCGTGGCGCTCGATCTCGAGGCCGCGCTGCCCGCGGATCGGGTTCTCGCGAATCCCGCGGGCTGCTTCGAAGACCCCCGCGCGTCGCTTCGGCTGAGCGCGGATCGCTTCGAGCTCGCGGCGCTCTCGGTCTTTCTACCGCCCGAGATCTCGAGCTTGACGGGCCGCTTGAGCGCGGATCTTCGCGCGCGCGGCGGGCCGCAGCCGCTCGCGTTCTCGGGCCGGCTCGCGGTCGACGACGGGGCGGCTGCGTTCCGGGCACTGGGCCGCGACAGGCCCTGGCCGTTCTCCGTGCGCGCGAGCCTTCGCGGCGAGCGCATCGACATCGAGCAGCTGCGGATCGGCGAGGAGGCGGCGGTCGTCACCGGAACCGGTGCGCTGCAGTTCGCGAGCGGCCGCGCGCCCGCTTTCGATCTCGAGCTCGGCTTCGACCGTTTCGCGATCGACCTACCCCGCCTCGTGGTGGGGACGCTCGACGGTCCCGTCCGCCTCGGGGGCACGCTCGACGCGCCCGAGCTGCGCGGCGCGCTCGAGCTGTCGGACCTGCGGGTGCAGATCCCCGAGCCCGACGCGCCCGAGTTCAAGGAGATCCGCGTGCTGGCCGCGGATGGCGCAGACGCGGACGCCGAGTTCGACGAGGACGCGCGGTCGATGCCGCTGTTCGAGCGCCTGCGCCTGGATCTCGCGGTCGCGCTGCGCCGAAACTCGTGGGCGCGCGGGCGCGGTGCGAACGTCGAGCTCGAAGGCGATCTCGAGGCGAAGAAGGACCCGGGATTGCCGCTCTCGCTGAGTGGGCAGATCGAGACCGTGCGCGGAACCTACGAGATCTACGGGCGTCGTTTCCGGATCGAGCGCGGCGCGGCCACGCTCGACGGCGCCGCGGAGGTAGACCCGCTGCTCGACGTGCGCGCGGTGCACCGGGTTCGCAACGTGAAGATCATCGCACGGCTCGATGGCCGCCTCTCGGAGCCCCGGCTGCGCTTCGAGAGCGAGCCCGAGCTGTCGGAGACGGACATCGCCTCCTACCTGTTCCTCGGCCGACCCGCCGCCGACGCGGGCTCCGGGCAGCAGGGCGCGCTCGACGCCGCCGCGGCGCGGATCGCCGCGGGAGCGACGCTGAGCGAGCTGGAGCGGATCTTCGGCGGGTCGCTCCCGGTGGACCTGATCGACGTGAGGATGGAGGGGAGCGACGAGAATTCCGAGCTGCGCGCGGGAGTCGGCAAGTACGTCGGCGAGCGGCTGTTCCTGTACTACGAGCGCGGCTTCGCGGACGAGGGCGAGAACGAGTTGAGGGCCGAGTACGAGTTGACCCCGAACTGGAGCGTCGAGAGCAACGTGTCGAGCGGCGACGAGGTCGGAGCCGACCTGGTCTTCGAGGCCGAGAACTGAGCTGCGTGACGGCGCGGGCTTCGGGATTTCCGCGCTGCGGCGCGCGCGAGCCGCTGGCGCGATCCGGCGGAGCGGCGAATCTGCCCCTCGTCGATCCACCCGCGATCCCGCGGGACGCTCGCATCGACGCGAGCGCTCGCTAATCTCTGCGGCGCGTTGTCGGCCGCTCGTGTCGAGCGCTCGCGAAAGGAGTTCGTCGCTGTGAGATCCAACTTCGTCTTCGCCGTCATCCTGCTGCTCGGAGTCGCTTCGGTCGGCGCCTGTCGCTCGACCCCCGAGTTGCCGAAGACCTATCTCGACCCGGTCAACCGCCAGAGGGCCGAGGAGGGGCGCCGCCTCGTCGAGGGCGGCGAGTGGATCATCGAGAACGCAGAGCAGGACATCGAGCGGGCCAAGGCGATCGAGAAGGACGGCCGCGCTCGCAGAGAGAGGGGGGAGGCGATGGTCGAGCAGGGTCGCCGCGCGATGCGCGCGGCCGCGCTGGCCGAGGAAGCCGAGCGGCTCTCCCGCGACGTCGACCAGCCGTAGCGCCGGATTCTCATCGCGCTCGGAGCCGAAGGCCCGCGCGTCCGATTCCGGGAGGCGCGCGAAGCCGCGCGATCAGCGCGGGGCGCAGCGGTAGACGTCGAACGACTGCCGGCCTCCGCTCGCGCTTCCGGACGCCGCGATCGCGTCGCCGCCCATCTCGCCGGCTTCGTTGCGCGCGAGGGCTTCCAACTCTTCGCGAATCTTCCGATCCGATCGCGCGAAGATGATCACGCGATCGGTCGTGTTGGTCTTGACGGCTCCCAGTCTCTCGCATCCCGGCGTCTCCTCCGCGCGGAGCACGCGGACGGCGCGACCCTCCTCCGTCAAGTGCACCCAGGTGCACGAGAGCGGGGACGCCGCGGCGATGCCGATCGCGATCACATGCTTTCCTCGAATCTTCATCTGCGCCTCGTCGGCGATCGATCGAACCTCGGTCGGAGATCGTCCGAAACCCGTCGGCGACCGTTCGAGCGGGTGGTGGCAACGATCCTTTACCGGAATTCGGCGCGATCGGCTACCGCCCATCCGCCGTCGCCAGCGCCGCCGCGATCGACATCGCCGTCCGCGCAATCGTGCCGCCGATCCGGCGTGCTAGCCTCCGCGCCATGGGCGAACCGAACACGCCGGCGACGGCTCGCCGGATCGGCCGCGGCGCGGCGACGCTCCGCGCTTCCAGCGGCCACCACGCGCGCGGCGCCGGCTGCGACGGCGCTTTGCAGCGGGCGCCGGAGTCCGGGCGCTGAGGCGCTTCGAGAGCGGGCGCTCCGGTCACCCGTGCCGCGTGGGAACGCTCCTCGGACTCGCCCTCGCGTGTCTCGCCGCCGCCGCGCCGATCGACGCGCGCGCGGAGCGGCCCCTCACGCTATTCCTGCTCCCGCCGCTCGTCGGCGAGCTGATCGAGCGGGTCGTGCCGCTGCAGGTCGACGCGGAGCTGGTGCCGCAGCGGCGCATCCGCCTGTGGATCCTCGAGTCGCGCTACTGCGGCGCCGGCGCCGACGGAGCGGGCCGGTTCGTGGCGATCGCGGCGCCGGGCTTCGTGCGCGAGGACGCCGCGCTCAGGAGGCTTGCCGCCGCCGATTGCCGCCGCGGCCTGCTCGACGTGGCCCGGGCCTCGGCGGCTGCGCGCGCCGCGCAGCCCTGGGTCGCCGCGGTGGAGCTGCGCGCGCTCTGGGAGTCGGCTCGACTGCGCTGGAAGCTCGTGGACGGCCGCGCGGCCGGCCCGCGCTACCGCGAAGCGCCGAGCCTCACCGCCAGGAGCGGGGGGCTTACGATCGCGGAGCTCGACACCTCCAAAGTTCGCATTGCGCTCGACGATCGACTCGACCTGAAGGTCCAGCTCGCGGCCGCGTTCTTCGACGGCTTCGCTCGCGTCTCGGTGTCGCGGTCTCCGCTCGAGTCCGCGCCGCAGGCAGGAGGCCCGCCGGATCGCGCGGACGCGCCGCCCGACACCCGCGCGATCGCGCAGCTGCCCAACGCGGCCGTCAACGCGATCCTCGAGCGAGACGTCGCCGAGCAGGAGCTCGTCTTCGAGCACAGGGTGTCCGGCGAGCAGCGCTTCTCGGTCCGGAATGCGAAGGTCGCAATCCCCGACCCCGAGACCTACGCGCTCTCGGGGCGATCGGTCCATCTCAACACCGCTGAATCGTTCGCGATCGACGTCGTCTTCCGCGGCGAGGACCTGCGCGTCGAGTCGATGACGCTCACCCAGCAGCTCGAGGACTGCGGCCGCTCGCCGCCGCTGTCGGAGCTCGAGGCCTGGACCCGCTACACCGAGTGCATGACCGAGTCCGCACTGCGGCGCGGGGCCGCGGAGCTCGGCTCGGCGCTGCTCACCCAGCACTACCGGGGGCGCACCCTGCGGCCCACCGGACCGCCCACGCCGTTCGAGCTCTGGCTCGGCGATCACCACCTCGCGGGCGCGGTGTCCATCCTGAAGGCGTCGATCGCGGGCGACGGTCTCGCGCTCTACCTCGAGCCCGCGCTCGTGCGGGGTGCCGCCGCGCGCTGACGGGGATTGCGGGCGGCGCCCCCGCTCGGCGAGACTTCGCGCAGCGCATCGCGTCGGAGCGACGCCGCCGGCCGGCGTCGTCGAGGACTGGCCCGTGGTGGAGACGCTCTCGATCGAGGTTCCCGGCCAGGGTCTGCACGAGTTCACCGCGCAGGTCGCGGCGGTCGTGCGCGCGTCGGGCGCGCGCGACGGGCTGTGCACGCTGTTCATCCAGCACACCTCGGCGAGCCTGCTCGTGCAGGAGAACGCCGACCCGTCGGCCAGGGGCGACCTCGAGCGCTGGCTGAATCGCCTGGTGCCCGAGGGGGATCCTCTTTACCGCCACACCGCGGAGGGCCCCGACGACATGCCCGCACACATCAAGGCCGCGCTCACCCAGACGAGCCTCTCGATCCCGATCGCGCGCGGACAGCTCGCGCTCGGCACCTGGCAGGGCATCTTCCTCTGGGAGCACCGCCACGGCCGCGCGACGCGCCGCGTGGTCGTCCACGTGGGCGCCTGACGCGCGGATTGGAGTGGTATCGGCGGGCTCGGCCGATGTGCGATGCTCGCCGCTTCGAGGGCCCGTGGAGGAGGCGCAGATGTCCGAGGCCAAGCAAACGGCGACGCGTTGGGTCGACGCGCACGCGAGGGATCTCTCGCGATGGAATCACACGATCTGGGACTACGGCGAGACCGCCTGGCGCGAGTACAAGTCCGCGCGCTGGTACGTGGAGCGGCTGCGCGCCGAGGGCTTCGAGGTGGAGGAGGGCAGCGGCGGCATGCCCACTGCGTTCGCGGCGCACTTCTCGCGCGGCGAGGGGCCCGTGATCGCGGGCTACGCGGAGTACGACGGCGTGCCCGGCAACTGCCAGGCGGCCGCCACCACGCGACAGCCGCGCGCGGGGCTGTCGGAGCAGGCCGGCGGGCACACGGATCCGCACTCGGCGCTCGGCATCGGCGCGCTCGGCGGCTTCCTGGCCGCGAAGGCCGCGATGGAGGCGCACGACCTCGGCGGCACGCTGCGCTTCTTCGGCGAGCCCGCCGAGAAGGTGCGCGGCTCGAAGCCCATCCATGCGGCGTGCGGCTACTACGACAACGCCGACGCGTTCATCAGCTACCACCCCGCCTACATCCTGCCGCTCTCGAACACGGTGCGCTGGGACACCCACTGCGGCGCCTCGTACTCCGCGATCTACAGCTTCCACTGCGACGCGCCGGAGACCTGGCTCGCGGCGCCGTCGGACTCGCCGATCCCGCAGGCGCACACCGCCGCGCGCGCGCCGGGCGCGAACGACGCGCTCGTCGCGATGTACACGCTGAGCAAGCTCACCAAGGAGTCGATGCTGCCGTTTTCCGGCGGCTGGAGCCTGAACGAGGCCATCCTGACGATGGGGCAGGCCACCGCCGACAACCTTCCCCCGGGTCTCGCGCAGATCCAGTACCTGTGCCGCGTGGCGGACGTGCCGAAGGCCGAGCAGATCTTCCGCGTGCTCGACCAGAATGCCGAGGCCGCCGCGGCCGCCGCGCACTGCCACTGGGAGCGCCACTGGGTCTGCAAGTCGCGCCCGGGCCTCGCCAACCACGCGCTCGCGGAGCTCACCTACCGCAACCTCGTCAGCGTCGGGCCGCCGCGCTACGGCGCCGAGGCGGTCGCGGTGGCGCGCGAGATCCAGGCCAACCTCGGGCTCGCGCCGATGGACCAGCCGTTCCTCGAGGCCTGCGCGCAGCCGATCGACCCGCGCGAAGCCGAGCGGATCGTGCGCGAGGGGCTGCCGCCCGCGCAGCGCAACGCCACTTCGGACGATTACACCGAGATGTGCTGGCACGCGCCGACCGTGCGGCTCTACGTCGGCCGCCCGATGCTCAAGGCGCCGGAGGGCTTCCGCTACCCGGCCTGGGCGATGAACGCGCTCGGCGGCATCCCGGCGACGATCGACCCGACGGTGCTCTGCGCGGCCCGGACGATCGGCGCGACGGTGGTCGACCTGCTCGGCGACGGCAGCGCGCTCGACGCCGCGCGGCGCGAGTTCGAGGAGCGCACGGGCGGCGGCGTGGGTGGCGAACACTGGATCCCGCCGCTGTGCGACTACGCGCCGCCGATCCACTTCCGCTGGCCCGAGTACGTGACGACGCCGCGCGGCGAGGAGTGGTGGATCCCCGCCGCGCCGAAGTAGGCGCGACGGCGAGCGTCCGAATCGTTCGGCCCCGCTCTTCGGCCACCCAATCGCTGGGGCCGGGACGCGAGAGCTGCGAGCGACAAGGGGTTGGAGCGAGTGGCTCTCGCGTCCCGGCCCCTCGGCAACCGGATCGCGTTCTCAACGGGCGAATCCCTCGGATTCGCCTCGCAGCGTCACTTCGACCCTTCGGGTCGGAGTTCCTAGCCACCCGCCGCGGGGGGGATCAGCGCTACGCACTGGTCGTCGGCGAGCCGCGTGGCCTCCGCGTCGGGCAGCCAGCGCACGTTGCGCCCGTCCACGTAGATCGCCACGCGCCGCGAGAGGATGCCCGCCTCGGTGAACAGCTGCTCGCGCAGCGCGGGCCAGCGCCGCGCGACCTCCTCGGCGAGGTCGCGCACCGTGGCGTCGGAGGGCAGGGCGACCTCGAAGTCCCGGCCCCCGACGATCGGCCGCAGCGCCGCGAAGAAGCTCACCCGCACGGCGCTTCAGAGGATGCCTAGCGCGCGCAGCTTGGCGTCCGGCACGACGCCGTTCTGCCAGCCGCGCGCCGCGTAGTACTCGTCGAGCATCGGCGCGAGCTCCGAGACGTGGCCCTTGGAGCCCGCGAGCGTCGAGGGCTCCTGCGTGAAGCGATCGGGCAGCGTGTCCGAGCCCTCGCGGAAGCCCGCGAGGTTGTTGTAGTAGCGCTCCAAATTGTAGATGCGCTCGCCCGCGGTGTTGGCGTCCTCGGCGCTGAACTTCTCGCCCATCGCGCTCGCGTACTGCGCCGCGTAGTCGTCGATGTTCTCGGCGAACGCGCTGAACTTGCAGAGGTCCAGGCTGTCCGAGAACGCGTGGATGTCCTGGAACGCCTTGACGAGCGCGCCCTTGCCCTTCCACTCGAGCGGGTCCGCCTCGATCGGCACCACGCCGAGCTCGGCGGCCGCCACGTAGCCGCGCAGGTGACAGCCGCCGCGGTTGCTCGTCGCGTAGCCGAGCCCCATGCCCTTGAGGCCGCGCGGGTCGTAGGCGGGCAGCCCCTGCCCCTTGGCGGCCATCGCGATCTCCTCGTGGCCGAGCTTCGCGGCGGCCCGCGTGGGTCCCTCGGCGAGCAGATCGCCCTCGCCGTTTCGCAGCGCGATCGACTCCGTCATCGCGACCATCGCGGCGGCGTCGCCCCAGGCGAGACCCTTGCCCTCCGCGTAGCCGCGCTCGGTCGCCTCCATGTACATCGAGAGCGCGTTGCCGAGCTCGATCGGGTCCATGCCGAAGTCGTTGCACTGGTCGATCATCTTCGCGATCGAGGCGATGTCCGCGTTGTCGCAGTTCGCGCCGAGCGCCCAGGCGGGCTCGTACTCGACGCTCTCCATGCGCAGGCCCGCGTAGGGGCCCTCCTTGATCTCCACCTCCTTCTTGCACGCCACCGGGCAAGCGTGGCAGGTGGGATCGTCGACGAGGATGTTCTGCTGCACGTACTCGCCGCTGATCAGCTCCGCCTTCTCGCCGTAGGAGGTGAGCTGGCTGTTGCGCGTGCCGAGCGCCCCGATCTGGCTCACGATGTTCATCAGCACGTTCGTGCCGTAGACCGAGAGGCCGCCCTTGCGCGGGCTCGTGATGTTCTTCTCGTCGCGGATCGCGTCGAGCGCGTTGCGGCGCGCGTCCTTCCAGCCCTCGGGATCGCCCACGCGGCTCTTGCGCCGCGGCGCGCGGATCACGATCGCCTTGAGGTTCTTGCTGCCCCCGACGGCCGCCGTGCCGCCGCGGCCGAACGCGCGGTCGTCCTCGTTCAGCCACGCCGCGAAGCGCACGTGATTCTCGCCCGCCTGGCCGATCGCGCAGACCGAGAGGTTCTGCTTCCCGTAGCGCTGCTCGAAGAACGCGACCGTCTCGTGGATGCCCTTGCCCCAGACCTCGGAGGCGTCGCGCAGCGAGACCTGGCCGTCTTCGACGAACGCGTAGACCGGTCGCTCGGCGCGCCCTTCGAAGATCAGGCCGTCGAGTCCCGCCCAGCGCAGCCGCGCGCCCGTCCATCCGCCCTGGTGGCTGTCGGTGACGGTCCCGGTGAGCGGGGACTTGGTGACGCACGCCCAGCGGCCGCTCATGCTCACCTCCGAGCCCGTGAGCGGCCCGTTCAGGAAGCAAAGCCGATTGGCGGGCGCGAGCGCGTCGACCTCGGGCCCGGCCTCGAGCGCGTAGCGGACGCCGAGCCCGCGCGCGCCGATGTACTTCTTCACCCAGTCGGCGGGTGCGGGTCGGATCGCGATCGCGCCGCTGCCCAGATCGATGTGGGCGATTGCCTGACCGAAAGACTGGAGCTCCATATCCGTTCCGATACCCATGCCGTTCCCTCCATTGCGGGCGGCGCCGCGCGCTGCCGCGTCGAGTGGTGTGCGCGCGGCCGAGGCGCGGAGTCCCGTCGGCATTCCGCCGGGCGGCCCATCGCGCCGGCTACCCCCCAGATATTACACCCGCCGGCCGCTCGGCGTTTCGCAAACCCGCTCCCGGGGCGAGCCGGCCCGCAGTTCGCCCGGCCTCGCGGGTGGATCCTCGGGCGGGCCGGGGTGCGGAGGCTACACGCGGCGGCGCAGCCACTGCGCGAAGGCGTCGAGCGCGAGCTGCGGGTTCGCGCGCCCGATGCCGATGCGGAAGCGATCGGCGGGGGTGGGCGTCAGCTCCGAGCGGAAGATGCTCGCGGGCAGCGTCAGCACACCGGCCTCCTCGACCAGCGCCGCGCAGAAGTCCTCGACGCCGTCCTCGCCGAGGTAGCGCGGAAAGCACACGCAGCCGCCGTCGGGCGGTCGCCACTCGAAGCGCTCGGGGAACTGCGCAAAGAAGGCCTCGAAGCGGGGCAGGTTCGCGCGGACGATCTCGCGGTTGCGCTCGAGGATGCGCGCGCGGGCCTTGAGCGCGATGCGCGCGAGCACCTCGCTCGGGGCCGAGTTGCAGATCGACGTGTAGTGCTTGGCGCGCTCGAGCCTCGCGAGGACGCCGCGGTCGCGGCAGGCGATCCAGCCGACGCGCAGGCCGGGCAGGCCGAGCGCCTTGGAGGTGACGTTGAGCGAGAGCGCGCGCTCGGAGAGGTCG
>JBFGGA010000002.1:0-50336 GCA_041579295.1 Myxococcota bacterium | reverse complement strand
CGGCGCCGGTCGCCGAGCAGCACGTCGATCATCTCGAGCAGGAGCGGCGCCTCGCTGATGTCCTTGATCTCGTGCTGGATGTGGCGCGAGGTGTGGATGTAGCCGACCGCCACCTCCACCAGCGTGCGCACCGATTGCGGCACGTCGCCGGGCACCACCGTCGGCCAATAGAGATCCACGCTCTCGAGGGCGTCCGAAAGGCGCGTCGCCGCGACCAGGTCGGCCAGCTCCGAGGGGCGCCGTCGACCCGAATCCGCATCGATCGCGTAGGTCCCCTGGCCGTCGATGCAGGTGTGTACCCTGCCCGAGCCCAGCAGCGCGTCTCGGGTCTCGTCGCGCCCCGCGAGCAGCACTTGGGACGGCAGCCTGGAAACGCTCTGCTCCACGAGATCGGGCGAGATCCTCACCGCGCCCGAGCCGCGGTCGAACCGTTGACCGGCCTCGCGGAGCAGATCATTGGCCGGCTCGGAGCCGATCTTCACGCCGACGCTCTGTAGCAGATCCAGTGCGGCGTGGTGGACCTGTTCGATCGCCTCGCGATCCAGCAGGCTCAGTGTGGGTCTCACGGCTCTTCTCCTCGTCGTGCCGTCGTCTCGGTTGGATCGTCTTCGAGCAATTCGGATGCCAATTTCGCATCCATCGAGGGGCGCTGGCCCCCTCGCTGCGCGCTCCAGCGGGGGCGCTGGCGGCGCGGGACTCCGGCCCCTCGCGCCATCTCTTCGCTTTCGCGGGGCGCGGGCGTGACTGGGGCAAAGCGCCGCGTTTCGGCGAGTTGGATGCACTACATCGCCCCATCCGGACTCCGTGTTCGGCACCCCGCCAGAGCGGGCCCGCGTCGGCGCAGAGCCAGCGCTGGCTCTCGGTCGACGAACCGGCTGCGCGGACCATACCGCGTCCGATGCGCTGCCGGCATTTCGTATCATCCGCCGTCTGATTCCCGTTACGCTGGGCTGGCACGCGGTGCAAGGGGACACGCCGAACGCGGCAGGAGGGGCCGTCATGCCGAGATCGCTGATGCCGGCGCTGACGAGCTCGGAGATCGAACACATCCACGAGCGCAGTCTCGACCTGCTCGAACGCGTAGGCATCGACTACCAGACGCCGCGCGCGCTGGAGGTCCTCGAGCGCCACGGCTGTCGGGTCGATTACGGTCGAACCTGGGCGAGCCTGCCGCGGAAGTTCGTCGAGTGGGCGATCGAGCAGGCGCCGCGCGTCGTCCGGATCGAGGCGCGCGATCCGGCGCGGAGCGTCGTTCTCGACGGGCGGTGCGCGCACCACACCACCGACAGCCAGGGCACGCGTGCTCTCGATTTCGAAACGCGCGAGCGCATTGCCTCGAACGAGGAGAGCCTCCGCCGCGGCATCCTGTTCGCAGACGCGCTCGACAAGATCGACATCGTCAACGTCATGGTCGCGGCCACCGACGTCCCCGCGCACGCTCGGGTGGTCCGCCACTTCCAGATCGCCTTCGAGCTCACCAGCAAACCCGTGCGCACGGGCGTTCTCCAGCCGGAGCAGGTGCCGTTCATCGTCGAACTCGCGCGCGCTGCGACCGGCGAGGACCGATTCCGGCCGATCTTTTCGACCGTTCACTGCAGCATCTCGCCGCTCATGCACGACGGCCCGGCGACCGAGGCCTGCATGGAGCTCGCCCGGCTCCGCGTTCCGATCCTTCTACACCCGATGCCGCTCGCGGGTGCCACCTCGCCGCTGCCCCCCGCCGGCACCATCCTGCAGCACAACGTCGAGGTGCTGAGCGGTCTGGCGCTGTTCCAGGCCGTTGCACCGGGCGCGCCGCTGGTCTACGCGGCCGGGCCCGCGCAGCTCGACATGGTCTCGGGCAACTACGCGAACAGCGCCGACGGCAACGCGATGCGGCTCGCGCTCGTCGACGTCGCCCGCTTCTACAACCTGCCGGTGAACCTGGGGGGACTGGGAACGGCTTCATCTTCGCTCGACGCCCAATACGGATACGAGGCCAGCAGCGCCTGCCTGCTCGCCTACCTGGCCGGCGCGGACGAGATCTTCAGCATGGGGCTGCTCGATTCCTCGCAGACCCTGTCGCTCGAAAAGCTCGTGTTCGACAATCACCTCGCGCGCGAGCTCGAGATCATGGTGCGGCCGATTCGCATCGACGAGGAACACCTCTCCGCGGAGCTCATCGAGCGGGTGGGCATCGGTCGGCACTACCTCAAGCGGCCCGAAACCCTCGCGTCGCTTCGCGAGGAGTACGTGCGCGTCTGGCCGCCCGCGGGCAGCGACGTGCTCGCCCTCGTGCACGACGAGGCGCTCGAGATCCTCGAGCGCCATCGCGCCCCGGCGCCTCCCGAGAGCGCCCTCGCGAGCATGCGCGAGATCGCGAGCCAGGCCGATCGGGAGCTCGCCGCGGCGGCGAAGGATGCGACGTGAAGCGCTGGCTCGTCTCTTGCATGAGAAACCGGCACCGTTGAGAACCACGGGAACCAGTGGGAAAGGAGCAATCGATGTCGAAGCAGCTGTTCGAGGACCTGGCGCGGGCCGTGATCGAGGGGGAGGAAGAAGACGCCGAGGCGTTGGTCGCGCAGGCCCTGGAGCAGGGCGTCGATCCGCTGGCGTGCATCAACGAAGGCCTGGTGAAGGGCATCGAAGAGGTCGGCGAGCTGTTTTCCGACGGCACCTACTTCCTTCCCGAGTTGATCCAGGGCGCCGCCGCGATGAAGGCAGCGCTCGAGATCCTCGAGCCGAATCTGATCGGCGAACAGCGACGAGAGGTGGTCGGCAAGGTCGTGCTCGGCACCGTCGCGGGGGACCAGCACGAGATCGGCAAGACGCTGGTCGGGACGATGCTGACCGCAAATGGCTTCGAGGTCGTCGACATCGGGGTCGACAAGAAGGCGGAGGAATTCGTCGCCGCGATCGAACAGTGTGATGCCGACATCGTCGGCGCGTCGGCGCTGCTCACCACCACCCTCCTGGAGCACAAGCGCATCATCGATTCGATCGTCGAGGCCGGCTTGCGCGAGAAGGTCAAGGTGATGATCGGGGGCGCGCCCGTCACGAGCGAATTCGCCAAGGAGATCGGGGCCGACGGCTACGCGGACGACGCGATTTCCGCGGTCGCGGTGGCCCGGCAACTGATCGGTGCGCCCGCCTAGGACGGCGAATCCAGAGGATTCGCAGGGACGCTGCAAGCGAATCCGCAGGATTCGCTCGCTAGGGAGACCCTCCAGATGACCAGCGAACGTCATGTGATCGAGCCCATCACGACATCCCGAAAGCTGCGCTTCCTCGAAGACGAGCAGCTCGACACCTTGCGGGAGGCCACGCTCGACATCCTCGAGAACGTCGGCGTGCGGTTCCATTCGGAAAAGGCGCTGGCGATCTTCGAGGAGCACGGAGCCCCCGTCGACCGGAGCTCGCAGATCGTCAAGCTGCCGCGCGACCTGGTTCTCAAGGCCATGTCCAGCGTCCCGCGCTATTTCGATCTGGGAGCGCGCGATCCCGATCTGGATCTGCCCCTGAAAGACGGCATCACGTATTTCACGAACGACGGTTGCGGCCACGAGGTCGTCGACTTCGAGACCGGCGAGCGGCGCGCGTCGACCAAGGCCGACGTCGCGATGATGGCGCGCATCAACGATTACCTGCCCTCCATGTCCTTCTGCTGGACGATCGTCAGCGCGCAGGACTGCGGTGCGACCTCCCCGCTGCACGAGATGGACGCCGTCTGGAAGAACAACACCAAGCACTACCAGAGCGTGACGATGATGGGCGAGAAGCTCTGTCGCTACGGCGTCGAGATGGCAACCGTGCTGCGCGGGAATCTCGAAGAGATCCGGCGCCGCCCCCCGATCTCGCTGATCGCGTGTACGATCGCGCCGCTCGTGCAGGATCGGGAAGCGCTCGAAGGGGCGTTGGTTCTGGCCGAGGCGGGCATCCCGGTGATCATCATGTCCATGCCCACGATGGGTACGACCGCGCCGGCCACCTACGCGGGCGCGCTCGCGCTCGCAGACGCGGAGGTGATCAGTGCCACCGTGCTCCTGCAGCTCGCCACGCCCGGCGCGCGGGTGTTCCACTGCATCCTCCACGCCTGGGCGGATCCGCGAACGGGGGGCTACGTCGGCTATCCGCTGGATGCGCGGGTGCGGTTCGCGCCCGTCGAGATCGCCCACCACTGGGGCATGCCCGCGCTCGGCGGCGCCTTCGGCACGGACAGCGCCGAGCTGGCGAGCTGGCAGGCCGCGGCAGAGGTCGCGACCGATCCGCTGCTCGCGGCTCTGGCAGGCGCCGAGATCGCAACCGGGGTCGGGCTGCGCGACACCTACACGCTGCTCTATCCCGAAGCCATGATCCTCGACAGCGACCTCTACGACCTGGCTCGCTACTCGCTTCTCGACATGGAGATCACGCCCGAGACGCTCGCGGTGGACGTCACCGCGAAGGTCCAGCCCGGCGGACACTTCCTCGGCGAGAAGCACACCCGCAGGTACATGCGCGGCGCGATGGTGCGGAGCAACTGCCAGGAGCTGGATGCGGCCGGCAAGTACCGGGATCCCGCGGAGGTCGCTCGAGAGAAGGTGGGCTGGATCCTCGAGAACCACCATCCCGAGCCGCCTTCCGCCGCCGAGCAGAAGGAGATCGATCGGATCCTGGCGGCCGCGGATCGCGAGCTCACGGGGTAGCGGTCGCGAGCCTCCCGTGCCGTTGCTCCGTCGGGGCGTGGTATACTCGCTCCATGGCGCCGGATCTCCGGAGCCGCCGATCCCGCCGCCGCTCCGATCGTCTCCGGCCTCCGACGCCTCAGCGATCGGAGGACCCGATGGAACGGACTGAAGTCCTCGACTGGCTCGTTCGACACAAAGAACACGTCCAAGACATCCCCGAGCGCGTGCTCTCGCGGTGCGAGCTGGAGGTGAGGAAGCACGCCCAGGAGGATGCCTGGCTTCACGCGCGCGACATCGCGGAGGCCCACAATCGCAGCTGGCCTCACTTCTGGGGCGCGTACGCGAGCGAGACCTACGTGGCCCGCGACGTCTGCAGAGCCCTTGCCGACGAGCTCGAGCGCAACGAGCCCGTACCCCTCGAGGGTTGCGAGCGCAATTTCGTCGACGAGGACGTTCTCGCGGTGCTCGATTCCGAGGCCCGCAGCATCGTTCTCGAATACGTGCACGATCTGGCGCGCGGTGAAGAGCACGCGGCCTGGAAGGAGATCATGCGCTTCACGCGCAAGCGGGGTCGCTCGCTCGCGCGCGACGAGCATCTCTCCTCCGACCTGCATCTGGACGGGATCCACACCTACTCGGAGACCGCACATCGGGTGATCGACATCCTCGCGCGCGACTTCCGGGATCACGCACGCGTCCAGTGAGGTCGGCGGCCGGATGCGCGGCGCGCCGGAGGGGATCCCACAGGCGTCCGCTCGCCTCGGCGGCCGCGCGCGCTGCCCCGGGCGGGAGCGGCGCGGTCGTTGCCGAACGTCAAAAAAGCGGGGATGCTTTCGCCTTGCAGCTCGATCCGCTGCTGGGAGTAGGCGATGCGCGTGTTTTCTAAGATCCTGGTTCCGCTGGACCTGTCGAGTCGAGGCGAGGCCGCCATTCCGATGGCGCTCGATCTCGCCGATCCCGATCGCGGTGTGGTCTGGTTGCTTCACGTGATCGAGACGATCGAGGGCTCGGACGACGGAGATCTGGAGGGGTTCTATTCCGAGCTGGAGTTCAAGGCGCGCGCCGCGCTGAACGTCTGGATCGAGGACTTCGGCGCCAGGGGGATCAAGATCGAGCCCCGGATCTCCTACGGTCACCGCGCGCGCGAGATTCTCAACCAGGCCCGGGAGCTCGCCTGCGATCTGATCGTCCTCTCCTCGCATCGGATCGACCGCGATCAACCCGTCGGCGGCCTTGGAACGATCAGTCACCAGGTGGCCCTCGTCTCCGACTGCCCCGTCTTGTTTGTGCGCTGAGCTCGGAGGGCCGCGCCGCCGCCACGGGGGCGCGCGGCGCTCGCGCCCCGCACCGCCGCCCGAGGGGTGCGGCGGGGTGCATCGCCGGACCGAATCAGCATCGTGTATAATCGCCCGAGCGCTCCGGGGAGATCATGCGAGCTGCTCTCCAGTCTGCGATTCGGCTGTTCCTCTCGATCCCGCTGCTCGCGAGCGTCGCGGGCTGCGCGACGACGTCGGGCCCGCGCGTCGAAGAGCCGGGTGACCTATCCCGCTATCGAACCTGGGACTGGTTGCGCGGCCCCGGCGAAACGCCGGGCGCAGCCGCGGATCCGAGCTCGGAGCTGGAGCGGCGCGTCGCGCGTCGGATCGCGGAGGCGATGCGCGCTCGGGGTTTCCTGCGTGCCCCCGGCCGCGCGGAGCTGCTCGTCGATTTCGATTTCGAGCTGCGACGAGAGGTCGTCCAGATCGCGCGCACCGGCGCCGTCCAGACGCTGAACAGCCTGCACAGCTCTCCCTCGTTCGAGGTGCAGGCCACCACCTACGAGACGCATCGTTACCAGGTGGCCGACCTGAGGATCGTGGCGATCGATTTGCGCGAGCGCAGCGTGGTCTGGCGTGGCGCGCTCGCGCAGCGCTACGAGCAGTCCCGCTCGCCGCCGGTGGGCGATGCGGTCGCGCGCCTTCTCGAGAGGATGCCGACGGCGCGCCCACAACGGGACGGCGCCCGTGCGGTCGCGCGCGAGCGGGCCGCAGACGGCAAGCCGCCCTCCTGAAGGCTGGATCGCGGATCGCCGGAGGCACCGGCGCATTCCGGCCCGGGCGACCTCAGCTTTGGATGAACCAGGATTCGACGTCCCACCAGGTGTGTTCGCGCCTGCCGGGTAGCCTTCGATCGTGCTCGAGGATGCGCGCGTTCATCTCGGGCACGTCCAGCTCGGCTCCCTCACGAAACGGGAAGTTGCTGTGGCGGACGATGTATCGCGCGTCGTCGTGCGCGCGGATCGCGTAGCTCGCCTCGCAGTCGAGGATTGCGCGCATGCGGCGGAGGTCGCACGCCGCCTCCCGCAGTTGCGTTTCGAGGCTGAGGCGGTTTTCACTCGTCGATCTCTCCACGTAGCCCGCGTAACGGTCCACCACGAGCAGCACGGCGAGCACTTCATCCGGCCCGGACTCGGCGCGCAGCGTGAGGTGCGCGACCAGGCCGCCCTCGCGCGGTTGCCGGACCCAGGCCTCCTCGTAGGGGACGGGGCTGTTCGCCGTCTCGTATTCGTAGATCACGTCGCCCCTGGGCTCGAGGCGGCCGTCCTCGGGGAAGACCGCGACATCGTCGCAGAAGAATCCGAAGCGATCGCCCCATCCCTTCCACGTCGCCACCTGATCTTCGATGCTGCAGATCCCGACGTCCCCAGAATGCCTTGCCAGCTGCATCAGCTCGTCGGCCGAGAAGTCCTCGAGCGAGCTCCGTCCCGCCAGAGCCGGGCGATCGTACGGCTTGCGCAGATCGAAGAACATCGACTCGGTCTGGAGCCAGATTGCGACCGAGGGATCCTTCGGGCCGCCGTCGAGCACGATGTACTCGCGGTCCATGCAGCCGATTGCCCAAGCGGGGACGGTCTGTGCGGCCTTTCTCACGAGTTCCCGCTCGACTCAGAAGGAGGTCAGGAACGAAGCCGCGTTTCCACCGAGCACCCGGCCGGCGCGGGCGGCCAGCAGGAAAGTGTGCCCCCAGGCGTCGGGGTCGATGTCCCGCTCGGCGCTTCCCTTCACGATGCGGTGCACGCGGTGCTTGTGGAAGACCGTGAGCTGCGGCCACAGCGGAATCACGTTGCTCGGGTCGTCGCCGAAGAGCTCGCGGTGCAGCGCGGGAAGTCGCCACCACGGAGTGGCCGGTTTCGCGTGGTGCGCATTGTGGAAGCCGAAGTTCAGCGTGAACCAGTTCACCCACTCGCAGCGGAAGGAGTGCGGATTGCTGAACGTGTGCTCCTGCTCCCATTCGAAGTCGCCCTTGTGCGGAGCGGGCTCGTCGGAGAACAACGTCAGGTGGTAGCCGTAGTCGTGCTGCAGGCTGTCCATGAAGCGCAGGATCGTCATCATGATCATGTACGCGACCATGTAGAGCACGGCCGCTTTCGGGAAGAACCAGAGCACGCCGAAGAAGATCGATCCGCGGATCGCGATGACCGCGACGTTCCGCGCGCGCTGATCCCTTCGTTCCGGGATCACGAACGACGTGAACATCATGACGGAGTGCATCAGCAGATCGTGCGCGGGGATGTAGCACCACTCGAGCGCCTCGATGATGCGGCACAGGGTCTTGTGTTCGTGGAGGTAGCGCTCGTAGTCGAACCAGACCACGTCGTCGACGTCGACGTGGTGGCGGAAGTGCTTGTAGCGAATGTCTTCGTAGGTTCCGTAGGAGGCGCCGCAGATCCAACTCAGGAACTTCCCAAGGCGTGCGTTGGCAGCGTTGTTCTTGAATACGGTGTTGTGGCCGCACTCGTGGACCATGTAGGCGGCGATCGTCATTCCGTGCGCCAGCAGGAGGGTGGCCGCCGCGTTTACGAGCCAGCTCCCGTGAAACAGCCCCGCCCATCCCAGCGCGTAGGCGAGCAGCGCGTAGGCGATCGCGCCCCCGTGGTAGCGGGCGGCCTGCGGATATCGAAACGCGATGCCGCTCACGGCAAGCATGCCATCTTCTCTCGGACTACGAGCTCGACCATCTCGCATGCGCCCTTCGCGGTGCCGCGGTTCGGGCAGACCCAGGCATCGGGGATGCCCTCCCAGCGCGTGCCAGGTGCGATGCCTTCGTCGCGCATTCCGTCCGCCTCGTCGTAGACGAAGCCGCAGATCTGGATTTCCCAACCCTTACGATCTGGATTCTCCGGTGGGGAATAGTGCCCCATTCACGGCATCACCGCCTCTCCGTCGATCACCGCTGGGTCGGAGGCGCGCGATGGCGTCGTCTTGTTCGACCGTGCGACGCGACGGCGGCCCGAGGATCGCCCCCACTCCCTCCCATGCACCGAATTCTCCGAGGCTTTGTCGAGGAGGGGGTTCAAGTCTCCTGGAAGGCATGGCGAATAGGGGAATTAATTTCTTTTGGCCGATGATAATATCAGGGGTGTTATCTCCTTGTTTCCGGGGTCGCCCGGTCGAAGGGAAGAATTATGGTCGTGCTCGAGATCGTCTCCGCGTGGATTCACATCCTGTGTGCCGTCGGCTTCCTCGGAACGATGTTCCTGGGGACCTTCGTGCTCCTGCCCGTCTTGAGGAAGCACCTCGACTACGAGCACAGACAGCAGTTCATCGCCAACTTCATCCCGAGAGCGCGGATCTTCGTCGGCACGTTCATCAGCCTGCTCGTCCTCTCGGGGGTCGTGCAGGCCGTCCTGCTCCACGACGCTCCCGATGTCGAAAGAGGCGGTGCGAGAGCCGGCGCCTTCGTCCTTCACATCTTCTTTGCGGTCGTTCCGGTGATGATCTTCCTGCTGGCTCCCCGGATACTCGGCATCCACAGCAAGCGCGGGCTCTGCTGTGACCCGGATGCCGATGATCCTCCGGTCTTCATGGGGGTGATGACCACCAAGGGAGCGGTCTTGCACTACATCGCGATCGCGGCCGGGTGGTCGGCCGTGCTCTGCGGCGTCGTCATGAAGCAGCTGCGCTTCTGACGCGCGCGGTCGACCAGGCCGGCGCTGCGGGCGGCGATCGATGGAAGAAATCCTCATGACGCTTCACCGGGTAGCGCTCAGCTTCGTTCGCTGTGCGTGGCTCGTCGCATTCGCGGCGTCGACCTCGCACGCCTCCAACGGCATGAACATGATCGGCTTCGGTGCGGAGTCGGTCTCCATGGGCGGGGCCGACCTCGCGGTCACCGACAGCCCCGCGGCGATGAACATCAATCCGGCGGGGATCAGCCGCTGCTCCGCTCCCGAGCTCGATGTCGGCTTGAGTCACGTGTGGCCCTCGGTGGAGCACCGCGACCGGCTCGGCAACGACGGGAAGGATCGGCTGGACCGCATCCCGATGCCGTATCTCGCCTACGTGCACCCGATCGGAAGGGTCACCCTCGGGGCGGGCTTGTTCGTCCAGGGCGGTCTCGGAGCCGAGTATCGCGGCCTGGTGACGCCCGTGTCGGCGATGAAGAACTCCGGGATGCTGCCCCCCGGATTCTTCGACGGCGACTCGGTGCCCGACCGCGACGAAGCGCGCACGCGCGTGATGTTCGCGAAGCTCACGCCGACCGTGGCCTGGCAGATCACGCCCGAATGGAGCGTCGGGGCGGCCCTCAACGTCGGTTATGCGAGGGCGGACATGAAGCTGTTTCCGGAGACCTCGGTTCTGGCCGATCTGGACATGAGCGGAACGGTCGGCGACAGCATGCGCGATGCGTTCTTCGGCATGAATCTCGAGGACACCTCCGCATTTGGATTCGGGGGGCGGATCGGTTTCCAGTACCGAAAGGGCAACCTGTCGATCGGCGGAGCCTACTTCACCGAAACCTCGCTGGATCTCGACGGTGGCACGATGACGCTGAACCTGTCGGCGCTCGGGCTCGGCAAGGTGGACTACGACGCGGAGATCTCCGGCTTCGAGTGGCCTCGCCGCGCGGGCCTCGGAGCGGCGTATCGGGTGAGCCGCTGGCTGCTGATTTCGGGCGACGTCGATTGGATCAACTGGTCGAACGCGATCGAACGGCTCGAGATCCGGATCGAGAATCCGGGCAATCCACTCGCGCCGCCGTCGCGGGAAATCCCGTTCGAGATGAACTGGGACGACCAGTGGGTGTTCGCGCTCGGGGTGGAGATCACGCCCGTCGAAGGCTGGGCGCTGCGCCTCGGCTACAACCACGGCGATACGCCGATCCCGAACGATTACCTGAGGCCGTTCTTCCCGGCCATCGGCGAGGATCACTTCACCGCCGGGCTCGGTTTCACCCGGGGGCGGTGGACCCTCGACATCGGCGTCGAGTACGTGCTGGAGACGGAAAAGACCAACCACAACACCGACCCCACCGTCAATCCCTTCGGCCCCGGCTCCGAGGAGAAGCTCTCGCAGTTCATGGCGCACTTCATGCTGCGGATCGCGCTGCCGTGATCGGACCTGCACGTCGTTCACCCGGGCGGCATCAGAAAGCCATCTCCACGCGAATTCCGACCTGCAGCGCGTTCTTCAGCTCGGGATCCATGCTGGGATTGATGACGTACTGCAGATCGGGCTGCAGGATCAACCCGGGAAAGATCTCGGCCCGATAGGCCACCTCGATCACGCTCTCGGTGCGCTCGACGGGGACCGCTTCGACGATCCGCGCGTGGCGGGCGAAGTCGTCTCCATTCCAAGCGCTCGCCACCGCCACACCGGCCTCGTCGCGGTCGCGTCCGGGGATCAGTCCGACGTAACGGACGCCCGCGCCCCAGTAGTAGGCGAGTCGATTGCGGTCTTCGTCCGCGTAGCCGAGCTGCACGAAGGCTCCGAGCCCCTGCGCCTCGTCGGCCTCGGCGAGGATCGTCTTCTCGCCGATCAGATAGACGCCGAAGTTCCGGTCGTTAATCTCGCCGTCGAAGCGCTCCACGCGCGCGGTGTGCAGCCAGGTTCCCGCGCCGAGCTTGAGGTAGTCGCGCCGCCCGGGCTCGCCGCGCGCGAGCCCGGCCTCGAGCACCGCGAAGACGCCATCGCCGTCGTCGAAGCGGATGGTCGTGCGGGATGAGTGGTCGGGATCGCCGGGTACACCGTCGTAGACGGCCGCGAGCGCGTAGCTGCATTCGCTGGGCTCGGCGCGAAGCCGCACCGCGAGCGCCGTCGTGGGAAAGATGGAGGGCGATGTCTGCGCGATGTCGGCCGAGATCCCGAACGAGCTGTTGAGAAACATCGCGCCGTACTCGATCGCGTCGAACTCGCTGTTGAGGTCGTGCAGCCCGACCAGCACGGAGAGGCGGTCGTCCGCGAGGCGATGCTCGTACCAGGCTTCGTAGAGGCGGATGGCTTCGGGCGCCTCGATGTTGCTCGTGACCTGGAGGTCCCCCGCGATCTGGCTGATGAAGCCGCCGTGGTTCCAGTTGCCCAACCCGTAGAGCCGAAGACGGCCGCCCGACCAGAGGCCGGCCGCCTGGGTGTCGAGCTCGAGCGTCAGATCGAAGTTTCCCAGCGCGGTGCCGTCTCGTTCGATGCCACCGCGCGCGTTGTAGAGGAGATCGGACTTGGCGACCGCCTCGAGCGCGATCCCACGCCTTTTCAGCGCGCCGCTTTGCCCGGACGGGGTGCCGGGCGAGTCGGAATCTCCGGTCGCGGCGCGTGGGGATAGCACCACGAAGAAGAGCAGTGCCGTGATCGATACGCGCCCTGGCATCCGAAGGCAGACCTCGCCGCTCGCGATCTTCCAGGGCCCGTGTGGACATTAACGAAAATGAAATTCATTTTCAATAACGTCCGAACCTTCGACCCCATCGACGCGCAGGCCCGCTCGGACGCGGCCCCATGCGCGCGCGGGCCCCACCCGGGCGCTGTGCCAACGGCGCGCGGCCCCGCTTGGGCGCGGTTTCAGTTGGGCGCGCGGTGCGGCGCCGCCGCGCTGCGGACCGGGGTCGGGCGCCTAGGGGCCGGGGGCGACCTCGTCGAGGAAGGCGCGGATGCGCTCGAAGTAGGGGCGACCCCCGACGAAGGTGAGGTCGTTGTGGCCCGCACCGGCGACGGTCTCGAAGGCCTTCGGCTCGGGGGCGAGCTCGAACAGCCGCCGGCCGAGCTCGTGGCGGACGACCTCGTCGCGATCGCCGTGGAAGAAGAGCAGCGGCGCTCGGACGCGCCCGATCTTCGCCGCGGACTCGAAGCGCCGGCCCGCGAGCCCGCCGAGCAACGCGCCGGCGGGGCCGTTCGACACGATCTCGGCGACCGAAGGGAAGGTGCTCTCGAGGATCACCCCGGCGAGCTCGCGCTGCTGCGCGAGATCGACCGCGACGGCACCCCCGAGAGAGCGCCCGAAGACGATGACGCGGCTCGCCGGAAAGCCGCGCTGCTCGACCAGGTGGGCGAGCCCGGCGCGGGCGTCCGCGTAGACGCCCGCCTCGGTCGCCTTGCCCTCGCTCAACCCGTAACCCCGGTAGTCGACCAGCAGGACGCTGCAATCGAGCCGCACCAGCTCCGCCGCGTTGGGCAGGCGGTGCGAGGCGTTGCCCGCGTTGCCGTGCAGGAACAGCAGCGCGCGACGGGCGCCGGGGGCGGGCAGGTAGAAGGCGTGGATTCGCACGCCATCCTCGGCGCGGAAGAAGGTCTCCTCTCCGTCGACCCCGATCTGCTCCGGGGTGATCGCGACGCCGCGCTCCGGATAGAAGATCATCGATTCGACGATTCGGTCCCACATGGCGATTCCCGCTACCAGTGCGACGAGGAGCACTGCGCCGCGCACGCGCATCTGATCAGCTTACGCGATCGCCCCGCGATCGCATCCGATCGGCCTGCGCGCCCCAAGACCGCCGCGCGCTCAGGCGATGCGATCGGCGGGGGCGCGCGCCCGACCGCGTGCGATTGCCGCGCCGCCGATCGCGATCACGAGCGCCCAGACGCTCAGCCACTTCACCGCGGACGCGATTCCCGCCTGATCTCCGAGGACGCCGGTGAGCCACGGAACGACGAAGCCGCTCGTCGAGCCCAGTCCGACCGACAGGCCGACCACGGACCCCAGCGCGTTGGGAAAGCGCTGTCCCGCCAGCGCGATGGTCACCGGAAAGACCGGGCCCAGCAGGAACCCGATGCAGAAGTAGAGGGCCTCGATCTGGCTCGCGCCGATCGCGGCGCCGATCGCGATCACCGCGGAACAGAGGAGCCCGGCTGCGATCAGCAGGCGGCCGTCGACGTTGCCCCTCAGCAGGAAGGCGCCGAGCCGGCCCGCGAGCACGCCGCACCACATCGCGCTGATTGCGGTCTGCCCCCGGATCGCGTCGAGGGAGAGGCCGTCGCTCGCGTACGGGATCGCGAACACGCTGAGCGCGGCTTCCAGGCCGAGGTAGGCGAAGACCACGACGACGAACGGCGCGATCGACATCGAGAGCGCCGCACGCGGGCCGGCGGGCCCGGACGCCGGGGATCGGGAGTGCGACGGGAGTCGCACCCGCAGCGCGGCCACCGCGAGTGCCAGGTGGAGGATGCCGGCCGCGTGGAAGGAGTGCGTCCAGTGCGAGCGGCTTGCGATCGCGGCGACCAGCAGCGGGCCGAGGATCGCGCCGGTGGCGGTTCCCGTGTGCAGCAGCGACATCGGCTTCGCGGAGCGCGCGCCGAAGCGATCGGCGGTCGCGGCGATGAACATCGTGTCGTACGCGCCGGCTCCGAACCCGAGGCACGCGAAGCGCGCGAGCGCTCCACCGAAGCTCATGTCGTCGCCGAACCCGAAGAGCGCGCCCGCCGCGATCAGGATGGCCGCCGCGAAGATCGGGCGCCGCGGAAGGCGATCGTAGAGCGGGCCCGCGCCGATCGTCCCGACCAGCAGTCCGAACGCGAGCGCCGACGCGAGCAGGCCGGTCTGCGCGAGGTCGAGATCGAGATCCCGCGCGAGATCGGCCTGGTTCGCGCCGAGCAGCGTGAGGACCAGGCCGAGGCCCACGAATGCGCCGTAACAGAGCGCGAGCATGAGGCCGCTGACCGTAGGCGGTCGCCGCCCGGACGGCCAGTTGGCGAACCCTTCGGTTCGCTCGCGGCGTCGCGAGAACCCGAAAAGTTCTCGCGCCTAGATCATCCCGAGATCGAGCTTGGCGGCATCGGACATCATGTCGGGCGACCAGGGCGGATCCCAGACCAGATCGAGCTGCACGGAGGTCACGCCCGCGACGCCGCGGATCTTCGTCTCGACCTCGGGCGGAAGCTCCTCCGCGGCCGGGCACATGGGCGTCGTGAGCGTCATCGTGATCGCGGTGGCCCCGTCGGCCGCGACGTCGACGTTGTAGATCAATCCGAGCTCGTAGATGTTGACCGGGATCTCCGGGTCGAAGACGGTCTTCAGCTGGGCGATCACCTGCTCGCGGATCGCCTTGGGATCGATCGGGCCTTCGGCGCGCTCGTCGCCCGGGCCGGGTTGCGGCCGCTCCTGCGGCGCCTCGTCGGCCCTCGGGCCTCCCTGGCCGGCGCCTCTCCGCTCAGCGCTTCCGGATTTCGACTGCATGCTTTCCGCCATTTCGATCACCCGTCGTCGATGCCCGCAACAACCTATTCGGTCGTCGCCGTCTCGCCCGTGCCGTGCAGCGCTTCGCGCATCGCGTGCCAGGCGAGCGTCGCGCACTTCACCCGCATCGGGAACTCCCGGACGCCCGAGAATACCGAGAGCTTGCCGAGCCCCTCGGCGTTCACGCTCGAGCTGGGATCGGAGGTCACCATCTCGCGGAACCCATCGAACAGCCGCTCGACTTCGTCGATCCTCTTGCCCTTGATCGCCTGCGTCATCAGCGACGCCGAGGCCGTCGAGATCGCGCAGCCCGTGCCGTCGAATCCGACGTCTTCGACGACGCCTTCCTCCACGGCGAGGTACACGGTGATTCGGTCGCCACAGAGCGGGTTGATGCCTTTCGCGGACCGATTGGCGAACTCGGGCTTGCAGAAATTGCGCGGTCGCTTGTTGTGGTCGAGGATCATGGACTGATAGAGATCGCGCAGATCAGAGCTCATCGGAACACTTCCCGAACGACATGCAGCGCCCGGACGAGCGCGTCGATGTCTTCCCTGGTGTTGTAGAGTGCGAGCGATGCGCGCACCGTCGCCGGAACGCCGAAGTGTTCCATCACGGGTTGCGCGCAGTGGTGGCCCGTGCGCACCGCGATGCCCTCGTGGTCGAGGATCGATCCGACGTCGTGCGGGTGCACCCCCTCGAGCGAAAACGAGATCACCGCGGCCTTTTGCGGCGCGGTACCGATCAACCGCAATCCCGGAAAATCGGCCAGCTCTTCCATCGCATAGGCGAGCAGTTCGCGTTCGTGGCGCTCGATGGCGTCGATGCCGAGCCCGCTCACGTAGGCGAGCGCAGCGCCGAAGCCCGCGACTCCTGCGATGTCCGGGGTGCCGGCTTCGAAGCGCTGGGGAATGTGCGCGTACGTGGTCTTATCGAAGCGGACGGATTCGATCATCGACCCCCCGCCCTGATAGGGCGGCATCGCTTCGAGCAGCGCCGCCTTGCCGTAGAGCACGCCCACCCCCGTCGGCCCGAAGACCTTGTGGGATGAGAACGCGTAGAAGTCGCAGTCGAGCTCCGCGACGTCGATCCGATGATGGGGCACCGCCTGCGCCCCATCGATGACGACCGCGGCTCCGTGCTCGCGGGAAAGCCGGGTGATTTCCGCCACCGGGTTGACGGTTCCCAGCGCGTTCGAGATGTGTGCGGCCGCGACGATCTTCGTCCGCGCGCACAGCAGCTTCTCGAACTCCTCCATGATCAGCGCGCCGCGGTCGTCCATCGGCGCCACCTTGAGCAGCGCGCCCTTTTCCTCGCAGAGCATCTGCCACGGGACGATGTTCGAGTGGTGCTCCATCTCGGTGATCAGCACCTCGTCGCCCAGCCCGACGTTGCGGCGGCCATAGGTCGCGGCGATCAGGTTGATCGCCTCGGTAGCGTTGCGCACGAAGACGATCTCGCGCGCCTCGGCGGCGCCGATGAAACGCTGTGCGCCGGCGCGAACGGCCTCGAAGTTCGCGGTCGCTCGGGCCGAGAGCTCGTAGACGCCGCGGTGGATGTTCGCGTAGTCGCGGCTGTAGCAATTGCAGATCTCGTCGATGACGCACTGGGGCTTCTGGGCGCTCGCCGCGCTGTCGAGAAAGACGAAGCCCTCCTTCTGCAGGATCGGGAAGTCCTTGCGCGCGCGGAGCGGATCGAATCGAGCGGTGTCGCGCACCCGGCGGTTCGCGGTTTGCGCAGCTGCCTGGCCGGCGACGGTCATGCGATCCCCCGCGCCACGGCGCCGCCCCCGAGCTTGGCGGAGATCATGCGCTCCACCTGCGCGCGCAGCGACTCCTGCGGAATCGCGCGCGGAATTTCCGACGCAAAGGCAACGGTCAGCATCTCGCGTGCCGTCGCTTCGTCCACCCCGCGCGCGCGCAGGTAGAAGAGCGCGTCGTCGTCGAGGCGCCCGACCGTCGCACCGTGACTGCACTTCACGTCGTCGGCCGAGATCTCGAGCGTCGGCTTCGTGTTGATCCGGGCCTCGTCGGAGAGCAGCAGGTTCGGATTGAACTGCCGCGCGTCGGTCTTCTGGGCATCCGGGCGCACCAGCACGCATCCGTTGAAGACTCCGCGGGAACGGCCGCCCAGAATTCCCTTGTAGAGCTCTCGGCTCGTGCCGTGCGGGCTCGCGTGGTCCACCGTGGTCTGGCTGTCGACGTGCTGTTCGCCATCGGCGAGGAACAGCCCGTTCAGCGCGCAGTCGACGCCGGGTGCGGCGAGCCGCGCGTAGATGTCGCTGCGCGAGAGCGCAGCGCCGAGCGCGATCTGGTGGGAGCGAAAGCGGCTGTCGCGTTCCTGGTGGACGTCGTACGATGCGAAGTGATAGGCGGCGTTGGATTCCCTCTGGACGCTCACGAGATCGAGCTCGGAATCGTCTTCGAGCAGGATCTGCGTCAGCGCATTCGTCCAGTAGACGCCGCCACAGAGGGACTCGAAGCGCAGCATGATCGTTGCCCTCGCACCCCGCTCGATCCGGATGATGTTGCGCGGATTCGCGACGCGACCGGAGGCGCTGGGGCTCGCGGCGAAGAGCAGCTGGATCGGTCGCTCCGGTGCGGCTCCCGCCGCCACGCGGACGAACGCGCCGTCGCGCTGGAAGGCCCCGTTGAGCGCCGCGAAGGGCCTGTCGAGCGGATCCGCGCGGTCGAGCAGCGGGCGGACCAGCTCGGGGCGCCGCTCGAGCGCGCCGGCGAGCCCCTCGATCACCACGCCGTCGGGCGCGATGCCCGTCGAGAGCTCCGGTGCGAACCGGCCGTCTTCGAACACGAAGACGCCCTCGGAGCGATCACCGCCCAGCAGCGCGCGGACGTCGTCGCGCGAGATCCCGTCGCGCGCCGGGGGCTCGGGGTCGAGCGACGCCTTCGCGATCTCGGAGACGCTGGTGTACTTCCACGCCTCGTTCCTGCGCGTCGGGAAGCCGAGCTGCGCGAACCGCTCGATCGCGGCGCGCCGGATCGGGGCGAGCCATTCGGGACCCGCGCCCGCGAGCTGGGCCTCGCAATCGCCGAAACGCGAGACGAAGTGCGCTTGTGCGGCGTCCAGGGTCGTCACGGCGCGGCGGCCCCCGCGGGTTCGACTTCGAGCCAGCTGTAGCCCTTCTTCTCGAGCTCTTGCGCGAGCTCGCGGCCGCCCGAACGGGCGATGCGGCCATCCGCGAGCACGTGCACGAAATCCGGAACCACGTAGTCGAGCAGTCGCTGATAGTGGGTGATCACGATCGCCGAGCGGTCCGGTGATCGCAGCGCGTTCACGCCCTTGGCGACGACCTGGAGCGCATCGATGTCGAGCCCCGAATCGGTCTCGTCCAACACCGCGAATCGCGGCTCGAGCATCGCCATCTGCAGGATCTCGTTGCGCTTCTTCTCCCCCCCCGAGAATCCCTCGTTGATCGCTCGATTCAGCAACGCCTCGTCGAAACCGACGAGCTTCATCTTCTGGCGCGCGTACTCGAGGAAGTCCATTCCGTCGAGCTCCTCTTCTCCGCGGTGGGTGCGCACCGCATTGAGCGCCGCCTTCATGAAGTAGGCGTTCGCGACCCCCGGGATCTCCACCGGGTACTGGAACGCCAGGAAGATGCCCTCCTTGGCGCGGTCCTCGGGCGCGAGCTCGAGCAGGTCCCGCCCCTGGTAGCGCACGCTTCCCGCGGTCACCTCTACCGACGGCCGCCCGGCGAGCACGTTCGCGAGCGTGCTCTTGCCCGAGCCGTTCGGTCCCATGACCGCGTGCACCTCTCCGGCGCCCACCACGAGGTCGAGGCCCTTGAGGATCTCCGCGCCGCCCGCGCGCGCGCGCAGGCCGCGAATCTCGAGCATCGGCGTGCCGTCCGTCATCAACCCACGCTCCCCTCGAGGCTGAGCCCGAGCAGGGCCTGGGCCTCGACCGCGAACTCCATCGGGAGCTCGCGCAGCACCTGTTTGCAGAATCCGTTGACGATCATCGAGATGGCATCTTCCTCGGAAATGCCGCGCTGGCGGCAGTAGAAGAGTTGGTCCTCTCCGATCTTCGAGGTCGTCGCCTCGTGCTCGATGGTCGAGGACGCGTTCTTGACCTCCAGATACGGGAAGGTGTGGGCCGAGCAGCGATCGCCGAGCAGCAGCGAGTCGCACTGCGAGTAGTTGCGCGCGCCGGTCGCGCCCGGTTGGATGCGGACCAGGCCGCGGTAGGCGTTGCTCGACCGGCCGGCCGAGATGCCCTTGGAGATGATCGTGCTCTTGGTGCGCTTGCCGATGTGGATCATCTTCGTGCCGGTGTCGGCTTGCTGCAGGTTGTTGGTCATCGCGACCGAGTAGAACTCGCCCACCGAATCGTCGCCCTGGAGCAGGCAGCTCGGATACTTCCAGGTGATCGCCGAGCCCGTCTCGACCTGGGTCCACGAGATCTTCGAGCGCTTGCCGCGACACGCGCCGCGCTTGGTGACGAAGTTGTAGATGCCGCCGACACCGTCCTTGTCGCCCGGATACCAGTTCTGAACGGTCGAGTACTTGATCTCGGCGTCGTCGAGCGCCACCAGCTCCACGACCGCCGCGTGCAGCTGGTTTTCGTCGCGCATCGGGGCCGTGCAGCCCTCGAGGTAGCTCACGTAGGCGCCCTCGTCCGCGACGAGCAGGGTCCGCTCGAACTGTCCCGTGTTGGCAGCGTTGATCCGGAAATAGGTCGAGAGCTCCATCGGGCAGCGGACGCCCTTGGGGATGTAAGCGAAGGAGCCGTCGGTGAAGACCGCGGAGTTGAGCGCGGCGTAGAAGTTGTCCGAGGCCGGTACGACGGAGCCCAGGTATTGCCGGACCAGTTCGGGGCAGCGCTCGACCGCTTCCGAGAACGAGCAGAAGATGATTCCCTGCTTCTCGAGCTCGTCCTTGAAGGTGGTCGCGACGGAGACGCTGTCGAAGACCGCATCGACCGCGATGCCGTGAAGGCGTTTCTGCTCGCTCAGGGAGATGCCGAGCTTCTCGTAGGTCTCGAGCAGCTGGGGGTCGATCTCGTCGAGGCCCTCGACCTTCTTGGCCTGCTTCGGCGCTGAGTAGTAGATGATCTTCTGGAAGTCGATCTTGGGATGTTCGACCTTCGCCCAGGTTGGCTCCGCGTCCTTCTCGAGCATCTCGAGAAAGCGCGCGAGCGCCTTCAGCCGCCACTCGAGCAGCCACTCGGGCTCGTTCTTCTTGGCGGAGATCAGCCTCACGATGTCCGCGTCGAGTCCGGGCGGCGCCGAGTCGGCGTCGATGTCGGTCACGAAACCGTATTGGTAGTCGCGGTTGGCGAGCTTCTCGAGCATCGCGTCTGAGGACTGCGTCATCTCCTACTCCGATCGCCGCTCGTCCGATGCAGCGCGGCCGAGCGCGTCGCCCTCCATCCCGACGAGTGACACGAAGGGGCCGCTCGCCTCGAACGGCTTGGCGAGGTCGGCCAGCGTGATCTTCGCGAGTGCGGCGTGCACCGCGCCGTTGATCCTCTGCCACGGGTCGCGCACCTGGCAATTCGCCTCCTGCGCGCAGGTTCCCGGGTGCGTGGTGCACTCGGTGATTCCGACCGGGCCCTCGAGCGCGGTGATCATCTCGACCACCGGAATCTCGCGCGGGCTGCGCGCGAGGCTGTAGCCGCCCTTGGATCCGCGCTGCGAAACCAACAGGCCCGCGCGCGTCAGCGACTTGAGGATCTTGCTCACGACGGGCGCGGGAAGCTGGGTGTCTTCCGCCAGCTCGCGCGCGTTGTGGGAGTCGCCATCTCCGCGCTCGGCGAGATGGGCCATGACGACGATTCCATAGTCGGTGACGCGGCTGATTCGAAACATCGTCTACTCGCTCGCGCTGCAGTCGATCCGTAGATCGACGCTGGAAAGATATCGGACCAATTAGGTCCTGTAAATATCGGACCAGATCGGTTCTTTATTAATCCTTTTATCAATGAAATCCAGTATTTATCGAATCCTCGCGGCCGCTGGGGCCTCCCGTCCAGCGCCGGGGCCGGGTTCCGCGCGCCCAGCGGCGCTGTCGCGCATCCGCCCGCCCATCCGCTCGCGCGCGCCTGCGGGGGGGGCCGGGGAGGGGCTCGCCGCTCGCCGGCGAATCTCGCGGATGCGCCCGCGGCGTGGCGCGGCCGCGCCGCGGGCGGAGCGGCTCGCGGTCGCCGGCTAGCGGAGCGGCTCGATGTCGGCGAAGCGGACGAGCGGCGCGAGGACGCCGCGCCCGCCGTGGCGCCAATCCAGCGGCGGGCTCTGCAGCGAGCCCGGGGCGCAGACGCGCGAGGCACCGAGCTCGGCGAGCGCGCGCGCGAGCCGTTCGCTCTCCTCGCCGAAGCCCTCGACCGCAACCGCGGCGAGCTGGGCGCCGACGGGTTCGAGCGCGGCGAGCAGCTGCTCGCGATCGGGCACCGGGACGACGCGCACGAAGCGATGCAGCGGGGCCGGCCTCGGCGCGATGCCGTCTTCGACGATCACCGTCCAGGCCGTCGAGTCGCTGAGGTGGATCGCGACCGCGCGTCCCGCCGCGCGGCGCACTTCGGCTTCCGCGCGCTGCTGCGCGATCGCGTGCGCGGCGCTGGCATCGATGGAGCCGCGCGGCCAGTTTCGCTCCGCGTCGGCGAGCGCGAGCGCGAGCGCTTCGCCGAGCGCGGCCGCGTGCGAGGGGTCCGGATCGGCGACGAAGACCTCGATCGGCGAGAGGCAACCCAGCTGGTCCCAGAGCGCGACGTCCACGGCCAGCCGCCGCGCCAGGTCCGCGCGGTGCGCTGCGCTCTCCGGCGCGGCGACCGCCGCGATCGAGAACCGATGCCCGTCCGCGACCAGGCGCCGGGGCGGCTTTACTTGCGACTGCACGGCGGCGATCGTGGCATCCGATCCCGTGGCCCAGATGCAGTCCGCTTCGAGCAGCGCTTGCGTGCAACCCTCGTCGGCGGCGGGAAAGTCCGCGACGCGGATGCAGCGCCCGAGCTCGTCGTCGGCCTCCGCGATCGACTGGGCGACGAGGTGCGGCGTCAGGGGATCGCGCGAAGCGCATTTGGCGAGCACCGGCGAGCGCACCGCCAGCGGAGCGATCAGCGCGAGCAGACTCGGCATCGGGAGCGATCCCGCGAGCAGGACGGCCGTCGTCTCGAAGCCCGAGACCCTGCGATCCGCAGCGGTGTCGAGCGCCTCGATCGGGCCGAGCTCGCGAATCGCGAGCTTCCGCAATGCGTCGCCCGTCCATCCCTCGAGTGCTCGGCGCAGCCCTTCTGCGACCGTCGGTGCGCTGAATCCCGTGGCCGCGGGCAGCCGCTCGATCAGGTCGCGATGCCAGTGGGACCGCGGATCGCGCCAGGCGTCGAGCACCGCGCCGAGTGCGTCGAGCACCTCGCCGATCGGTCGCCGCTTGAGCCGTTCACCCGCGGCCCGCAGGCGCGCGAAGTTCTCGGCGATCTCATCGGGCGTCACGGGGATTCCAGGTCCAAGATCTCGTCGGCGCCGATCGAGCAGCCCCGCGCCTCCGCGCCGGGCTCGCGCCCGATCACCTCGAATCCGTCGAGCACGGCGCGGCCGAGGTCGCCGGTTCGCAGCGAAAGCACGCTTCCGGTGTTGGCGAGATCGACGACGACGATGGATCCCACCTGCCCCGTCGCCGCCTCGTGGCCCGTCTCGGGGTCGACGATGACCACCCGCGCCCAGGGCGGGCCGAGCTTGCGGCGGGGCTCGCTCGGTGCGCGAATCACCGAATCGTAGAACTGGCTGCCCAGCTCCGTCATGCCGTACTGGTTGACGATCCGCTCGGCGGGCACACCGAGCACGCGTTTGATTTCGGCATAGAGCTCGTTGCGCGGAACCTCGCGGGAGCGCCCCTTGAAGCCTCCGGTCTCCATGATGCGCGATGCCGACGGTAGGCCGATCAGCACGCCGCGCTCGTTCATGTGGTCGATCAGGTGCACGAGCGCGAAGGCGGTTCCGCACAGCGCGATGGGCACCTCCGAAGCCGCGGATTCGACGAGGACCGTCAGCACGCGGTCGAACTGGAGCTTGCCGTGCTCGACGTCGAAATCGCTGCCCGGCTCGCCGAGCGCGTCGAGCACCACGGCGAACATGTGGGAGAGCGACGAATCCGGCTGCTCGACGTTCGACGGGGCGAGCACGCGGATTGCCGCGCGATCCTCGGGCATCAGGAACTCCGGAAACACGAAGCGGCGAAAGGTCGGGAGCAGCGAGGCCTCGTAGAGCTCCAGCGTGTCCAGGTGGAGCGTTCCCCGGACGTCCGTCGAGGTTCCGCTCGTGCGGAAGCGGTGCTCGGTGCACTCGGCCGGGAAGCAGCGCAGCTCGACTTCCTTGAACGCGCTGGTCGGAACCGCCGGGATCTGCCGCCAGGTCTCGACCTTTTCGGGGGTTTGGCCGCGCCCTTCGCAGTATCGCCGATAGATCTCGCAGTGCGCGAACTGAAACGCGAACAGCTCGAGGGCGAGCGCCTCGAAGCGCTCTTCGCCGTAGCTCCAGCGGGATTCGCGCATCCACTCGAGCACGCGGTGATCGATTCGTGCGCGGCGGGGGTCCGCACTCACGGGATGGCCTCCGTCAACCGGTCGATCGCGAGCGCGAGCAGCTTGCGCTCGATGCACAGCGGCGGGCAGATCGAGATCACGCGGCCGTCGTCGCCGCTCGGCAGCGCGATCAGCCCTGCCGCGAGCGCGTTCGCGCAGCCGCGATCCGCGCGCTCGGCGCTGTCGAGCTCGACGGCCAGAAGCAGTCCGCGACCCCGCACGTCGCGAATGCCCGCTCGCCCGGCCAAGCGCTCGCCGAGCCGCTCCAGCGCGACGGCACCGAGCTCCGCGGCGCGTTCGACCAGCTTCTCCTCTTCCAGCACCGCGATCGAGGCGAGCGCGGCCGCACAGCTCGGCGGATGTCCGAGGAAGGTCTGCGTGCGCAGCGCCTCGCCCTCGGAGACCGGCCAGGCGTCCATCAGCGCCGCGCGTCCGAGGCACGCCGAGATCGGCATGCCGGAGGCCAGCCCCTTCGCGACGCAGAGCAGGTCCGGGACGACGCCCTCGTGATCGCACGCAAACCATCGCCCCGTGCGCCCGAAGCCCGTGTAGACCTCGTCTGCGACGAGCAGCCAACCCTCGGCATCGCAGATCTTGCGGAGCTCCGTGAGGAAACCGTCCGGCGGGATGCGCTCGCCGCCGCGCCCCTGGATCGGCTCGACGAGCACCGCACCGACAGGGGCCGCGCAGGCGCGCGCGGCGCGGCGCACGTCCGCCGCGTCGCCGAAGCGCGCAAACGCCGTCAGGCCCGGGAGTCGCGCGGCGAACGGTTCGCGGAACGTCGGCCGCCAGGTCGCGTCGCGCGCCCCGAGGCTCAGCCCGTGGTACGCGCCTTCGAACGCCACCGCGCCGGGAGCGCCCGTGACGAGCAGCGCCGTCTCGAGCGCGATCTCCACCGCGTCGGAGCCCGAGCAGCCCAGGATCGCGCGGGCCGGCACGCCGCCCGGAAAGTGACGCACGAGCGCCTCGAGCAGCTCGAGCCGGACGAGGGAGGGGTGCACGTCGCCGAGCCCGTGCAGCAGGCGCCCGGCGCACGCGGCGACCGCCCGGCTCACGCCCGGATGCGCGTGGCCGATGTTGGCCACGCCGAAGCCGGCCGTGAGGTCCACGAAGCGGTTGCCGTCCACGTCCCAGACGTTCGATCCCGAAGCCCGCTCCCAGAAGATCGGGGGCTGCGGGGCGACGCAGATGATGTTGTGGCACTCGACGACCCCGAGCCGCCGGGCGAGCGCTCGCGAGCGCGGCCCTGGTATCGGAGTCGCAATCTCGGGCGGGAGATTGGCAGGCGCTGACACGACGGTGGATTGTAGCTGTAGAATCCGCGCATGGACGCCGAGGCGATCGAAGAGCGGGTCTACGTCGCGCTGGGCTCGAATCTCGGTGACCGCGACGCGCACCTCGCCGCGGCGCTCGCCGCGCTGCGGGCGACTCGCGGAATCGAAGTCGTCGCCGTCTCGCCGGTGTACGAGACGGATCCGGTCGGCCCGCTGCCACAGCGCCTGTATCTGAACGCCGTCGCCGAGCTCGCCACCCAACTGACTCCCGGCGCGCTGCTGGAGCGGTTGCTCGAGATCGAAGTCGGTCGCGGCCGCACGCGCGGATCCGAACGCAACGCGCCCCGCACGCTCGATCTCGATCTGCTGCTCTACGGGGATCGGAAGCTGAGCGAGCCCGATCTCGAAATTCCGCACCCGCGCCTGGCCGAGCGGGCCTTCGTGCTCGAGCCGCTCTGCGCGCTGGCCCCGGATCTCGTGCACCCGACGCTCGGCGAGAGCATCGAGACGCTGGCGCGCCGGGTTCGCGACCCCGCCGCCGTGCAGCGCTGGGTCGCGTCTCGCCCGCTCTAGCCGACCGCTCGCATCAGATCCGCGTAGCGGTCGAGGATCGGGAGGATCTCGTCGCGCGAGGTGGGCGGGAGCATCAGCACCGCGCGCGAGATTCCCGCGTCGCGTTGGCGCGCCAGCGCGGATTCGCTCGCCTCCGCGGCGAACACCGAGACCTCGAGCGCCTCCGGGTCGCGCCCGGCGTCGCGCGCCATCTCGCGGAATCGAGGCAGCAGCTCGGCGATGTCGCCGTCGCGGCCGCCGATCGGCATCCAGCCGTCGCCGTAGCGGATCGCGCGCCGCGCCCCGCCCGGAAATCCGCCGCCCACGTGGATCGGGGGATGCGGCTTCTGGATCGGCTTCGGCCACATGAAGATCGGGTCGAAGTCGACGAAGTCGCCGTGATACTCGGCCTTCTCCTCGGTCCAGATGGCCTTCATCGCCTCGATGCGTTCGCGCAGCAACTTGAAGCGGCTCTCCGGGCGAGTGCCGTGGTTCTCCATCTCCTCGAGGTTCCAGCCGCCGCCGACCCCGAGCGCGAAGCGGCCGCCCGAGAGCTGATCGAGCGAGGCCACCAGCTTCGCGGTGTGGATCGGGTCGCGCTCGACGACCAGGCAGATTCCCGTCGCCAGCCTGATTCGGGACGTCGCGGCTGCCGCGGACGCGAGCGCCACGAACGGGTCGAACGTGTCGTAGTACATCTTCGGAAGCTCGGCGCCTCCGGGCCACGGTGACCTTCGCGAGACAGGGATGTGCGTATGCTCCGAAACCCACAGCGATTCGAAGCCGCGCTCTTCGGCGGCGCAACCGAGATCGTTCATCGGAATCGCGTATTCGGTGGGGAAGATCGTCACGCCGAAGTGCATCGGGTACTCCCGTGCCGAACGCTCGGCTAGCCCTTGAACAGGCCGTCCCTTCGCGCGTCTTCCATCGCTTTTTCGATCCCGGTGCGGAGGATCTGGACCATTTCGTCGATCTGCTCGCGCGTGATCGTCAACGGCGGAGAGACGATGCACTGATTGATGAAGGGGCGCAGGATCAAGCCGAGCTCGTGGCAGTAATCGTCGATGCGGTTTCCGATTTCGTAGTCGACCTTCAGGGTGTCGTCTCTTTCCGGGTCGATCTGGCATTCGACGCACGCGATCAACCCCGCTCCGCGGACGTCGCCGACGAGGGGGATGTCGCGGAGCTCCTGCCATCTCTGCTGGAAGTAGGGCGTGATCTCGCGAACGTGCTCGCAGATCCGCTCGCGCTCGAGGATGTCGAGCGTCGCGAGTCCCGCCGCGCACGAGGCCGGATGCCCCGAGTAGGTGAAGCCGTTGGCGAAGATCGAGTGCGGCGAGCCCGCCGCCGCCGCCTCCTGGATCAGTCGATCCGAGATGAAGGTGGCGCCGAGGGGCACGTAGCCGGACGAGATCCCCTTCGCGGTCGTGATGATGTCCGGGACGATGTCGAAGACGGCCTCGCTCGCGAAGATGTGGCCGCAGCGGCCGAAAGCGGTGACGACCTCGTCGGAGATGTAGAGGACGTCGTGGCGCCTGCAGACCTCGAGGCACTTCTTCTGGTAGCCGGGCGGCGGAACGACCACACCGCCGGACGCGAGCACCGGCTCGGCGATGAACACGGCGACGTTCTCCGGGCCGAGCTCGAGGATCTTGTTCTCGAGATCGGCGACCTTCTCGTCACGGAACGCGTCGATGCTCATGCCTTCCGGGCGCCGATAGGGATTGGGCGAGGGGAGGTGGTGGATGAACCCCTTCTCGAACACCTGATAGGTCTTGTCGCGCTCCTTTCCGCTGCAGGAAGCGGTGAGATAGGTGCTCCCGTGATAGGCGTCCTGTCTCGTGATGATGTGGCGCTTCTCGGGCCGACCGAGGATGGTGTTGTAGAACATCACGAATCGAAGCGCGCTATCGACGGCGAGCGAGCCGGCCGTCGTGAAGAAGACGTGGTTGAGGTCTCCGGGCGCAAGCGCCGTCAGGCGTTCGGCGAGCTGCGCCGCGGGGATGTTCGTGAACGACCACGGGCTGTCGTAGGGCATCTCCGCGAGCTGCTTCGCAACTGCGTCCGCGATCTCGCGTCGCCCGTAGCCGACGTTCACGCACCACATCCCGGCGGGGCCGTCGATGTAGCGGTTGCCGTCGCTGTCGTAGACGTAGATTCCCTCGCCTCGGGTGAGAACGGGTCGCTTGTTCTTTCCGATGTTCTTCAGGTTTTCCCAGGGGTGGACGAATCGGTTGTCCTTCGCCTGGAGCTCTGCGGTTCCGCCGCCGACCTCCGCGATCGCGAGGCCCGCTGCGTCGTTCGAATTCATGGTTCCTCCCAGATGTCGGGCGGGGAGGATATCGGCTCGGCGGGAATTCCGCCTATGGCGAAATTCGGGTCACCAACCAACTTCGAGTCGATCTCGCGGCACTGCCCGCAACCCGGGGATCGCCCCGGTATCGAGCGCTATCGTGTGCGGGGCGGGCCCGCGGATTCTTCGGGCCCGTCGAGCCGGCGGAGCTCCCGGGAGTGCCGAAGGTGGCCGAGATCGACCGCGGAAGGATCGACGACCTCTACGAAGAGGAGCTCGCGCGCTTCATCGCCGAACGGCCGAAGAGCATCGAGATGCTCGAGCGCGCGCGGCGTTCGATGCCGAGCGGCGTTCCGATGCCGTGGATGTCCGGGCTCTACGCGCACCCGACCCTGTTCGTGAAGGAAGGGCGGGGCACCTACTTCACCGACATCGACGGCCACCGCTACCTGGACATGAACCACGCGGACATGAGCATGTCGTGTGGGTTCGCGCCCCAGCAGGTCGTCGACGCCGTGTCCGAGCAGGTTGCGCGCGGCTCCCAGTTCCTGCTGCCGAGCGAGGCGAGCGTCGAGGTCTCCGAGCTGCTGGCCGATCGCTTCGGGCTGCCGTTCTGGCAGTACACGCTCTCTGCGACCAGCGCGAACACGGAGGCGATTCGCATCGCGCGCGCCGCGACCGGCCGCCGGCGGATCCTGACCTTCGACGGCGGGTACCACGGACTGATCGACGACACGATGATGGCGGCCCGAGAGAACGAGCTGCAGTCCGGCCGCTGGCCCGACAGCGTCATGGTCCAGTTCAACGATCTCGATGCGGTCGAGCGCGTGTTGCGCGAGCGCTCGACGGCCTGCGTGATGGTCGAGCCCGCGCTCACGAACGTGAACGTCGTCGCGCCCGATCCGGGCTTCCACAAGTCGCTGCGCGATCTCTCCCGCAGCCATGGGGCGCTGCTGCTCGTCGACGAAACGCACACCCACGTCTGCGCGTGGGGAGGGCTCACGCGGGCATGGAGCCTGGAGCCGGACCTGCTGGTGATGGGCAAGAGCATCGCGGGCGGGATTCCGCTCGGCGTCTACGGGATGACCGAGTCGCTCGCGCGCGTCTGTGAGGCGAACGTCGAGCGGGACGAGTGGCCCAGCGGCGATTCGACTTCGCTGTGGCTGGGCGGAACCCTCCACGGCAACCCGCTCGGGCTCGTCGGCGCTCGGGCCGCGCTGCGCGAGATCCTCACGCCCGAGGGACACGCGCGCACCGCAGACCTCGGCGAGCGGCTCGCCGACGGCATCGAGCGGATCTCGAAAGCGGCCGGCCTGCCCTGGTCCGCGCACCGGCTCTACTGCCGCACCGGCGTGTGCTACGCCGAGCGGGCCCCGCGCAACACCCTCGAGGCGAGCCGTGCCGCAGACTTCGGAACGAACCGCCTGCAGCGCGTCTTTCTGGCCAACCGCGGCATCTGGGAGGCCGTCGTCACCGCGGGCCCCGCGGTCTCGTTCGCCGCGGTGCCCGAAGACATCGATCGCTACCTCGAGGTCTTCCAGCAGCTCGTCGCGGCGATCCGCGACTGAGCCGACGCGCGGCGTCCGCGCAGCGCTCGCCCGATATCCGCGCGCTCATTAATACGGTCGTTCACAGTTGTATTATTTGAAAATGTGCGAGTCTCAAGTATGCTTTTTGGCCATGGCACTCGAGATCGCCGCGAAAGGATCGGAAAATAGATTGAATGACGAGGTATTGGAGTACATCCGGTCCGGTGTCGCGGAGTCGCTGAGCGCGCGCGAGATCTTGATCTGGGGACTGGAAAATTTTGCGGATCGGATCGCGCTCTCGTGCTCGTTCGGGGCTCACGAGGGGCTCGTGCTGCTCGACATGATGCACCGGCTCGATCCCGCCTCGCGGGTGTTCGTGCTCGATACCGGGCGCCTGCCGCAGGCCACCTACGACCTCATCGACCGCGTGCGGGAGCGCTACGGCAAGACCGTCGAGGTCATCTTCCCGGACGCGCAGCGCGTGCAGTCGATGGTTCGGGACCACGGCTTGAACCTCTTCTACGAGAGCGTCGAGAAGCGCGAGCTCTGCTGCAGGATCCGCAAGGTCGAGCCGCTCAACCGATTCCTGTCGGGGCTCGACGCCTGGGTGACCGGGCTTCGCCGCGATCAGAGCAGCGCGCGCGAGAAGACGGAGAAGATCGAAATCGATCGGGCCCACGGTGGCATCGCGAAGCTCAACCCGATCGCCGACTGGACGCGCGAGCGGGTTCTCGACTACGTGCGGGAGTTCGACGTTCCGGTCAATCGGCTCCACGGCGAGGGCTATCCGTCGGTGGGCTGCGACCCGTGCTCGCGGGCGATCGGCCCCGGCGACGATCTGCGTTCCGGGCGCTGGTGGTGGGAGAGCTCCGACCTCAAGGAGTGCGGGATCCACCTGGAAGAAAAGGGCTCCGGAATCTAGCCATCACCCCGGCCGACTCGGCCCCCGCCAGCGCCCGGCAACGCGCTCCCCCGACGGAACTGCGCGTGCTGGCGATCACCCCGGCCAACTGGGCCCCCGCCAGCGCCCGGCAACGCGCTCCCCCGACGGAACTGCGCGTGCTGGCGATCACCCAGGCCAACTGGGCCCCCGCCAGCGCCCGGCAACGCGTTCCCCCGACGGAACTGCGCGTGCTGGCGATCACCCAGGCCAACTGGGCCCCCGCCAGCGCCCGGCAACGCGTTCCCCCGACGGAACTGCGCGGGCATCTAGTTCGACTTCGCCGTCCTCACGTAATTGCGCAACCTTCCCAGAGATTCGACCTCGACCTCGATGAGGTCGCCGTCGCGAAGGCGGCGCTTGCGCAGCCCGGATGCTCCGCTGGCGGCGGGCGGTCCCGTGAGTATCACGTCGCCCGCTTCGAGCGCCATGATCCGCGCCGCGTGTGCGATGATCTGCGCGATCGAAAACCGCATCTCCTTGGTCCTCGCGATCTGCACCTCCTTGCCCGACACGCTGGAGCGGATGCCGAGATTCGTGGGATCCGGCACCTCGTCCGCCGTCACCAGCCACGGTCCGAGGGGTGCGAAGGTGTCGCAGGATCTGCCGACCGAAGCGTCTTCGATCTCAGGGCTGGTTACGTCGTTGGCCGCGCAGTAACCCGCGACGCGGTCGAGTGCTTCGGCGACCGCGACGTTCCGGGTCCGCTCCCCGATCACGGCGGCCAGGGCCCCCTGGAAGTAGACGCGGCGCGCGTGTTCCGGGAGCGCGATCTCGTCGTCCGGCCCGATCACCGCGGACGGCGCCTTCAAGAAGAGTCTCGGCGTCGCGGAGTCGTCCGAGTGCGAGGTGTCCGGACCGACATCTTCGTGTGTTGCTCCGATGATCTTTCCCGGCCGCGGCAGCGGCGCACACAAGCGCACGCGGCCCGCTGGCTCGACGGCGCCGGCTCGCAGGAAATCGGGCGCGTTGTAGCAGCCGAGGGTTTCGATCGCGAAGCCGAGCGCCGTCTTCGCCGCCTTCATCGCCGCGCGGCCGAGGCGCAGGAAGGAGAGCATGTCCGTGGGCACCAGCGAATCCGCCTCGATCTCCGGGGCGCCGACGTCGTCGTAGGCGAGCTTGATCGCGAGCGCGCGGTTGAGGTCCACCACCCATCCCGCGTATTGGCCGACCGAGAGAACGGCGCCGAGCCGCCGCGAGCCCAGCCGCATGGGTTCGAGCGATTCGAAGCCCATCGCCCCATCTTCCAGCGCGCCGGTGTCGTTCCAGTCGCGGTGAGCGCTCGAGCGCTCGAACGTGACGAGGTGCATGGAGCCTCCCGCTCGGTGGGCCGTCCGGTCGGCAGTTCTTCCGCAGCTTCCGCGAAACACGAGCGCAGCAGCAGGGCAATGCAGATGCAGTCGGCGTCGAATTCGCGTCAAGCTCTGGGGGCGATGCGCCGATTGGGAGAGAGGATAGGCGAACGGCAGCGCGGAGACATCCATGAGACCGCCCGACTGGAAGACCTGCGCCGGCTACCTGAGCGCGATCGCGACGCTGGCGCTGAGCCTGCCCGGTGTGCAGGCCGTGCGCGCCGACGACGACGCGATCGGCGTGGTCTCGCTGCGGCTCGTCGCTCCGGAGACGACCTGCGACCCGACCTCCGAGGCCGGCGCCGCGACCTCCGTCACCGTGGTTCTCGATGACTCCGCCGATGCCGCCGAGGGCCCGCGAACGATCGCGCTCGACACCCAGGGCTACAGCTACCGGCCGCCCGCCGTCGACCCCGAGGCGCGTCGGCTCGAGCGCCGCTGATCCCGGATCGGACTCTTCGCCGCGTCGGGCCGTTTCGCTCGCCGCGGCGGCTCAAGCCTCCGCGCCGCGGGCGCGTGAACGCGCGGCGAACGCGAGCAGCAGCGATCCCACCAGCGCGATCCTGCCGGCCATGGCGAGGGAGGCGACGCCCGGAATCGATTCCGAGTCGTCGTTGGGGCTCGCGCACTCCGGATCTGCGGGGTAGTCCGTGAAGCCGTCGCCGTCGTCGTCGAGGCCATCCGAGCAGCTCTTCTGCTCGATCACCGCCAGGATGTCATCGCGATAGAACGAGAGGTCCACCGCGAAGAGCTCGTTGCCGTAGATCGACGTGTTGCTCGGCTGGCCGACGTACTGGCTGATCGAGAAGATGATGCCCGCCAGATGCCAATCGCCTCCGATCTCGATGAACGCTGCGCCACCCGAGTCTCCGTTCGCGCCCGCGGCTTCGTCGGGGGTGGCGCTCGGATCCAGCGGGTCGCTGAACGTCGCCGCGAAGCTGTAGGAAGTGTCCACCCACAGATCGACTTCCGAGACGAAGTTGGTGCCCCAGCGCATGCTATTGCCGATTCCCCACTCGTAGCCGCCGATCCCCATGAAGCTGGTCGCGCTGCCGCGGTTCAGGCCCTGACCGATCGCGACGAGCGAATCGCCGACCACCGGTGGCGAGCTGGGAATGTCGAGCCGGGGCAGGCCCGGGCTCCCGAAGACCTTGAAGACCATGAGGTCGGCCGGGCTGGTGTCCGGATTCTCGAACTGGATCGCCGAGCCCGGCACGGGAGAGTAGGTCTGTCCCTCGAAGACGACGTCTCCCGCGCCGACGTGAGCGGCGGTCAGCACCCAGCGCCGCCCCAGATACACGACGGTCAGGTTGCTCCGCTCTCCGACATTCGCCCAGCCCGGATCGTCGGGCGGGGCGCTGACGTTTCCGGTCCCGTCGCCGGTCTCGATGAGCACCGCCTGCGCGCCGCCGAGCGGCCCGCAGAGTGCGAGCCAGGCGCATAGGAACGCCTGGGCCGTGCGGGCGGCGCGCGGCGACGCGCAACGGATGCGACCTTGGGCGCGATGTCGGTCTACCGCCACATTGCCTCTTTTCGGCAAGACGCGATCCCGACTTCACAGCCGTGTCGCCGACGACTGCGTCTCCACTGCGCATCCAGATCCGGTATGCTGCGGGCGCAGGCTCACCCCAACTGAGGTCTTCCCATGCGACTCGGTCTACTCACCGGTTATTTCGGGCCCGACATACGCATCGACTACGATCTGATCCTCGAGGCGGAGCGCCTCGGCTACAGCTCGGTGTGGACCGCCGAAGCCTACGGATGCGACGCGGTCGTCCCCCTCACGTTCATCGCGGCGAAGACGAGCCGGATCGGACTCGGTACGGCGATCATGCAGATGCCGGCTCGAACGCCCGCGATGGCTGCGATGACGGCGATGACCCTCGACCGACTCTCCGGCGGGCGCTTCACCCTCGGAATCGGACCCTCCGGCCCCCAGGTTGTGGAGGGTTGGCACGGAGTCGCCTACGGGCGCCCCCTCACGAGAACGCGAGAGTACGTGAGCATCGTGCGCAAGATCCTCGCGCGAGAGCATCGACTCGAGCACAAGGGCTACCACTACCAGATCCCCTTCACCGGAGAGGGCGCGACGGGGCTCGGCAAACCGCTCAAGAGCATTCTCCACGGCCGACCGGATCTGAAGATCTACACCGCCGCGATCACGCCGAAGGGACTCGCCTGCAGCGGGGAGGTGGCCGACGGCGTATTTCCCGTCTGGATGGACCCCGGCAAACCGGAGGCGCTCGTGCCGTTCATCGAAGAGGGAATCGCCGACGCCGGTGGCGCCAAGAGCATGCGCGACTTCGACATCGCGCCGTTCGTGACCTGCGTCGTCGGGGACGATCTCGAGAGCTGTCGGATTCCCGTGAAGGGCATGCTCGCCCTCTACATCGGAGGGATGGGTGCGCGCGGGAAGAACTTCTATACCGACTACGCGACGCGGCTCGGCTACGAAGCGGCGGCGACGAAGATCCAGGATCTGTATCTCGACGGGAAGAAGGACGAAGCGCTCGCCGCGGTACCCGACGAGCTCGCGGATGCGATCTCGCTCATCGGGACGCGCGACAGGATCGCGGATCGCATCCAGGCCTGGAAGGCGTCTCCGGCGACGACGCTGCTGTTGGGCGCCCACCAGCCCGAGGCGGTTCGATTGCTGGCCGAGCTCGTGCTCTAGGCGCTGGTGGACGCAGATGCCGGGGGATTCATCCGACCGCATCGTCGAGCTCGACAAGCGCTACGTGTGGCACCCCTACACGGAGATGAGCGCCTACCGGAAGAGCGTCGATCCGCTCGTGATCGTCGAGGCGTCCGGCTCGCGACTGATCGGCGCCGACGGGTGCAGCTACATCGATGCCAACGCATCCTGGTGGACGTCGGTCGTCGGCCACAATCACCCGCGTCTGGTGGAAGCTCTGCGCCGGCAGTCGGAGGTGCTCTGCCACACGGCGCTGGGCGGGATCACACACGCGCCGGCGTCCGAGCTCGCGGAGGCGTTGTGCGCTGTCGCCCCCGACGGTTTGTCGCACGTCTTCTACAGCGACAACGGCGCGACGTCGATCGAGGTCGCGATGAAGCTCTCGCTCCAGTACTGGGCGCAGAACGGCCGCCCCGAGCGGACCCGTTTCGTGGCGCTGGAAGAGGGCTACCACGGCGACACGATCGGCACGACGGCGCTCGGCGGGGTGGAGGTATTTCGCAGGCCCTTTTCCAGAGTGCTGCTCGAGTGTCTCTACGTCCCCCCCGCGCGCGACACCGCGCAGCTGCCCCGCTGCCTCGAAGCGCTCGAGGCGGCCATTGCGCGCAACGCCGACACGATCGCGGGCGTGGTCTTCGAATCGATCGTGCAGGGGGCCGCCGGCATGCGGATCTACGATCCCGCGATGCTTCGCGCCGCCCGCGAGCTCTGCGACCGCCACGACGTCTTCTTGATCTGCGACGAGGTCTTCACCGGATACGGGCGAACCGGGCCGATGTGGGCCTGCGAGCACGCGGGCATCGCCCCCGATCTGCTGTGCACCTCGAAGGCCTTCACGGGTGGACTCTTGCCGATGGCGGCGACCCTCGCCACCGACCGCATCTTCGACGGGTTCCTCGGCGACGCGGAGCGCGCCTTCTACTACGGACACACCTTCTGTGGCAATCCGCTCGGCGCGGCGGTCGCGCGGGAAGTGCTCGAGGTATTCGAGGACGAGCACGTCCTCGATCGCTCGAAGCCGAAGGCCGAGCAGATCGCCCGCGCGTTCGAGGCGATGCGCGAGCTCCCCGGCGTCTCGCAGACGCGCTCGATCGGGATGATCGGCGCCCTCGACCTGGAAGGCGAAGGCGGTTACCTCGCGCAGCTCGGCTGGCGGGTCTACAGCGAGGCCCAGCGGCGCGGCGTCTACCTGCGGCCGATCGGAAACGTGGTCTACGTGGCGCCTTCACTCAACATTCCGGACGACGACCTGACGGAGCTGCTCGCGGTCGTGCGCGAGAGCGTGGCGTCCGCCGCGCCGGGGTAGGCCGGCAGCGCCGGCCACTCGGATCGAGCGGCTTGGCGCGGCGAGCGCGCCGACGCGCGGGGGCCCTGGGCTAGCATCTGGGCGGGATGGAACGCGCAGACGTTCTCATCGTGGGTGGCGGCATCGTCGGAACATCGATCGCCTGGGCGTTGGCCAGCCGCGGCGTGAGCGGCATCGTCGTCGTCGATCTCGATCTCGCCGGCGTCTACGCGTCTTCGGAGTTGAACGCCGGGGGCGTGCGAGCCACCTGGTGGCAGCCCGTGAACATCCACTCGTGTCGCGCGACGCTCGATTTCTTTCGAGACAACGCGGCGACCTTCGGATTCCGCGACCGCGGCTACCTCTGGCTCTATTCCGATCCCGAGCTCTACGCGCAGGCGATCGAGAAGCGGAAGTCCCAGAACGACTGTGGACTCGGTGTCGAGCTCCTGTCGACGGCCGAAACCGCCGAGCGCTTCCCGATCCTCGACCGCAACCTCGACGAGATCGTCGGTGCCACCTTCTCACCTCGCGACGGCCTGGTGAATCCGAACGCCGTCCGAGCGTGGTACCGCTCCGAGGCCGAGCGCATGGGCGTCGTGTTCCGAAATCGACACTACGTGGCCGGCGCGGTGACACAGCGCGTCGCGGGCGCCGCGGGAAGTCGGCGCCGCGTCGCTGCCGTCGACGTGATCGAGGTGGAGCGCGGAGAAATCGCGGACACGGGCGGCACGATCCGCGAGATCCTAACCACCCACCGCGTCCCGCTCGACAAGCAGTCCGGCGAGACCCGCATTTCCTGTGACGTGGTGGTCAACTGCCTCGGTGCTTGGTCTCCGATCTTCTCGGCGAAGATCGGAGTCTCGGACGTGACCGAGGCCGTCCGCCGCCAGATCTGCCTGGTCGACATCCACCGCGAGGACGTTTCGCCCGGGGTCGCGTTGGCGGATCTCGGCATGATCGTGGACGCCAGCGGACTCTACTTTCACCCCGAGGGCCCCCACGTTCTCGCGGGCTTCTCGGTCGTCGACGAGGCGCCCGGCTTCGATTTCGACTACGACGGCAACGACTTCTTCGAGAACGAGATCTGGCAGCGGCTGGCTCATCGCTCGAGCAGCTTCGAGCGTTGCGGCCACGTGCGCGGATGGGCGGGACTCTACGCGGTCACGCCCGATTGCAGCGGCATCGCGGGCAAGGTCGGCGGCTTCGAGAATCTCTTCGAGGCGCACTCGTTCACCGGGCGCGGCGTCATGCAGTCCTACGCGGTGGGTCGCGAGATGGCCGCCCTCATCGCGAGCGGTCGCTTCGAATCCTGCGACCTCGGCGCGCTGACCCGCGAGCGCTTCGAAGACCCCGCGCGCTGGGTTCCCGAAGAGCTTCACATCTGAAGCGTCGCGCGCGGGGCGTCAGGAGAGGTCGAAGCGCGCGCGCAGCTTCGCGGGCAGGACCGGACAGGCTTCCGGCGGGGCCGCGAAGAGCCGGTGGCGGATCTTCGCGATGCCGTCGTAGACCGCGTCGAGCCAGCGCGGGGGCAGCGCGCGCGCCGCGCCCGCCGCCACGCGCCACAGCCCGCCCAGCCGCGTTGCGATCTCGAGCATCGCCGCGCCGCGGACCAACAGCCGCCCGTGGGACAGCCACAGCACGATGCCATCGGCCCCGCCGAGCGCTTGCGTCCGAGCGGCATCGTCTCGAATGGCCGCGAACGCGTTGCCCTCGAGCGGGGCGAAGCGGAACCGTTCGCCTTCGCGGTCCTCGGCGAGCGCGAAGCGCACGAATCGGTGACACAGGCCGCAGCCGCCGTCGTAGAAGATCAGCGCGGGTCTCGCCGCTGTGTCGCCCCGCACCCAGGCGGGATCGAAGGCGAGGAGCTGGAGCATCAGCGTCGCCGAGTTCAAGCCCGCGAACTCGCCCAGGGCCAGCGAAAACAGCTGCGCGCCGAGGAGCGCGAGCCAGGCCCACGGCCGCGCGCTTCTCAGGAACGCGAGTGGCGCGAAGCCGATCTCGAGCGCGAGTGTGCTCCAGGTCGCGAGCGCGAGCAGCGGCGGCGGCAGCAGCAGGGCGAGCTCTGCCAGGGGCCCCGGCCGCACCTGCGGGTCGCTCAGCGCTCGCGATAGCGCGCTCCCGTCGATCCACGACGGATTCGCGAGCTTGGCCGCGCCGAGGTACGCGACTCCGATCGCGAGCGCGGCCCAGGTGGCGACGTGGAGCCATTCGGGCAGGCGCCAGTCGCCTGCGGGGTCGATTCGCCCGCGGGCGTCCCACGAGCCGTAGGGCCGGCGCGGAGCGAAGGCGTGTGCGGCCAGCAGCCAGCCGATGAAGGGTGCGCCCGCATTCGCGAGCAGAGGGCTCGCGATCCGGGGATCCGCTCCGAGGTGGAGGGCGATCAGGCAAGCCAGCAGCAGCAGGCTCGCGACGCGATCGCGCAGCCCGATCGCGAGGAGGAGGCTCGCTGCGCTGGCGGCGACGAGCAGCGCGGCGATCGGCGCCGGCGAATCCGCGAGCAGGGGCTCCGGCGCGATCGCTTGCGCCGCGCCCGCACCCTGCGAGATCTCGGAGGCCGAAGGGACCAGGCGCGCGAATTGTCCGAGCAGGTAGGCGCCGAGCGCCCATCGGTAGACGCTGTATTGCCCGCCCGTCCAACCGTTCGCGCGGTGCGCGGTCATCGACGGCGCTCCTTCGGCGCGTCGTTCAGGCGTGGTTCTCACACCATTTTTGAACCGCGCGCAGGCGCGAATCGATCAGCTCCGCGGACAGGCGCCGGATCGCGAATCGATCCATCGAGCCGCCCACGACCGGCGTCGAGTTGGACGTGACGACTCGCAGGCTCAGCCGGGTCCGATCGGGCAGCGCGACCTCGTCCGCGAGCGTGTAGGTCTCTTCAAAAGAGAAGACGCCGCGGGAGATCGCCGATTGCAGGATCTCACCCGGCTGGACCTCCCGGATGGTTTGATGGATCACCACCGGGACCGATCCGATCCGGTACCGCCAGCGCACCCGCTGGCCGAGCCGCGGAAAGTCGGGAGCCGGGTCGAGCAGCGCGACGAGCTGTTCGTCCCAGCGAAGCAGTTCGCTCGGATCCGTGATCGCGCGCCAGATCCGATCGCGCTCCGCGCCGATCAGCGTGGACATCGTGCTCGTAATCACGTGGCCCGGGCACCCCCCTCCACGCCAGCAGGATGAGCCCGAATCGCGGGTTTCGCAAGCGCCCGGCGCGGGGAGGGCCGCGTCCGGACCGCACTCGGGGTTCTCGCCGAATCGCTCTCGGGCAAAGCTCGAGCTTCAGCCGCTGCGAATCGGATCCTCTGCCTGCCGCACCCGCTCCACGAGAACCCGGAACATCGCGAAGGAAATCTCGGGCATCTGCATCAGCAGCTCGCGAAGGCTGTTTCCGTCCAGGCAGAGCAGGTGGGATCGCTCCGCGGCCACCACCGTCGCGGTTCGCGTTCCGTCGTGGAGCACCGCCATCTCGCCGAAGGAACTCACCGCGCTTTGCGAGGGCTTTTCGTCCTCGGTGGGCATGCCGTAGTTCGTGAAGATCCGCACGCGGCCCTCGAGGAGCAGGTAGAGCTCATCGCCGAGCTCGTCCTGTCTCAGAATGACCTCCCCCGGCAGGTACTCCACCTCCTTGGTGATCTGGTGCACCGCTTCGAGCTGATCCAGGCTCAGATTCTTGAAGAGCGGGATCTCCTTGAGTGCCAGCAAGCGTTCCATGATTGCCTCCTCGCGCGGCTTTCGATCGACCCCGTCGACGAAGTCCAGCGCGCCCATTCGAATCCATCTCGAATCCGATTTGAGCGCATTCTCGATCATCTGTTGAAGATCGTCGGGGACGGACACGTATTTATGGATCATCTCGATTCGATCTGCGAGCGATCCGGATTCGTAGAAGATCACGAGCAGTCGAGCGGCCTCCCGATCGCCCAGATGGGAGAGGATTTCGAGCGCATCTCCCCTGGCCCGGGTCGTGCCAAAGCGCAACGCCTTTTCGATGTTGCGCACGACGCTGGATCCCTCCAGGAATTCCAGGATCCGGAAGGCGATGCGCTGGTTGCGCGCCACGCCATCCAGGAAAGCGGTGCGCAGGAAGCGGTTGGCCAGTCCGCCGTCTGTCGTCACGCGCTGCTGGGCGATCATCCAGTACCACAGCTCGCGCGCGCGGCGGCGCAACTCGCGGTGAAGGATTCTCGTCGATTGATCGGGGCCGAGATGCGCGGCAACCCTCAGAGCGGCGGCGACGGCGCGCTCGCACTCGCCGCGCAGATGGCCCTCGATCGCGTCCGCGGCCGCGTCGCCGTGCGAGATCAGCGCGGAGCCGGCCGCGAACTGAACCTCGGCGGACGGGTCCGCGAGGGCCGCCGCCAGCGCTTCGAGCGCTTCCTCCCCCTCGACGTTCGCCAACAGGTAGACGGCCGCGCTCCTCACGCGGGGATCGCGGTCCGCGAGCGCCGTCCGAAGCTCCTCCATCTCGATCGAGGGCTCTGCGGCGATCTCCGCGGTTCGTTTGAGCGCCGCGGCTCGCACGCCGGGATCGGCGTCGCGGATCCGCGTTTCGACGGCCGCCCGCAGCGCGGGCGGCGCGCCTTTGAGAGCGGCGATGCTCTCCGCGGGATCCGGCGAGCCGATCATCTTCTCGAGCGCGATCGCGCCTGGGGTGCCGCCCCTCCGCGCCGCCTCGGCGCGAACCACGGGATCGGGATCTTCGAGCAGTCGATGCAGCCTCGGCCCCAGCCGGGATTCGCCACCGAGTCGCACGAGGCCGTCGATCGCGGCGATCCGAACCCGCGCCTCCGGATCGTCGAGGCTGGACTCGAGCGCGGCGGCGCTGTCGCGCCGGCCCGTCGACGCCAGTGCCGTTGCGCAGGCGCTGCGCACGTCGACACTCGGATGGGTGAGCGCGCGCAGCAGCGGTTCGACGATGCCCTGGTCCGCGAGCGCCTTGATGAGCTTGAGGAGCGACTTCGAGGGGCGGTCGCCCTCCCTGCGGATGAGCTCTTCCCACAGCTCGGCGAGGCGGGAGGCCTCCCATTTGCCGATCCCGTCGCCGAGGCTCTCGAGGTCGATCCTTCCCGCGCGGAGCTGATCGACGAGCGTACGAACGTATTCGCGGCGCACTCCGATGTTGGCGACGAGATAGATTGCGCTCGCGAAACCACCCGCCACGGCCAACCAGAACGGTTCCGGGCTGCCGAGAGCCCAGAGCACGGCGCCGCCGATCGACATGCCCGCGTAGACCGCGATCCCCTCGATGAAGGCCCTCACGCGACCGCGGAAGCGCAGCGGTATGGCGTTGCAGAGCAGCGCGCGAATCGGGTTTGCGAGCGCGTTCTCGAGCATTTCTCCGTTCATGCGCGCAAGCGAGCCGGAGACGATGTTGTACTGGTAGGCGAGCCCCCCGAAGCTCAACAGCGTCAGTGTCGGATGGATCAGGTTGCTTCCCGGCACGCCGAGGTGTCGAATGACCCAGGGGGTGACCCACATCTCGATGGCGATCTCGAGCGCGTTGGTGACGGCCAGGAAGAGGCCGATGAAGGCGGCCAGGTCTGCGGGATCCGGGAAGCGCAGCGCGAACGCATCCAGCCACATGTAACGCGCGACGACGAGGGCCAGGATCATTCCGATTGCGGACACGAGCAGGGCGCTGCCGAGCTTGGAGGCGCGCACGTATCGGATCGCCCCGCGGATTCCCTCCACGGAGGTCTCGTCCGCTTCCTCGAGATCGATCGGCCCCCAGCTGCGCAGCCGCGAGCGACCGATTCGAACCATCGAGGCCGCGGCGAGCAGGAAGATCGCCCAGCCGACGATGAGGCTCGCGGCTCCCGCGATCCCGGTCATCACCACCGCGACGAGGCCGCCGACCACGCCCCCGATGCTCGCTCCGATGGTGAGCAGCGGAACGATCCGCTTGCTGGCGACCGTGTCGAAGTAATCCGCGGTGAACGTCCAGAGGTGATTGACGAAGATCGCCTGGGTGACGAAGAAGAAGCAGATCAGGAAGACCGCCACGCCGGGGATCTGGAGCCAGATCCCGCTCGTCGTGGCGCTGAGCGCAACCCCCGCGCCGACCAGCATCTGGATGAAGAAGCTGTCGTTGCGAACGTCGCCCACCCGCGCCGCGTAGATTGCGAAGCCCAACACCGTCGAGATCGATCCGCAGATGATCGTGATCGGCAGGTATTCGATGCCGACCTCGGCGAGGAAGAGCGCTTCCGCGCCCGTGAGCCCGAGCGTCTGCGCCAGGCTCACCAGTGCGGCCAAACCCGCGAAGAACAGGAACCGCGATCGCTCCTGCGCGCGGACATCCGAGAACACCCGCCAGAAGAGGTCTGTCCGGCCCTGCATCGGCATCGACCTGCTCCTGTGCTTTCGAGCGGGACGCTACGGCTCGAACGCGACGGGTTGCGGTGTCCGTGGAGCCGTCGTGGGATCGCCCATCATACCGCAGCCGCGACGGCGACCGATTCGCTCGCGAAGGTGATTGTCGGTCGCGTTCGGGTTAGCCTTGGCGACCGTGGATCACCCCGCACTCACGATGGTGCTCGCCCTGGCGGTCGGCATCTTCGCCCAATCGGTGTCGTGGCACCTGCGGATTCCCGGCATCGTGCTGCTGTTGCTCGCGGGTGCCTGCCTCGGCCCGGACGGGCTCGCGTGGATCGAGCCGCGCTCGCTCGGTCTGGGCCTGGTCGCGGTCGTCGATCTCGCGGTTGCGGTGATCCTCTTCGAGGGCGGGCTCAATCTCGAGATCTCGCGCTTGCGGCGCGAGCAGACTTCGATCCGACGCCTCGTCACCTGGGGAGCGCTGATCACGCTGCTGGGTGGTGCGCTCGCCGCGCACTGGTGTCTCGGTTGGCCCTGGATGCGGTCGGTCGTCTTCGGCGGATTGGTCGTCGTCACCGGCCCGACCGTGATCGGTCCGTTGGTGCGGAATCTGAGGCTGCGCCCGAGGCTCGCGACCGTGCTCGAGGCGGAGGGCGTCCTGATCGACCCGATCGGTGCGATTCTCGCCGCGCTGCTGCTCGGGATCTACCTGCAGGGGATCGAGTCGGTCTGGAATGCGCCGATGGTGCTCGCCGTCAGCCTCGGCTTCGGGGCGATCGCCGGCGGGATCGCGGGGTTCGTGCTGGCGTGGTTGCTGCGCGTCCAGGACATCGTCCCCGAGGGCTACGAGAACATCTTCGCGCTCGCCTACGTGCTGCTCGTCTATCAGGGCTGCGACCACTTCGTCTCCCACAGCGGGATCCTCGCCGTGACGGTGGCGGGCGTGGTGGTCGGCAATTCGCGAACGCGGGTCGACCGGGACCTTCGCGAATTCAAGGATCAGCTCACGGTCCTGTTGATCGGACTGCTCTTCGTGTTGCTGGCCGCAGACGTGCGGTTGGACGACGTGCTGGCGCTCGGTTGGAGCGGACTCGCGGTGGTCGGCCTGCTCGTCGCCGTCATTCGACCGCTCGACGTCGCGTTGTCGACGCTCGGATCCGAGCTCTCGCTGCGCGAGCGGCTCTTCGTCGCCTGGATCGCCCCGCGCGGGATCGTGGCCGCCGCGGTCGCATCCGTCACGGCGACCGCGATGGAGAGCCAGGGCATCGCCGGCGGTCCGGAGCTGCGCGCGATGGTGTTTCTGTGCATCGCCGCGACCGTCGTCCTCGCGGGGCTGACGGGCGCGCCGGTGGCGAACCTGCTGAAGGTGCGACTTCCCGGGCGCGAGACGGTCGCAATCCTGGGCGCCCAGGGGTTGGGTATCGAGCTCGGCAACCAACTCAGGGACGGCGGCATCCCGGTCGTCTTCCTCGACACCAATCCCGCGAATTGCCGCCTCGCGGAAGAAGCGGGCTTTCCGGTCGTGTACGGCGACGCGCTTCAGGAGAGGACGCTGCAGCGCGCGCGGTTCGAGAACGTCGGCAGCGCGATCGGCCTCACCACCAACCAGATGCTGAACAGCATCTTCGCGAGCCGCGCCCGAGAGCACTTCGGTGTTCCGCGCGCGTACGTGGCCGCCACCAACCCGGAATCCGGACTCGCGCCGGACCTGGTGAAGCGCGAGCAGGTCGTCGTGCTGTTCGACGGCCCCCACGACGTCGAGCGATGGGACGTCCGCGCCCGTCACGGCGAGCTCGAGGTCGAAACCTGGGAGTACGTTGGCGGATCGGATCGGGAGGCGAGCGCCGATGAGCCGCCTGTCGAGATCGGCGAGCAGTTCGTGATCCTCTCGATCCGGCGCGGCAAGAAGGTCGCGCCGATGCACGCGGGCTTCTCGCTCGCGGCCGGCGACGTGGCGGCCGTGGCCGTACATCGAGAGGAGCGCGAGAGCGCCGCGGAGATCCTCGCCGCCCTCGGCTGGAAGCCCGTGGAGTCGCCCACGTCTCCGGTCGCGCCCGACGCGGCCGATGCGGGGGCGCGCTGACGGGAGCCTTCCGCGGCGAATCCTGCGGATTCGCTCGCTGCGACGAGCCGATCGGCCCGTCTTGGCTCCAACCCCGTGCCGGCCTCGGGCCTACGGTCCGCGCGTCCGAACGGCGCGGATCGGCGCTATCTTGGCCGGCCTCGTGGGTGCGATTCGAGTCTGGATCGCGGAGTCCGATGATGAAGCAAGTCCTGAACAAGATCAGCCGCCGCATCACGCAACCGAAGGCACAGGGCGCCTCCCAGGCGATGCTGTACGCGACGGGGTTGACCGAGTCCGACATGGAGAAGCCGCAGGTGGGGATCTCCAGCGTCTGGTACGAGGGGAATTCCTGCAACATGCACCTGAACGACCTCGCTGCGCTCGTCAAGCAGGGCGTTGTCGACGCCGGAATGGTCGGGATGCGCTTCAACACCATCGGCGTCTCGGATGGGATCTCGATGGGAACGGAGGGCATGAGCTACTCGCTGCAATCGCGGGATCTGATCGCGGATTCCATCGAGACGGTGATGTGCGCCCAGTGGTACGATGCCAACATCTCGCTGCCCGGTTGCGACAAGAACATGCCCGGCTGCGTGATGGCGATGGCGCGCCTAAACCGCCCCTCCCTGATGATCTATGGCGGGACCATCAAACCCGGCCACACGCGAAGCGGAGACAAGCTCGACATCATCTCCGCGTTCGAGAGCTACGGAAGGTATCTGTCGGGGGCGATCGACGACGAGACGCGCAGCGACATCGTGCGCAGGGCCTGTCCGGGAGCGGGCGCGTGCGGCGGGATGTACACCGCGAACACGATGGCCGTCGCGATCGAGGCGCTCGGCATGAGTCTTCCCTACAGCTCGTCGACGCCCGCGGAAGCTCCCGAGAAAGCCGAGGAGTGCCGCCGCGCGGGCGCCGCGATCCGCCATCTGCTGGAGCGGGACATCAAGCCCAGCGACATCATGACGCCCGCGGCGTTCGAGAACGCCATCGCGTTGGTGGTCGCGCTGGGTGGCTCGACGAATGCCGTGCTGCATCTGATCGCGATGGCCGACGCGATCGGCGTGCCGCTCGGGATCGACGATTTCCAACGGGCGAGCGACCGCATCCCCTACCTCGCCGACCTCAAGCCCAGCGGTCAGTACGTGATGGAGGATCTCCACGACATCGGTGGGACGCCCGCCGTGATGAAATACCTGCTCGAGAAGGGGGCGCTCCACGGGGACTGTCTCACCGTGACCGGCGAGACCCTCGCCGATAATCTCGCGGGGGCGCCGCCACTCGCGGCCGGCCAGCGGGTGATCCGCGCCTGGGAGGATCCGATCCAGCAGACCGGCCATCTGCAGATCCTGCGCGGCAGCCTCGCGCCCGACGGGGCGGTGGGGAAGATCACCGGCAAGGAGGGTTATCTGTTCTCCGGGCCGGCGCGCGCGTTCGACTGCGAGGAGGACATGCTCGCCGCGGTGGAGCAGGGGAAGATCCAGACGGGTGACGTCGTCGTGATCCGCTACGAGGGCCCGAAGGGCGGCCCCGGCATGCCCGAGATGCTCACCCCGACCTCCGTGCTGATGGGCGCGGGCTTCGGGTCGGACGTCGCGCTGATCACGGACGGCCGCTTCTCGGGCGGCTCCCACGGCTTCTTGATCGGGCACGTCACGCCCGAGGCCCAGGAGGGCGGACCGATTGCGCTGATCGAAGACGGCGACGTGATTGCGATCGACGTGAAGAAGCACACCATCGAACTGGAGGTCGACGCCGGCGAGCTCCAAGCGCGGCGCTCGCGCTGGAAGGCGCCCGAGCTCAAGGCGAAGCGGGGGACGCTCTACAAGTACATCCAATCGGTGAGCTCGGCTTCACTCGGATGTGTAACAGACGGAGTGCGTTAGCGCCGTCGCCGTCGCCGTCGCTGAGATCGGGCCTCCCCGATTTTTGCCGCGATCAAGCCCCTCGGAAGCTGGGCTTGCGTTTCTCCCGAAACGCCGAGACGCCTTCGCGCCCGTCCGACGTCCCGGCCATCGCGACGATCGCGCTCGTCTCGGCGTCGAGCTGATCTTCGAGCTGCGCGTTCTGGCTCGCGATCAGCAGCTTCTTGACGGCTCCGAAGGCGAGTGTGGGTCCGCTCGCGAGCATGCTCGCGAGATTCTCGGCCTCCTGCATGAGGTCGTCGTCGGGGACGACGCGCTCGACGATCCCCAGCTCGCAGGCTTCGGCGGCGGAGAGTCTGCGATTGGTGAGCATGAGCTCCCTGGCGCGCCGGATTCCGACGATGCGCGGCAGGAAGTAGGTCGAGCTCCCGTCCGGCGCGAGTCCCGCCGCGGTGTACGCCATGCTGAAGAACGCGGATTCGGCGGCCAACGCGATGTCCGTCATGCAGACCAAGCTCATGCCGGCGCCCGCCGCTGGCCCGTTGACCGCTGCCACGACGGGCGCGTCCATGCGCGCAAGTTTTGCGATCGCCGCGTGGAGCGTGTTGGCCGTTTCGGCCACGAGCTTCGGGATCTGATCCTCGGCGGCCGCGAAGTTCTTCAGGTCTCCGCCCGCGCTGAAGAATCGGCCGGCTCCCGTCAGCAGCACCGCGCGAATCGACGCGTCCTCCGCGCAGGCGGTGGCCGCTCGGAGCAGCTCGTGGGTCAGATCGAGGTTGAGGGAGTTGGCGGCCTTCGGGCGGTTCAGCGTCAGCCGGGCGATCCCGCCGTCGACCTCGAAGATCACGTTCTCGAATGACATTTCGACTCCTCGTCTGGACGGGCTGGCGAGCAGATCGGCTCACCGGTGCGCACTCGAGTGCGCGTTATTCCCGGCGCTACGGCGCCGATGCAGCGCGACCGATCAACGAGGTCGGGCTTTCACGACATCTGCAATGCGACCGAGCGCATCGTCGACGTCCGCTTCCGGGACGTCCAAGTGCGTCACCGCTCGAACCAGGCGCTTCGTCAGGGCCAGCATCAAGACGCCGCGCGACTGCATTTCCTCCTCGAACTCTTCCGCGCGGTCCGCCTCGAAGATCACGATGTTCGTCTCGGGGAAGGGGTCGACCTTGAAGCCGATGTTCTGGAGTCCCGTCGCGAGGCGTCGCGCGTTGGCGTGATCGTCGGCGAGGCGATCCACGTGGTGGTCCAGTGCGTGGAGGCCGCCGGCCGCGATGATTCCGGCCTGGCGCATTCCGCCACCCATCTGCTTGCGGACGCGGTGGGCGCGCGAGATGAAATCGGACGATCCGCACAAGACCGAGCCGACCGGCGCGCCGAGCCCCTTCGAGAGGCAGAAGGTCAGCGAGTCGAACGGCTCCGCCCACTTCGCCACGGGCGTGCCGCTCGCGACCGCCGCGTTGAAGATGCGCGCACCATCGAGGTGCACCGCCAGTCCGTGCTCGCGCGCGACGGCCGCGGCCTCCTTCAGCTCGTCCAGCGGAAACACCCGGCCACCGCTCTGGTTGTGCGTGTTCTCCATCGCGAGCATCCGGGCGGGCGCGTAGTGGACGTCGACCGGATGAATGGCGTCGGCGACCTCCGAGCCCGAGAAGAAGCCGCCCGACCCGATCATCTCGATCTGGACGCCCCAGAGCGCCGCTCCCGCTCCGGACTCGTAGAGAAAGATGTGCGCGTCTTCACCGACCAGCAGCGTGTCCCCGGGGCGCGTGGACGCCGCGATGGCCGCCTGGTTGCCCATGGTGCCCGAGGTGACGAACAGGGCCGCCTCTTTTCCGGTGATTTCCGCCGCCCTCTCCTGTAGCCGATTGACGCTCGGGTCTTCCCCGTAGACGTCGTCGCCGACTTCGGCGGCAGCCATCGCCCTTCGCATCGCTTCGGTGGGCCGGGTCACGGTGTCGCTGCGCAGGTCGATCGCCTTCATGTCACCGGATTCTAACAGGGGCGGTGCGAGACCTGAAGAGCGGCTTCCGGTTCCGGACTCCCCCGGCCGAGAACGGTGGGGCTCCGCCCCCACCCGACGTCCCGCTTCGCCCAGCCCGACCGGATGCGATTTCGCTGCCGGCCGAAAAAGGCACCCAGAAGGCTTCTCGCGCTCATTTTCCGTTTGCTTCCGAGGAAAGAACGTCTATGATGCGCCGGTCAAACCATGCCGTAAGGTGCGACATGGGGGTGAAGCTCGAACTGTTCACCGAGCGATCTCGTCGAGCGGTTTTGCGAATCGACCGTGATCGAAGGGAACACCGACGAAACAGGAGAAACAATGGCAGCGAAGAGAAAGGCGGCGAAGAAGGGCTCCGGTGATCTGATCATCTCGAAGTCACGCACCAAGGCTGCGACGAGGAAGTGCAACGTGAGCAGCGAATTCTACGGCGCGCTCGACAAGACCGTTCGCGGCATGATTGCGACGGCCGAACAGCGTGCGCTGGGCAACAAGCGAAAGACACTGAAGCCGGTCGATCTCTGAGGAACGACCCCGGATCGATCTCGAGGGCCCGCCGACCGCGCGTCGGCGGGCCCTTCGTCCTTCAGCCGCTCTCCTTGTCGCGCGTGTAGGCGCGCTCGGGCTCCAGGTTTGCACCGAGCGTGAACAGCCGCTGCAGAGGCACGCGGCGCACGAGCTCAGCGGCGCTCAGCCCCAGCTCCTTCGAGAGGAACTCGAGCCCCACGCTGGAAAAGACTGCGGCCTTTTCGATCGCGATCGGGGTCGACTCCGCGTCGCTGAGCTCCATTCGGTCTGCGACCGCCACCTTGTTGGCGAGCGCGAGGAACGCGTACAGCGCGGATCGGCGCTCCGATGGGTCGAGCTGCGCGAGTGCTCGAAAGAGCAGATGCTCGTGATCGGCGGAAGCGGGGAGGTTCGGCATCCAGACGGGCAGATGCCATTCGCCCACGTCGAGGCTCTGCGCGCCGTCGGGGATCGCGGTCCGGTCTTCTCGCCGGATGAACTGGTAGATCTCCATCGCGCGATCCCAGGGTGGAAACCCGAGGTCCTCCAGACGGCCCGTGCGCCAGCGCAGCGCCCATTCCTCGTTGACGCTGGCGAGCTCGTGCAGGACCCCCTGCATCATCCGAAAGTAAGACCAGTAGTCGGTGACGAAGAGCCCGTGCAGCATCGCGCGAAGCGACGCGAGATCGTCTCCCTCGCGAATCGCCACGAAATGGAACTGCCCTTCGACGGTCTGACTCCCCTCCGGCGGCTGCCAGTCGTCGTCGTCGTCCGGCTTCTGGAAGCAGCGGATCCGATGCTTGAGGTAGAGCACCGGGAGCTCCGGGTCGAGCGCGCGGACCGCGCGAAGGAAGGCCGCGTCCGTCATCGTGGAGAGCGCGTCGACCCAGCGATCGATCGCACCCCGATCGGCGGTCGTGCCGCTCCAGCCGTCCAGATCCACGCAGGCGACGATCTGTTCCGGGGTCGCGTGTTCGAGGACCCAGGCCGCGTCTTCGATCCCGATCGCCTTGACGGTGAAGCACAGCTCGGCTTCGGGAATCAGCGGAATGACGGCCTCGGGAAGCGGCAGGAGCTCGAGCACCGACGCGCGCCGCGCGAGCGGGGTGTCGCAGACCAGTGCGACCTGCTGATCGAGCGACATGCCGCGGATCGCCTGCGTGGCGGCCCCCCGCTCCTTCGAGGCGAGATCGAGGATTCGCTGGATGACGGAGGAGTTCGTCGGGGGGGCGACCATTCCCGGAAAATAGCCCGGGTGGGGCGCCTCGGCCTCGATGGTAGTCGGTGATGCGCTCGCGGGGGTATGTTCGCGGGGTGCTGGCGGTCGACGACGTTCGACGGGCGCTGCTCGGGCACGAGCCGGCGCTGCACGAGGGCGCGCTGCGTCACCGCGCGGCGGTGGCGCTCGTGCTGACCGACCGAGCGGGCTCGCTGGATCTGCTCTTGATCGAGCGCGCGAGGCGCGCGGGCGATCCGTGGTCGGGCCACATGGCCCTGCCGGGTGGTCGCGTGGACGCCGGCGACCCGACCGCCCGCGCGACCGCCGAGCGCGAGACACTCGAAGAGGTCGGATTGTCGCTCGCGCGCTCGGAGTTCCTCGGCCGCCTGGACGATCTGCCCGGCCGGCCCGCGCCCCCCAGCGATTTCGCGGTCTCCGCGTTCGTCTTCTACGCGCGGGACCCCGGCGCCCTGGCCCTCAACCACGAGGTCCGGGACGCCTTCTGGTTTCCGCTCGAATCGCTCGCAGATCGCGAGCGCCACGTCGATCACCCCGTGGCGGCGGGATCGCCGCGCCGCCGCCCGGGAATCCTGGTGGGGGAGCCCGGGCGCCAGGTGATCTGGGGGCTGACCTACCATTTTTTGGAGCGGTTCCTGAGCATCCTCGGGCGGCCGCTGCCCGATCGGGGAGCCATTCGGTGACGGCGAATCCTCCGGATTCGCGTGCGGCGTCGCACGGCCTCGCGGCCGTGCTCCTGGCGGCGAATCCTCCGGATTCGCTTGCGGCGTCGCACGGCCTCGCGGCCGTGCTCCTGGCGGCGAATCCTCCGGATTCGCT
>JBFGGA010000001.1:0-70763 GCA_041579295.1 Myxococcota bacterium | reverse complement strand
CTCTGATCGAAGATCACGAGGTCGACGTCGCCCTGGAGCGCGTGGATCGCGAGCTCCTGCAGCTTGCCCGGCCCGACGACGTAGCGCGGATCCACGCGATTGCGCTGCTGGATGATCGTGTCGACGACCTCCACGCGGGCCGACCGCGCGAGCTCGACGAGCTCGGCCAGGTGGGTCTCGAGCTCCTGCGCGGAGCGCCCCGCCGAGACCGAAACCAGGATCGCGCCCTCGGAGCCGCTGATCTCGCGCGTGTGATCCAGGCGCCCGAGCGCGTCCTCGATGTCGCGAATCCAGGCCGGAAAATCGACTTCCAGGTTCGCGGGCGGCGCGGGCGGGAGCAGCTCCACGGGGCCTTCGCCGTCGAAGACGGGCCGCAGCGATCCGACGTGGGCCAGCTTCGGCAGGCCGCGCTCGTCGATGGTGATCGCGACCATCGCGTCGAGCCGCAGCAGCATCAGGTCCGTCAGGTCGTCGCGGTCCAGGCCTTCGTCGCGCAGGTGGGTATGGATGCAGCGCAAGCCGCGCAGGCGGCCGCGGCCCGCCCGCAGTCGGCCCCAGTCCGGGAGCTCGATCGACTTCGAGTCTCCGCACATCACGTGGGTCACCTCGCCGCGGCGGTCCACGAGGACCCCGATCTGGCGGCCGATCTCGAAGCTGAGCTCGGTGAGCTCGCGCGCGAGCTCGTGGCTGACGACCCGCTCCACCGGGACGCGGCGTCGGGTCAGTCGCTCCAGCCGGCGCACCTGGCTGGACTTGAGACCGCGGGTGTTGCCTTCGATGTGGATGGGGCCACCTCTTTGGGCGCGCAGCTGCAGCCAATCTATCCGAGGCGATCGAAGCCCCGCAAGCGCGGCGAGTCGGGCGCGTCCCCGGCGGGGCCGCTCTACCCCGGACCGGGCTGGCGCAGTACCCTGACCGAGCATCGGGTGCCCCACGGGGCGGCTCGCGCTTCGCGCGAGCCGATCTCGCAGCTTCCGGCAGGATCGGGTCAAACCCCGGCGGCGTGGGACCGAAAGAGGGAGCGGATGAGTTCGCAGGCGCCTTCCATCGCGGTGGTCGTTCTGGCGGCCGGCAAGGCGACCCGGATGAAATCCGGGCGCGCCAAGGTGCTCCACGCGCTCGCCGGGCGACCCATGCTCTCCTTCCCGCTCGCGGTCGCGGAGTCGCTGAATCCCGAGCGGCTCGTGGTGGTCGTCGGGCGCGACGCGGAGCGGGTGCGCGAGGTCTTCGCGCAGCGCGCAGTGTTCGTCACGCAGAGCGAGCAGCGCGGCACCGGCCACGCGGTCGCGCAGGCCGAATCGGCCCTCAGGGGATTCAACGGTGACGTCCTCATCCTCTACGGCGACACGCCGCTGATCCGGACCGAGACGCTCGCGGGGCTGATCGCCGCCAAGGCCGAGAGGCGCGCGGACCTCGTGTTGCTGACCGCGGAGGTCGACGTCCCGGGGATCGTGATTCGCGACGAGACCGGCGCCGTGGCGCGCATCGTCGAGGCGACCGACGCCACGCCGGAAGAGCTCGCGGTGCGGGAGCGAAACACCGGGGTGTACCTGCTCTCGTCGGAGCTGCTCTGGAAGTTGCTCGCGAGGATCGGCGACCACAACCGACAGGGCGAGGTCTACCTCACCGATCTGGTGGGACTGTCGGTGCGCGACGGCCTGTGCGTCGAGGCGCTGCCGATGGCGGACTCCGAGGAGGCCATCGGCGTCAACACGCGCGTCGAGCTCGCGCGGGCTTCCGCGGCGATTCGCCGCCGCAAACTGGAGCAGTTGATGCTCGACGGTGTCACCATCGTCGACCCGGAGGCGACCTACATCGACGTGGACGTCGATGTCGGTGCGGATAGCCTGATCGAGCCGGGGTGTTCGATCCAGGGCGCAAGCCGGATCGGCCGCGGGGTGCACCTCAAGCCCGGCTGCGTGATCGAATCGAGCTGCGTCGGTGACGATTCCGTTCTCGGCCCCCACGCGCACCTGCGGCCGGGCTGTGGGCTGGGGCGCGGCGTGCGGATCGGCAACTTCGTCGAGATCAAGAACAGTTCGATCGGCGACGGCGTGAAGGCCGATCACCTGTCCTACATCGGTGATGCCGACGTCGGAGCCCGAGCGAGCATTGGCTGTGGCGCGATCACCGTGAATTACAATTGGCGGGAGAAGAGTCGGACCACCATCGGTGAGGGCGCGAAGATCGGCTGCAACGCGAATCTGATCGCGCCCGTGACGATCGGAAGGAACGCCGCCGTGGCAGCCGGCTCGACGATCGGAGGCGCGGTGCCCGACGACGCCCTCGCCGTCGAGCGGGCGGAGCACCGCAACGTGGAGGGTTGGGCGGCGCGACGCGGCGCGGGCGGCGCCCGGCAGCGCAAGCGCAGCGAAGAGGAGGAGTCGCGCTAGCGCGCCCGCCGCGCGGCACGAGGAGTGCGAGATGTGTGGAATCGTGGGATATATCGGTCGCAATCGCACGGCGATGGACGTGTTGATCGATGGCCTGCGCCGCCTGGAGTACCGCGGCTACGACTCGGCGGGCGTGGCGATCCTCGACGAGGGCGACATCCTCGTGCGCCGCGCCCTCGGAAAGCTCGCGAATCTCGAGGGCGTGCTGCGCGACAATCCGGTTTCGGGCCACGTCGGCATCGGTCACACGCGCTGGGCCACCCACGGAAAGCCATCGGAGCGGAACGCGCACCCACACTGCTCGGGGTCGGTGTCGATCGTCCACAATGGGATCGTCGAGAACTACCGGCAGCTGCGCGCCGAGCTCCGCGATGCCGGGCGGACGATGGAGTCCGACACCGACACCGAATTGATCGCGCACCTGGTCGATGAACGCGTGGAGGCCGGGGACGATCTGCTCTCCGCTGCGCGCGCCGCGTGCTCGCGACTCACGGGATCCTACGCGTTCGCGATCGTCAGCGGCAGCGATCCCGATCAGATCGTCGCGGCGAAGAACGGCGGCAGCCCGATCATCCTCGGGCTCGGTGAGAAGGAGTCGTTTCTCGCGAGCGACATTCCGGCGATCCTGCCCTACACGCGTCGAATGATCTCCTTGCGCGACGGCGAGTTCGCGACCCTCACGTCCGATCGTGTGGAGGTGATCGACGCGGAGGGGCATCCGATCGAGCGGGCGACGATCTCGATTCAATGGGATCCCGTATCGGCGGAGAAGGGCGGCTACGACCGCTTCATGCAGAAGGAGATCTTCGAACAGCCCCGAGCCGTGCTGGACACGATCGGCACGCGGATCTCGGAGGAGGAGGGCGACGTCGATCTGAACGGAATCGAGGTGGATCCCGACGAGGCGCAGCGCATCGCGCGAATCCACCTCGTCGCTTGTGGGACCGCCTACTACTCGTGCATGGTCGGGAGGTATTTCTACGAGCAGCTGGCGGGAATCCCGACCGACGTCGATCTCGCGAGCGAGTTCCGCTACCGGCGGCCGGCGCTCGACCGCTGTTGCGTGGTGATCCCCGTCTCGCAGTCCGGGGAGACCGCGGACACCCTGGCGGCGCTGCGCGAGGGGAAGGCGCGCGGTTCGCGCGTCATCTCGATCTGCAACACACGCGAAGCGACGATCCCGCGCGAGAGCGATGACGTGCTCTACACCCACGCCGGGCCCGAGATCGGCGTCGCGTCCACCAAGGCCTTCACCACGCAGATCGTGGCCCACTACCTGCTCGCGCTGAAGCTCGCGCTCGCGCGCGGCGCGCTCGCGCGCGAGCAGGTCCGCGAGCGCCTGCACGACCTCGTGCGGCTTCCGCGCATGATCGAGACCACGCTCGACCTCGATGACGCGGTCCGAGAGATCGCCCAGAAGTACTTCCACTCGACCAATTTCCTGTTTCTGGGCCGCGGGATCATGTACCCGATCGCCCTCGAAGGGGCGCTCAAGCTCAAGGAGATCTCCTACATCCACGCGGAGGGCTACGCCGCGGGCGAGATGAAGCACGGCCCGATCGCGCTGATCGACGAGGACATGCCGGTCGCCGTGATCGCCACTCGTGGACCGCTCTACGAGAAGGTGGTCTCCAACATCGAGCAGGTTCGCTCGCGAGAGGGCGCCGTCATCGCGATTGCGACCGAAGGCGACGATGAGATCGCCGAGAAGGCGAGCGACGTGATCTACGTCCCGGACCTCGGGGAGTACCTGACCTCGATCATCGCCGTGCTGCCCCTGCAGCTGCTCGCCTACCACATCGCGGTGCTCAAGGGAACCGACGTCGACCAACCGCGCAACCTCGCCAAGAGCGTCACCGTCGAATAGGGGAATCGCCGCATCTCCCGTTGAGCGAGCAGTGGCCGTCGATTATGCTGCAGCCCTGCTTTCCTCCGAGCAGTCTTGGCAGAGTCCCGGGAGACGGCCCCTTGCAGGCTGAGTCGATCCTCACATCGTTGAACCCACAGCAGCGCGCAGCGGTCGAGGCGACGGAGGGCCCGGTGCTCGTGCTGGCCGGAGCCGGTAGCGGCAAGACGCGGGTGCTGACCCACCGCATCGCCTATCTCGTCGGCGCGTGCGGCATCCCGCCCGAGAACGTCCTCGCGGTGACCTTCACCAACAAGGCTGCGGGCGAAATGCGCGAACGCGTCGAGAAGATTCTCGGCATGTCGACGGCCGATCTCTGGATCAGCACCTTTCACTCGGCCTGCGTGCGGATCCTGCGGCGCGAAATCGCCCACCTGGGTTACTCGCGCGGCTTCGTGATCTACGACGAAGCCGATACTCGCAGCGCGATCCGCGACGCCCTCAAACGTCACGGGCTCGACGCCTCGGTTTCGGAGGCCAAGCGCTTTCAGTGGAGGATCGATCGCTGGAAGAACGACGGGCTCGATCCGGCTGCGGCGGCGCGAGCGGCCCAAGACCTCGATTCGGAGACCGCGGCCGAAATCTACGCCACCTACCAGCGGCTGCTGGTGGACAGCAACGCCCTCGACTTCGGCGATCTGCTCCTCCGCACCACCGAGCTGTTCGAGCGCTTTCCCGAGGTCCTCGCCCACTACCAGCGCCGCTGGCAATACGTGCTGGTCGACGAGTATCAGGATACCAATCGCATCCAGTACGAATTCATCCAGCAGATCTCCCGCCAGCATCGGAATCTCTGTGTCGTCGGCGACCCCGATCAGTCGATCTACGCGTGGCGCGGCGCCGACATTCGAAACATCATGGAGTTCGAGCGGGACTACCCCGATGCCGAGACCCTGAAGCTGGAGATCAACTACCGCTCCACCCAGTCGATTCTCGACGGCGCGAACGGCGTGGTCGCGAACAACCTCGATCGCAGGCACAAGGACCTCGTCACCCAGCGGGAAGGCGGCGAGCTGATCCAGGTTCACCATGCCCGCAACGATCGGGACGAAGCCGACTTCGTGGTGCGTCGAATTCTCGCGGCGGTCCGGGACGGAAGCCGACGCGGCGGCGAGTTCGCGATCTTCTATCGCACGAATCATCAATCGCGTCTGTTCGAAGAAGAATTGCTGAAGTACGAGGTTCCGTACGTCGTGGTCGGGGGCGTTCGCTTCTACGACCGCGCGGAGGTCAAGGACGCGCTCGCCTACCTCCGGCTGCTGGTCAATCCGGCCGATGCCGCGTCGCTCCGGCGCATCGTCAACAAGCCCGCCCGCGGGATCGGCAAGACCACGATCGAGCGAGCGGAGTCCCTCTCCGCCGAGCGGCGCGTCGCGCTGTTCGACGCGTTTGCGTCGATCGCCGAAGGACAGGGAGGGGGTCGCGTTCCGCCCAAGCTCCGCGCGTTTCTCGACCTGATCCGCTCCCTGCGCGAGGAGGTTGCGGCCTCGTCTCCGGCCGACGCGCTGGCGCGCGTGCTCGACGAGACCGGCTACGGCGCTCACCTCGAGAAGGAAGGCACGCCCGAGGCCGACGCGCGCCTCGAGAATCTGCGGGAGCTGCTCACGGCTGCCGACGACTTCGAACGCGTCGACGCGTCTGCGGTCGACGACGATCGCTCCGCGCTCGAGCGCTTCCTCGACCAGGTGGCCCTGGTCTCCGATCTGGACAGCTATCACGAGCGGGACGACTGCGTGTCCCTGATGACGGCGCATTCCGCGAAGGGTCTGGAATTTCCGGTCGTATTCATGGTGGGAATGGAAGAGGGCATGTTCCCGCACGCGGCCTCGTCGCGCGACCCGAGCGGAGTCGAGGAGGAGCGCCGCCTGTGTTACGTGGGGATGACCCGGGCGATGGAGGAGCTCACCCTGACCTGCGCGGCAGAGCGCCGCCGATTCGGTTCGAGCACCTCGTCGCCGCCCTCGCGCTTCCTGGGTGAGATCCCGAACGCCGCGCTCAGCGACGGCGCGCGCGCGAGCTTCCGCGCCGATCCCGAGCGCGACTACTCGTACGACCAGAGCGCGCCCGAAGACGGGCCGTCGATCGCGGTCGGGCTGCGCGTGCGACATCCGGTGTTCGGCAGTGGGACGGTGGCCGGCGTCATCGGCTCCGGGCCGGGTCAGAAGCTCCGGATCCAGTTCGACCGCGCGGGCCTGAAGACGGTGATGGTGCGCTACGCCAATCTAGAGCTCGAATGACGCGATGGACCTCGCAGTGGCGGGAGCGGGCGTTCTTGGGGACGCTGGCCTCTTTTTCGCGCGTCCAGCTGCTGGGGATCGGGGCCCGCACGGGTCTGTTCGAGGCACTCGCGCAGCCGAAGACCGCCAAGCAGCTCGCGCAGACCCTGCCACTCGCGCCCGATCTGCTCCAGGCCTGGCTGCGCGCCGCGGCCTCTCACGGCCTCGTCCGCGTGGTCCGCGAGCGGGACCGCGCCTACCAGGTGGACGGCCTCGCGAAGTGGCTGATCGAGGCTTCCGATTCGGAGTCGCTGCTCGCGCTGCTCGAGGAGACGATCGCGGGCTACGGACCGCTCTTCGAACGCATGCCGGACCTGATGCGGGACGGCGAGCGGCCGGACTTCGGCTCGTCGACGGAGAATCGGCGCGCCGCCGAGGTCGCGCAGCGGGTCGAGCGGCAGGCGATCGCCGCGCTCCGTCGCATCCCCGGCGTGCGCGGCGCGCGGCGGCTGCTCGACATCGGCTGCGGCTACGGGGGCTACCTCGTCCGATTCTTGCGGCGTTACCGCGACGCTCACGGTGTCGGGATCGAGCGGGATGCGGAAGTCGCGGAGATCGCGGCGCGCAATCTGGAGGCGGCGGACCTCTCGCGGCGCAGCGAGATCCGGATCGGCGACTTCATGACGATGAACCTCGCCGCGGGCTCCCACGATCTGATCCTGCTCAACAACAACCTCCACTACATCGCACCCAACCTCCATGGCGCACTCTTCGAGCGGATCCGCTCGCGACTCGACCCGGGCGGGCTGCTCGCGATCCAGACCGCCGTCGTCTCGGATCGGATGGCGTCCCGTTGGCTGGGCCTCTCCTCGCAGGCCGCGGTCTTCGATCTCTATCTCCGCGCGCACGACAACCTCTACGGACTTCCCGATCTCGGCGAGCTTCGCGCGGGCCTGCTCGCGGCGGGTTTCGAAACCGTCGCGGAGGTCGCGTTCCTTCCCGGCGGCGCCGCGCGCTACCTGTGGGCCCGTGCGCCGCGGGATTAGCGCCGGGCGCCACCTGCTCGGCCTTCGCTCCACTCTCTCGTGGCGCCCCGCGTGTTGCTACGCGGCGTCCATTGACCCCGGTCGATTCGCGCAGCACGCTCCGTGCGCCCGATGAACACGCGAAGCTCCGATCACGGCGCAGCCGCGCTCTATCGACATCGCGTTCGCGACGTCGCGGCGCCGCGCGTTGCGCAACGCGTCTCGCCTTGTCCGATCTGCTCCGCGGAAACGGCCGTGCCGCGCTTCGAGGTGGAGGCGATGGAGGAGCGCGTGGTGGTCTGCACGAGCTGCGGCCTCGGCCGGTTCCACCCGATGCCCGATTCCGATCGGCTGCGCGCCCTCTACCCCTCGGAGTACTACGGCGAGCCCGGCTGGAAGTTCCAGTCGGCGATCGAGTGGCTGGTGCGCGCGGTCGGCGAGCGTCACACCTCGTTTCTCTCGCGCGGGCTTCCTGCGGGCGCCCGCATCCTCGACGTGGGTTGCGGGCGCGGCGTGGTCCTCGCGGCGCTCGCCGAGCAGGGCTTCGAGGTGCACGGCCTGGAGATCAGCGCGGAGGCTGCGAGGGGAGTCGATCCCCGGGCCGAGATCCGGATCGCAGGCGACGTGAGGGAGGCCGAGTACCGAGAGGCGAGCTTCGATCAGGTCATCATCTGGCACGTGCTCGAACACTTGAACGACCCCGCCGCAACGCTGCGCGAGGCCCATCGGATCTTGAAGCCCGGCGGGCGCCTGATCGTCGCGGTCCCGAATTTCTCGAGCCTCCAGGCGCGCTGCAGCGGCGCGGCCTGGTTCCACCTGGACCTCCCGCGCCACCTCTACCACTTCCCGCTGCCCGCGCTCCGCACGCTGCTCGAGCGCGCGGGCTTCCGCGCGCATTCGGTCCACCACTTCTCGTTGCGTCAGAATCCGTTCGGATGGATCCAGAGCGTGATGAACCGCTTCGAGTCGCTGCCTCGCAACGGCCTCTACGCGCTCTTGCACCGCCGCCCGCCCGATGCCCCGCCCCCCTTCGACCCGCGTACCCGCGCGTGGCTGTGGTTCTGGCTGATCGCGGGCGCGCCCTGCGCACTCGCGGCGACGCTCGCCTGCACCGCGCTGCGAAGCGGCGCCACCGTTCACGTCGTCGCGAACCGCTGACTCTTTTGCCCCGGTGAATCGCCAACTCGTCTGCGCCGGCGACCCGCGGTCGAAATCCTTCAGCGACGCTCGAGCTCGGCGAGCTGACGCCTGGCGGTGTCGGCTTCCGGAAAGTCGCCCACTGCCAGTGCGCGCTTCAACATTTCGCTCGCGCTCGTCGGGTCACCGGATCGGCGCAGCGCGATCGCGAGGTGATAGTGGGCGGTCGGCGAGCTCTCGGGATCCGCGACCGCGCGCTCCAGGCTGTCGATGGCTGCCCCGATCTCGCCGCGCTCGAGGTGCACGAGCCCCAGCGTGTCGAGCGTGGCGGCCTCGGGCCGCATGCGGCTGGCCTCTCGGGCGAGCGAGAGCGCGAGATCGAGATCCCTTCGCTCGCTCGCGAGCAGCCAGGCCAGATCGTTTCGAGCTTCGGGCTGGCCGGCCGACCGCGCGACGATCGCGCGGAGCCTCGCCTCCGCGGCGCTCCGATCCCCGGCGGCCAACAGGATCCGCGCCGCCGCGTAGGCGTGCGCGCCGCTCGCGGGATCGGCGGCGGCGGCGCGATCGAAGAGGTCGACCGCGCGCTCGATTTCGCCCGCTGCGATCTCGAGCTCGGCGAGGCCGGCCAGCGCCTCCGCGCAATCGGCGTCGATCGCGAGCGCCCGCTCGAAGGCGCTTCGCGCAGCGGTCGGGCGGCCGGCGCGCGCGAGCGCAGCTCCCCGCAGCGCGTGGAGCGAAGCGTCGCCGGGCCGCGCCCGCAGCGCGTCGTCGATCAGCGCGATCGCGCGATCCGCGTGCCCCAAACTGGCGAGGTCGCTCGCGAGCGAGCCCAGCGCGGGCTCGTTGGCGCGTGCCCGCAGGTCGAGTTCGAAGCGCTCGACGGCGTCGACCGCCGCGGCGGGGCCGTCCGCGCTGCGCTCGATCGCGGCGAGCTCGGCGGCCGCCTCTCCCCGCCGTCCCGGCAGCTCGGCGAGCTCGCGGATCGCGGCGCGTGCCCCATCGAATTCGCCGAGTGCGGCGTGTGCGCGCGCGTCGAGCACGAGGTCTGCGGCGCGCTGGCCGGGCGCGCCGTGGCGAAGCGCGATCGCCGAGGCCGCGATCGCCTGGTCGTATCGGCGCTGGTCGAAGTAGAGCCGCGCGAGCATGCGCGCGGCCTGCGTCGCGGACTCGTCGACGCGTACCGATTCCCGCAGCTCGACGGTCGCCCGCTCGAAGTCCCCCAGCTCTAGCGCGGCGATGCCCGCGAGGTAGCGCGCGCCGGCATTGCCCGGCCAGCTCTCGATGCCCTCGTCGAAGGCCGCCAACGCGGCCTCGGCGTTGCCGCGCGCGAGCAGGATGCGCCCGCGAATCATGCTCGCGTAGCTCGGCTCCTCGAATCGGGCCGCGAGCGCTTCGGCGCGCTCGAGCTCGTCCAGGTCGACGAGCAGGTCCGCGCGGATGAACTGGAGCGGCTCTCGTTCACCGCCGCTCTCCCGCAGGATCGCTTCGATCAGCGCGAGCGCGCGTTGGGGGTCTCTCTGTTGCCGGTAGTGGCGCGCGAGCGGCTCTCCGGCCGCGACCACGCCGAAGCGGTCCACCGCTGCTTCGAGCACGGACTGCGCATCGGCCGCGCGACCGAGCCGCGCGAGCCTCGAGGCGAGCGCGAAGCGCAGCGCGAGATCGTCCGGCGCCTGCTCCACGGCGCGCTCGAGCAATTCGATCCCGCGCTGCGGTCTTCCGATCTCGTCGAAGAAGTTGGCGATGTGTCCGATCGCGGAGCGGCTCGCCGGGTACTTCGAAGCGCAGTCCTCGTAGAGCCGTTCGGCTCGCTCCAAGTCCCCGAGGTTCTGCCGCGCGAACAGCGCGGGAGCCAGACAGCCGCGGCCCGCGCGCTCGCGGTCGCCACCGGCTGCGCTGATTCGCTTGATGCGCTCGTGGGCGGCCTCGGCCTCTCGAAGCCGCCCGAGCTCGGCGAGCGCGGTCGCGTGCACGACGAGGGTCGCGTAGTCGTCGGGCTCGAGCTCGAGCAAACGGCTCGTGTCGAGCAGCGCCGCTTCGAGCTGTCGCGCGCCGACGTGGGCCCGCGCGCTCAGGCCGAGGGCCTCGCGGTGGTTCGGATCGCGGGCGAGGACTCGATCGCTCGCGCGAATCGACTCCTCGAAGTTCTCGAGTCCGAGCTGAATCGATGCGAGCTCGAGATCGGCCGGGATCGAAAAGTCGCTCGACTCGCTCGCCTTCTCGAGCGCCCACACCGCCCGACTCGGATTGCCGGTGCGCGAGAATGCGATGCCGAGGCGGTAGTTGGCTTCGCCGACCTCGGGCGTTTCGGCGAGGACGTCGCGCAGCGCAGCGATGCTCTGCTCGAACCGGCCCGCTTCCTGGAGCGCGCGGATCTCGGCCATGCGATCGTCGGTGGGGCGGCAACCGCTCTGTGTCGCGGCGAGCGCGAGCAACGCGCACGCGGCCGCGATCTCGAGCGGCCCGAGCGTCGCGGAAATCGCGCTGCGTGTGGGTTCACAACCGCGCATGCCGTCGCTCGAACTCCGGGGCCTTCGAGAAGCGCCGAGTATAGGGTCGGCGCCGCGCGCGTCGACCGCGCTCCCGCGCCCGCAACGGCCGCATCGGACAGTGAATTCGATCAAAAAAGCGAGCCCTTGAGAGTTTGCAGCTGTTAGACTGTGCGGTGTCGAGCGGCGGTTTTTGCGCGATTTCGATTGCGGGAGGGCGCCGGAGTGATGGCATGATGGCAGGTTCGCGAGCGGCAGGGGCGCGGCGCGGACGCCGCGCCGTCCACGGCATCGGCGGCGCGCGCCGCGCGCTGATCGGCGGCGCGATCGCCGCGCTGATCGCGGGCGCGCCCGGGGAGGGCGAGGCGACCGCGCTGTCCGTCGACGCGACCCTCACCGTGGAGTACGGGCTGACCGATCCGGTCGACCTCAACGCCGTGGGTGTCGCGGTCGTCAACCCCGTGGTGGGCGGCGAGCAGCTCGTCAGCCTCCAGGTCGGGCGCATCTTTTTCGGCGACAGCGATCCGGTTCCGTTCACGACTCCCTCCGTCACCGCGTTGGTCAAGTCCTACGATCTGCGCGACGTGAGCGGCCAGGGCGGCTTCTTCTTCGACCTCTCCCACGCCACGACGAGCCCCGCGAAGCTGACCCAGAACACGCTTCCAATCGCGGGCATCGCGCGCATCTGCCTGTTCTTTTCGGGCTGCCTCAGCGACTTCACGCTCGAGGTGAACCTCACCGAGAATGCAACGCGCGGTATCGGAATCGGGGGAACGATCATCGCCAGCACACCCATTACCCCGACTCCCCTCACGCTCACCTTCCACCACCAGCCCTGGCAGCTCGCTCCCGCCACGCTGCTGCAGTCCACCGCGAGCGGCCTCGCCACCGTGATGGCGACCGGTTACGTGCGCGGGCCGCTGTCCAACACCTCGACGGCCGCGAAGGTGGGCGGAACCATCCAGCTGATCGCCCCGTCGCAGGTCTACACGCAAGGCGTTCCGGGCGGCAAGAGCGACACCCAGGCGCTGTTCACCCGCATGACACTGCACTTCGTGCCCGAGCCCGGATCGCTGTTGCTGCTCGGGCCCGGCGCGGCGGGCCTCGCTCTGCTGGGTTACAGACGCATGCGCAGCTAGGCGATGCTCCGGCGACTGACCGATTCCCCTTCGGCTTACTTTGCCGGAGCGGCGATTCTGTCGCTGGTGATCGTCGCGCTGCAATTCGAGCTGCGCTCCCCGTCCCGTCCCAACGGAACGGCCCGAGACCTCGCGGAGCTGCGGGCCCGAGCCGATCTGAACGTGGTGTTCATCCTCGTCGACACGCTGCGCGCGGACCGGTTGGGCGTATACGGGTACGGGCGCCCGACCAGCCCGGTGATCGACGGGCTCGCGAGATCCGGGATCGTCTTCGAGCGCGTGATCGCGCAGTCGAGCTGGACGAAGACGTCGATGGCCTCGCTCTGGACGGCAACCTATCCGGCCGCCCACGGGGTTCTGCGCTTCGACAACGCGATTCCGGAAGCGGCCGTGATGCCGGCCGAGATCTTCCAAGCGGCGGGCTACCGCACGGTCGGGATCTGGCGCAACGGCTGGGTGGCGCCGAACTTCGGCTTCGCTCAGGGGTTCGACGTCTACCACACGCCGAAGGCCGGCGCCGCCGACCGGTTGCAGCGCCATTCGCCGGGCGCCTCCGTCATCGGCGGCACGGACGAGGACGTGCTCACGGCCGCGCGGGACTTCCTGGATCACTTCGGGCAGGAGAAATTCCTGCTCTACCTGCACCTGATGGATCTGCACCAATACGTCTTCGACGACGACGCCGACGCATTCGGCCCCAGTTATTCGGACGCCTACGACAGAGCGATCGATTGGACGGATCGTTTGATCGGCGCGATCGTCGAAGCGTTGGACGCGGCCGGCGTCCTGCCGCGGACGCTGATCGCGATCGCGTCGGATCACGGGGAGGCCTTCCTCGAACACGGCCGGGAGGGACACGCGTACGATCTCTATCGGGAGGTCGTGGAGGTTCCGTTCGTCATCATCCCCCCGCTGATCCTCGACCGCGGCATCCGCGTCGCGGAGACGATCGCGAACGTCGACATCTGGCCGACGCTGCTCGATCTCGTCGGGCTGCCACCGCTCGAGGGCGTGGACGGTCGGTCGATGTTGCCCCTGGTGCTCGCTGCCGGCGGCGCGCCTGCGGGGCGCGCCCCCGCAGAGCTCAGGCGGCCGGTCTTCTCCCACATCGACCAGAACTGGGGCGGGCGCGCCGGACCGCGCGAACTGGTGTCGCTCACGGACCGCGACGCGCGGCTGATCTGGTCGGGCGACCCGCCGAATGCGTTCGAGTTCTACGACTCCCGCGCGGATCCGCGGGAGCTGGAAGATCGCGCTGGCGACGACCCCCCCGCGCTCGAGCCGATGGCCGAGCGCATCGATCGCTACCTGGTCGAGTCGGAGCCGCCGTGGCGCGTCGACAGCCCCACCGTCGAGGTCGACGAGTTGCGGCTCAACCAGCTCAGGGCGCTCGGCTACCGCGTGGGCTCGTAACGGGTCTCGAGCGCCGCGCAGATCCGGTGGCGCTCGAGTGCGAGCTCGATCAGCCGATCGAGCAGGGCCGGATACGGGATGCCCGAGGCCTGCCAGAGCAGCGGGTACATCGACACCTCGGTGAATCCCGGGATGCTGTTGACCTCGTTGATGAAGGCTTCTCCCGAGTGGCGGTCGACCAGGAAGTCGACGCGGGCCAGGCCGGCACCTTCGAGCGCGACGACCGCCTCGATGGCGAGGTGGCGCACCTCCTCGGCCAGGCCTTCGTCGATCGGCGCAGGAACCAGCAGCTCCGTCTCGTCGTCGATGTACTTCGCGTCGTAGTCGTAGAACGCGTGCCGCGTGCGGATCTCTCCGGGAACCGAAGCCTCGATGGGGTCGTTGCCGAGCAGCGCGACCTCGATCTCCCTCGCGTCGATCGCGCGCTCGACGAGGATCTTCGTGTCGTAGCGCGCGGCTTCGCGCAGTGCGGGCAGCAGCCGTTCGCGGCGCTCGACCTTCGAGATGCCAACCGAAGAGCCCTGGTTGGCCGGCTTCACGAACAGCGAGGGACCGAGCTCGTCGATCAGCGCATCTGCGACGCTAGCGCCCTCGCGGAGCTGTCGGGTCCGCACGCAGACGCCGGGCGTGACCGGCAGCCCCGCCGCGCGCAGCAGGCGCTTGGCGATGTCCTTGTCCATCTGGATCGCGGAGCCCAGCACGCCCGAGCCCACGTACGGGATGCCCGCGAGCTCCAGCAGCCCCTGAAGCGAGCCGTCCTCACCGCCGCGGCCGTGAATGACCGGAAAGATCACGTCGAGTGTCACGCCGCGCCCTCCGGCGGCCGGGCCGACCGGGGTCAGTGTATTGCTCCCCGGTGCGACGGGGAGATCGACCTCGGCTCCGCGCTCCGCGGCCTGAAGCCCCTCGAGGGTCGGCGGCAGGTCGGGGTCTCCGAGGTGCCAGCGGCCCTCGGCGTCGACGGCCACGAGCGTCACGTCGTAGCGCGATGGGTCCAGCGCGCCGAGGATCGACGTCGCGGAGACGAGGGAGACCTCGTGTTCGACCGAGCGCCCACCGAAGAGCAATCCGACGCGTAGCTTGGCCATTGTCCCCCCCCTCTTCGTGCGCCAAGCATAGTGCTTGAGGCGTCGGTCTCCACCTCGATCCGGTGTTGACCAGCCGACGGCCCCCTCGTACCTTGAGGACGTGGAAACCCCTCCCGATCTCGCCGCCAAGCGCGCCGCCCTCGACGATGCGATCCGAACCGCGGGGCGCGTGCTGATCGCGTTCTCCGGCGGCGTCGACTCGAGCTACCTCGCCTATGCGGCGCATCGGGCGCTCGGCGGGGATGCGCTCGCGGTCACCGCAGAGTCCCCCTCGTATCCCGCGAGCCACCGCGCGATGGCGGAGCGGGTCGCCCGCGAGTTCCAGATCCCCCACCGCTTCGTGACCACGCGGGAGTTTGCGAACCCGAGCTACCGGGCGAACGCGCCGGACCGCTGTTATCACTGCAAGAGCGAGCTCTTCGGCGTGCTCGGGGCGCTGCGCGACGAGCTGGGTTTCGACGCGGTCGCCTACGGGGTGAACGTGGACGACACCGGGGATTTCCGGCCGGGGCATCGGGCGGCGCGCGAGCGCGGGGTGATGTCGCCGTTTCTCGAGGCGAATCTCGCCAAGGCCGAGATCCGTGAGCTGTCGCGCGAAGCGGGTCTTCCCACCGCGGAGCTGCCCGCGTCCGCGTGCCTCTCCTCGCGACTCCCTTACGGAACGGAAGTGACCGAGGAGCGCCTGCAGCAGGTGGAGCGCGGCGAGGAGAACCTGCGCGCGCTGGGCTTCCGACAGGTTCGACTGCGGCATCACGGCGAGGTGGCGCGGATCGAGATCGCCGCCGACGAGCTCGCCCGCGCGCTCGAACCCGAAATGGCCCGCGCAATCGTCGCGGCCATCAAGCCGCTCGGCTTTCGCTGGATTGCCCTCGACCTCGAGGGCTACCGCAGCGGCTCCCTCAACGAGGTACTCGGCATTTCGAGCGCGCTTCGGGCGCTCTAGTGGTCGAAGTCGTCGCGTGCGAGGGAGCGCCTCGCGATCTCGGCACCGATCAGGGGACCCACTGCCGCGCCGCGCTGCGCGCCCGCTATCGCGGCCAAGCGCGCTGGCGGCGCGCGCAGCTCCGCCTGCTCGCGGAATCCGCTGCGCGCCGGCGACTGCGGCTCGAGCTCCGGCGCTTCTACCCGCAGCAGGCCGAGATGCTCGAGGCGATGGCGCGCGCCGCGCGCGTCCCGGCCGCGTGGCTCCGCGCGATGCTCGCCGACGGCGAAGGCGCCTCGCCGCCGGCCGACGCCTTCGCGCTCGCCGCTGCCAACGGAGCCCCCGGCCGCGGTGGGCTGCTCGCGCGCCCGCTGCCCGCCGACGCGATCGTGCGACGCCGCCGGCCCGAGAACGGCTTCCGGTCCGTCGAGCTGGTCCAGCCCTGGGGGTTTGCGCCGCTCGCGGGGGTGAACGAGGCGGGGCTCGCGGTCGCGTGCGCCGCGCAGCCGGGGGGCGTCGCGCGCGCTCGCCACGTCGTGCCCGCAGCGCTGCTCGCGCTCGATTGCCTGCGCCGCTTCGACCGCCTGGAGGGGGCGGTCGACTGGCTGTCGGTCCGACCCGGCGGCGGGAGATCGGCGATCGCGTTGGCCGACCCCAGCGGCGAGATCGCCTGCGTCGCCGTCGACGGCGACGGACGGACGGTCGTGCGCCCCGTCGACGGCCCGATCGTTCGCGCGGCCGACTGCGCAGCGCGGGTGGAGCTCGAGAAGGCGCTGCGCGAGGCGTCGCCTCGGTCGGGGTCCGATCTCGGGCGCTGCCTCGACGTGCCGCTCGCGGTGGTCGAGTCGGGTCGCCGGCGGATCGGATGGCTGGGCGCGCGCTCCGCGCGGGGCGCGGACCATTGGTTCGAGGCCTGAAGGGGAGCGCCGCGGAAATCCCAGCGGCGCTTCGCATCAGCGCTTGCGCGAGCGGCCCTTGCCCCGGGAGCCGCCCGATCGCTTGCCGCCGGATCTCGAGTCGGGCGAGCGGCGGCGCTTGCGCGCTGGAGCATCGGGTGCGCGCTCCGGCGCTTCGCCGTCGACGGTGACCGTCGTCTCGGGCCTGTGCTCCTGCAGATAGAAAGCGCAGATCGCCGCGAGGTCGCGCTTGCCGTCCGGGGTCGACACCAGATCCTCCACCATCGGGATGAAGCGATCGATCTTCGCGCGCCGCTCCTGCTCGGGCAGCGAGCGAATCTCGTGCTCGACCTTCACGGCGAGCCGCTTGCGCAAGCGCGCGAGGATGTCGATCTCCGTCGGCAGCTTGCGCTCGACGATCCGGATCTGGGTGACGTTCTGCAGATAGCGGAAGTTTCCGATGTCGAGCCCCGAGACCAGCGAGATCGCGACGCCCGCCTTGCCCGCGCGGCCCGTGCGCCCCGTGCGGTGGACGTAGACCTCGGGAGACTGCGGAGCCGAGTAGCTGATCACGTGCGTGAGGTCGCTGATGTCGATTCCGCGCGCCGCCACGTCGGTGGCGACGAGCAGGCGCAGCGCGCCGCTCTTCATCCGCCGCATCGCGTCTTCGCGCGCGACCTGGGAGAGATCGCCCGAGATCTGGTCCGCGTCGAAGCCGCGGCGCTTCAGGTAGGAGGTCACGAAGCGCACGTCGTCCTTCGTGTTGCAGAAGATGATGGCGCTCTCCGGGTCTTCGTCTTCGATGATCCGGGCGAGGTTCGCCTCTTTGGCTTGCGCGGTGGTCACCACGTAGTAGTGCTCGATCTGCTGCGGGGAGAGCTGCTCGTCGGAGAGCGATACGAACAGGGGATCCTTGAGGAACACGCGAGACAGCGAGCGCACGCGCTCGGGGATCGTCGCCGAGAACAGGCAGGACTGTCTCTGCTTGGGGAGGTATTTCTGGATCTCGCGCATGTCGGGCCAGAAGCCCAGCGAGAGCAGCTCGTCGGCCTCGTCGAGCACCAGGACCCCAACGTGATCGAGCTTGAGCTTTCCCGAGCCGAGGTGGTCGAGAATCCTTCCCGGTGTGCCCACCACGACGTGCGCGCCCGCATCGATGCCCTCGATCTGCTGGGCGTATCCCACGCCGCCGTAGATCGGCACGCAGTTCGCGCCGATGTGCTTCCCGAGGGCTCGGATCTCGAGCGCGACCTGATTGGCGAGCTCGCGGGTGGGGTTCATCACGAGGGCCTGGCAGGCCGCGATCGAGGTGTCCAGCCGCGCGACGATCGGAATTCCGAACGCACCGGTCTTGCCGCTGCCCGTCTGCGCCTGCACGATCAGGTCTCGGCCTTCGGCCATCGGGGGAAGCACCCTCACCTGAACCGGCGTCGGCTCGGTCCAACCGATGTCGCGAATGCCTTTCCGGACGGCTTCCGGCTGGCTCGAGAAAATGTCGGACGGGTCTGTCATGCGCGGCCGAGCCTATCACGATTTGCCCCCCCGGGCCCGTGCTAGGCTGACTCGATGGCACGCATCAGTCGCGCAGAGGTCGAGCGCGTCGCGCTGCTCGCTCGCATCTCACTCACGGACGAGGAGTCGGATCGACTCGTGCGGGAGTTCGACTCCTTTCTCGACTACATCGACACGCTTCAGGAAATCGATACCGAGGGGGTCGCGCCGACCGCGCACCCGCTCTCGCTCCCGACGCCGACGCGCCCCGATCGACCGGCCGCGGCGATGAACGTCGAGCTCGTCGTCGCCAACGCGCCGGAGGCCGCCGAGTCCGCGTTCGTCGTGCCCAAGGTGATCGACACCGAGGCCGAGGGCTGAATGGCCGAAGGGATCGGAACCCTCCGCGAGCTTCGCGCGGCGCTCGATGCGGGCGAGACTTCCTCGGTCGAGATCGTGAGCCGTTGCCTGCAGCGCGCGGAGGCTTGCCAACCCGTCTTGAACGCCTTCGTCGGTCTGCGCGCGGAGGCGGCGCTGCGCGAGGCCGAGGCGTCCGACGCGCGCCGCCGGCGCGGCGAGGTCCGCTCGCCCCTCGACGGTCTGCCGCTTGCCATCAAGGACAACCTGGTGCAGAGCGGTGAGCTCACCCACTGCGCTTCGCGCATCCTCGAGGGCTTCGTGTCGCCCTACACGTCGACCGCGGTCGAAGGCCTCGAGAGGTCGGGGGCGATCGTCATCGGCCGGACCAACATGGACGAATTCGCGATGGGTTCCTCCACCGAGCACTCCGTCGCGGGTCCGACCCGAAATCCCTGGGATCTCGATCGCGCGCCCGGCGGCTCGTCGGGCGGCTCGGCGGCCGCGGTCGCCGCGCGCATCGTGCCCGCCGCGCTCGGGAGCGACACCGGCGGCTCGATCCGCCAGCCGGCCTCGTTTTGCGGCGTCGTTGGCATCAAGCCCACCTACGGTCGCGTCTCGCGCTGGGGGCTGGTCGCGTTCGCGTCCTCGCTCGACCAGATCGGCGCCTTCGCGCGCACCGCGGCGGACTGCGCGTGGGTGCTCGAGGCCATCGCGGGCTACGACGACCGCGATTCGACCTCGATCCCGGAGCCCACACCCGCGTACTCGGGCGCGCTCGACGGCGACCTCTCCGGACTGCGGCTCGGCTTGCCCAGGGAGTACTTCGCCGCGGAAGGCGCGAACGCGGCCGTCGTGAAGCTCGTGCGCGAGGCGGTGAGCGAGCTCGAGCGCGCGGGGGCGAAGACCGTGGAGGTCGGCCTCCCGCACGCGCGCTACGCGATCGCCACCTACTACTCGATCGCCAACGCCGAGGCTTCGAGCAATCTCGCCCGCTTCGATGGCGTTCGCTACGGGCATCGGGCCGCGGGCGCGAAGGGCCTGACGGAGATGTACCGCCGAACCCGCGCGGAGGGATTCGGCGAGGAGGTGAAGCGACGGATCCTGCTCGGAACCTACTTCCTCTCCGCCGGCTACTACGACGCCTACTACCGCAAGGCCCAGCAGGTCCGGACGCTGCTGCGCGGCGACTTCGAGCGCGCCCTCGAGTCTTGCGACGCGCTGGTCACGCCCACTTCGCCCGAAGTCGCGTTCCGCCTGGGCGAGAAGACGGCGGATCCGCTGACCATGTACCTGTCGGACGTCTACACGGTGTCCGCGAACCTGGCCGGCATTCCCGCGCTGTCGACGCCCTGCGGCTTCGTCGACGGGCTGCCGGTCGGCCTCCAGATCATCGGGCCCGCCCTCGACGAGGCCACCCCTCTGAGGATTGCCGACGGCTTCCAGCGCCTCACCGATCACCACGAAGCTTGCCCCGGGGCGTTCGCATGAGCGGTCTTGCGCAGCAGTTCGAAGTCGTCATCGGTCTCGAGGTCCACGCGCACCTGCGCACGCACTCGAAGCTCTTCAGCCCGGCGCCGATTCTGTATGGCGGCGCGCCGAACCAGAGCGTGCATCCGATCTGCCTCGCGCTGCCCGGCGTGCTGCCGGTGTTGAACGAGCGCGCCGTCGAGCTCGCCGTTCGCGCGTGTCTCGCGATGAACTGCGAGGTCCATCCGCGGTCCATCTTCGCGCGCAAGAACTACTTCTATCCGGATCTCCCGAAGGGCTATCAGATCTCGCAGTACGAAGAGCCGCTCGCCACGGGCGGGTGGGTCGACATCGCCGCGGAGGGGGAGGGGGACTCGGCGCAGAAGAGGCGCATTCGGCTCACGCGCATCCACATGGAGGAGGACGCCGGCAAGTCGATCCACGACGCTGCGATCGCGGGTGCCGACGCGACGCTCGTGGACTTGAACCGCGCCGGCGTGCCGATGATCGAGATCGTCTCGGAGCCCGATCTCCGATCCGCCGAGGAGGCCGGCGCCTATCTGCGCGCCGTTCGCTCGATCCTGCGCTTCACCGACGTCTCCGATGCAGACATGGAGAAGGGGCACATGCGCTGCGACGTCAACGTATCGCTTCGCCCGCGGGGCTCGAAGGAGTACGGCACGCGCACCGAGCTCAAGAACCTCAACTCCTTTCGCTTCGTCGAGGATGCGGTGAGCGCCGAGGTCGCGCGCCAGACGGAAGTGCTGCGCGGCGGAGGCCGCGTGCAGCAGTGCACGCTCGCCTACGATCCCGGGACCGCGCGCACGTCGGTCTTGCGGGTCAAGGAGGACGCGGACGACTACCGCTATTTTCCGGATCCCGATCTCATCCCGCTGCAGCTCTCGGCCGACCAGATCGAGCGCTTGCGCGCGGAGGTGCCCGAGCTCGCCGAGCAGCGGGCGGACCGCTTCGGGAGCGAATACGGGCTCTCCGAGTACGACGCCGCCCAGCTGACCGCATCGCCCGCGCTCGCGGACTTCTTCGAGGTGGCCGCGCGGCGGCACGGCGCCGCGAAGGTGGTCGCGAACTGGATCCTGCGGGACGTCATGCAGGCGCTCAATGAGCGGGAGCTTTCGATCGACGCCTCGCCGCTGTCGCCCGAAGCGCTCGCGCGTCTGATCGGGATGGTCGACGAGAACCGGACCACGGTGAAGAGCGCGCGCAGCCTGGTGCCGGAGCTCGTCGAGTCGGGTGGGGATCCCGAGGCGCTCGTCGCCGAGCGCGGGCTCGCCGCCGTGTCGGACGCGGGCGTGATCGAGCGCGCCGTCGCCGAGGTGCTCGCCGAGCACCCCGAGAACGTCGAGCTCTACCGCGCTGGAGAGGAGAAGGTCCTGAACTTCCTGATGGGCCAGGTGATGCGCAAGACCCAGGGCAAGGCCAACCCCAGCGCCGTCCGCGAGATCCTCGCCCGCGAACTCCGCAAGTAGGCCGGGCCTCCAGATACGACGCGGAGCCTGGGGGAGCCGGGGGGAGGGGGAGGGCCGCTCGCTCCAATCGAGCGCGACCCGGCCAACTGGGCCCCGGCTGGTGAAATGCGGGCGCCACCGACCAGGGTCTGCCCGGGCGCGGACCCTCCTCCCCCCACCGCACCCCAGCAGGATGGAGCGGAGAGAGGCACGAGGGTTCAGCAGTGCGCAGATGAGTGGAATTCCCCTCAAGGCCGATTTCGCGCCATCCGATATTCCCCCTGTGAGGGACAGTCCGAGCTCCGTCCTCTGCGTCGATGACGATCGCGACTTCTGCCGGATCCTCTCCGAGACCCTCGGCGAGGAGGGGTACGCGGTGCGCACCGCCTTCGACGGCGATCAAGCGCTCGTCGAGCTGAGCGAGCACCCCCCCGACATCGCGCTGCTCGACCTGATCCTGCCGCGAAGGGATGGATTCGCGGTCCTCGAGGCGCTGCGCGCGATGGACTCTGCTTCGCGCGACACGCCGGTCGTGCTGATCACCGGCTGCTCGCCGACCCCGCAGAATCGCGAGCGCGCGAAGGCGCTCGGCGTGGTGGAGCTGCTCACCAAACCCGTGCCGCTCGACGAGCTGCTGGACGTGGTCGCGCGCTACGCGGGCGAGCGCAAGACCGAGGACGTTCGCCACAGCGAGCCGCCGCCCCGTCTTGTCGAGCCCCGACCCGCGGGTTTGTCGGGCTCGCTCGACGAGCTGCCGCTTCCCGCGCTGCTCCACCACCTTCACGGGCTTCGCGCGACGGGCGTGTTGCACCTCTCGAACGGGAAGAAGCGCAAGTGGATTGCGCTTCGGGACGGCTACCCGACCGCGGTTCGTTCCAACCTCCTCAACGAGTGTCTGGGCAACCTCCTCGTGCGCCGCGGCAAGATCAGCCAGGCGGCCTTCGCCGAGTCGCGCCGCCGGGTCAAGCCCGGGCGCTTGCAGGGCGAGATCCTCGTGGCGATGGAGATCGTCTCCGAGGAGGAGATCGCGGACGCGCTGCGCGCGCAGGCCGACGAAAAGCTCTTCGAGGCGTTCCGTTGGCGAACCGGAAAGTATCGCTTCGAGCGCGGCGCCGGCCTCGAACGCGGCAACAGCCTCGGCGTGGAGCGAAGCCCCGCCAACCTGATCCTACGGGGCGTGCGCGAGTACGCTCCGATCGAGATGATCGACAAGTACATCGGCTCGCACGCGGACTGCTATCTGACGCCCGCGGAGAGCCCCTTCTACCAGTTTCAAGAGGTCGATCTGGATCCCAAGCACGAAGAGCTTCTCGCGAGCGTCGACGGGACCCAGCGACTGGCCGAGTTCCTGAAAGCCGACGAGGATCTCAAGCGCACGCTCTACGCGATCCTGGCCTTCGGCCTGCTCGAGCTCGAGGGAGGTCGCAAGCGCGCGGCCGCCGCACCGCGGCCTGCCCGCGATGCGCGAACGCAGCCCACGGCCAAGGGCGAGGAGGTGCGCGCCCGATTGACCGCCCTCGCGGACCGCATGCGCAAGCAGAACTACTTCGAGATTCTCGGCGTCGACGAATCGACGACGGAGCAGGAGCTCCGGGCCGCATTCGAGAAGCGCGCCGCGATCCTGCATCCCGACCGCTACCGGAAGACCGGCGATGCGGTCGCCCACCTGGCCACCGAAGTGTTCGCGCAGCTCAACACCGCCTACCAGACGCTCGCCGATCCGCGCCGGCGCAGCGAGTACGTGCTCAACCAGCGCAAGGGCGAGCGCGACGCGGAGCGCCGCCGGGAGAGCGAAAAGGCGCTGGAGGCCGAGGTGCAGTTCCAGGAGGGCCAGCGGCTGTTGGCGCAGCGCGCCTACGAGCGCGCGCTCCAGGCCTTCGGACGCGCCCTGGAACTCTATCCGGAAGCCGGGGAGTACCACTCCCACTACGGCTGGACGCTCCACCTCTGCCACCCCGATCAGCCCGACATCGCGTCCGAGGCGATCGAGCACGTCCGCCGCGGGATCAAGCTGGCGGGGCAACGCGAGACGTCCTACCTCTACATGGGTCGCCTATGCAAGGCCATCGGACGGGTCGAGCTGGCGGAAAAGATGTTTGCGCGGGCCGTGCAACTCGAGCCGGGTTGCGTGGAGGCGCTGCGCGAGCTTCGCCTGATCAATCTCAGGCGGAAGAAATCGAAGGGGCTCATCGGACGCCTACTGCGCCGCTGAGTCTCGGCGCGACAGGGGCCCGATGAGCGAGACTCCGCGCATCACCGGCAAGCAGATCTGGTTCGACGGCCGGTTCGTCGACTGGCCCGACGCCCGGGTTCACATCCTCACCCACACGCTGCACTACGGGCTCGGCGTCTTCGAGGGCATCCGCTGCTACCAGACCGCGGACGGCCGGTCCGCGGTCTTTCGGCTCGCGGATCACGTCCGCCGGCTCTTCGACTCCGCGCGGATCAACCTCATCGAGATCCCGTTTCGGCAGAAGGAGATCGAGGAGGCGTCCCTCGAGACCCTGCGTCGCAACGAGCTCGACGAGGGCTACGTGCGGCCGATCGCGTTCGTCGGCGAAGGCGCGATGGGCCTCAACCCGGGCACCAATCCGATCCACGTCGCGGTGATCGCCTGGCCCTGGGGCAAGTATCTCGGAGAAGAGGGCATCGAGCGCGGCATCCGAGCCAAGGTCTCCACCTTCAGCCGACATCACGTCAACGCGAAGATGACCAAGGGCAAGACCTGCGGCGATTACGTGAACTCGATCCTCGCCAAGCGCGAGGCGCTCCTCGATGGCTACGACGAGGCGATCATGCTCGACGTGCACGGCCTGGTCTCCGAGGCGAGCGGCGAGAACGTCTTCGTCGTGCGCGACGGTGTGCTCGCGACGCCGCCGCTGCACTCCGTGCTCGACGGCATCACGCGATCGACGGTCTGCGAGCTGGCCCGACGCCGCGACATCCCCGTCGAGGAGCGCGCGGTCACGCGCGACGACCTCTACATCGCCGACGAGATCTTCCTCACCGGAACCGCTGCCGAGGTCACCCCGATTCGGGAGGTCGACCACCGCGCGATCGGCAACGGGAGCCGCGGGCCGCTCACCAAGCGGCTCCAGGAGGCCTACTTCGACGTCGTGGCCGGGCGGGATCCCGACTTCGAGCGCTACCTCGCCTACCTCTGAGCGGCGCCCCGGGAGCCGCTGCCGCGGGATGGCGCGCGACGGCCGGCGCGTGCGCCTGGCCGCTCATCCCCCGATGGCGCGGTGTTGGCGGGGTTGCTGCACGCGAATTGCGCGTCGCGCGCACCCGGCCGCTGCGCAGCGCTCGCGGCGCCTCCCGCCACCGCGCGGCGCGCGTCACGGCGCGCCGCAGGCCGGCGGGCCGGCTCCCCCCAAGTTGCCGAAGATATTCGGGTCTTCCGGCGGAATTCCCCCGCACTTCGGGTAAAGCCCGCATCCCCGCGGTCCGATAACGAAATCCGAGGGTCGAATGCGCCCTCGGTGCTGCGAGCGTGGCTCCGGGAAGGGTGAGCCTCCGAAGAGGAGCTCGGGTCTGCGAGGCCCGGCTCTCGAGGAGAAGTCGAATGGCGACGGCAAGGGGAAACAACACCCGGAGTTCCCGCTGGCCCGCGAGAATCGTCGTGCTCGCCGGGATCTTCTTCCCTCTGTTGGTCACCGGTGGCGTGCTCGCGCCCCAGGTCATCAGTCTCATCGCCGATGGCGCGAGCGAGGGCGCGGAGAACCAGGCCGCGGCGCCGGCCGTCCTCGACTTCAGCCGTCCGTTTCCGGGGAAACCGCCGCTGCTGCTCCCGCGCGACTACGACGCGGGCTTCGTTCCCGAGCTGCTGGACCTCCAGAACCTCTTCAACACGCCGGGTGAAATCGAGGATCCGATGCCGCGGCAGTACGCCAGGCTGCTGGGCTTTCCGCGCGCCCACGGCGACGTCATCGTGATGGACGACGTCGATCGCGAGATCAAGGACGTGATCTTCGAGGATCCCGTGATGGTCGGCGCGCGAACCGCGTATCCGCGCCCCAACCCGGCGCTGCTGCCGATCGGCGATCCCCGCCCGTTCGGCGACGGACTGCGCTTCGACGACCCGCAGGGCACGGGCGAGGCGCCCATCTCTGCGATTCCGGAGCCCGAAACCGGGCTGCTGCTCGCCTCCGGGCTCGCGATCCTCGCGCTGCGCAACCGCAGGCGCTGAGCCGGCCCCGCACCTCCCGCACCGTTGCCGAGCGGCCCCGATCGGGGCGGCGTCACCGCTTCGAACGCCGCGATCCTGCGCGCGTCGCCGCGGTGCGGCTCGCGGGGCGTCTCGACCGCGCGCGCAGCAGCTTGGCGAGGTGACGGCCGGTGTGGGAGGCCGCCATCCGCGCGACGCGGTCCGGCGTTCCCTGGGCGACGATCCGGCCGCCGTCGGGTCCACCCTCCGGCCCGAGGTCGACGATCCAATCCGCGGTCTTGACGACGTCGAGGTTGTGCTCGATCACGACGACGGTGTTGCCCGCGTCGACCAGGCGGCCCAGCACCGCGAGCAGCTTGCGGACGTCGTCGAAGTGCAGGCCCGTGGTCGGCTCGTCGAGCAGATAGAGGGTGTGTCCGGTCGCGCGCTTCGAGAGCTCGCGCGCGAGCTTGATGCGCTGGGCTTCTCCACCCGAGAGCGTGGGAGAGGCCTGACCCAGGTGCAGGTAGTCGAGGCCCACGTCGGTGAGCAGGCCGAGCGGCCCCGCGATCTTCGGGTGCGCGCCGAAGAGCCCGGCGGCTTCGGCGACGGTCAGATCGAGGACGTCGGCGATCGATCGGCCCTTGTAGTTCACCCGCAGCGTGGCGTCGTTGAAGCGGCGGCCGTCGCACTCCTCGCACTTCACGTAGACGTCGGCGAGGAAGTGCATCTCGATCTTGCGGACGCCGTCGCCCTGGCAGGCCTCGCAGCGTCCGCCCTTCACGTTGAACGAGAACCGTCCGGGCTTGTAACCGTGGATGCGCGCCTCGGGGAGTTGCGCGAACAGCCTGCGGATCTCGTCGAAGACCTTGATGTACGTCGCGGGGTTGCTGCGCGGGGTGCGGCCGATCGGCCGCTGGTTGATGTTGATCACCTTGTCGAGCTGATCGAGACCGTGGATGGCGCGGTGCTTGCCGACCTTCGAGGTCGCGTTGTTGAACTTGCGCGCGAGCGCCGGGTAGAGGATGTCGTTCACGAGCGTCGACTTTCCGGCGCCCGAGACGCCGGTCACGGCGACCAGTACGCCGAGCGGAAGCTCGACGTCCAGATCGTCGAGGTTGTTCTCCGACGCGCCGACGATCTTGAGGCTTCCGCCGGGCTTCCGCCGTTGCTCGGGGATCTCGATCCGCATCCGGCCCGAGAGGTACGCGCCGGTCAGCGAGCGTCGATTCTTCTCCAGGCTGGTGGGCGTGCCGCTGTGGACGATGCGCCCCCCCGCGACGCCCGCGCCGGGGCCGAAGTCGATCACGTGATCGGCGGCGCGAATCGTCTCCTCGTCGTGCTCGACGACGACCACCGTGTTGCCGATGTCGCGCATCCGCGTGAGCGTTTCGAGCAGCCGTCGATTGTCGCGTTGATGCAGGCCGATCGAAGGCTCGTCGAGGATGTAGATCACGCCCGTCAGCTCGGAGCCGACCTGGCTCGCGAGCCGGATGCGCTGCGACTCCCCGCCCGATAGCGAGGGCCCCGCGCGATCCAGCGAGAGGTAGCCCAGGCCGACCGAGGAGAGGAAGTCGAGCCGCGAGCGCACCTCCTTGAGCACTTCCGCGGCGATCTCCGCGGCCGCGCCGCTGAGCTGGAGCTCGGAGAAGTACTGGCGCGCGTCGTCGACGGTCATCGCCGACACCTCGACGATCGTGCGGGCCTGCTTGCCCCTGCCGAGTCGGACCGCTGCGCTCTCGGGCCGCAAGCGCTGCCCCTGACAGCTCGAGCAGCGCGCGCTGCCGATCCACTGGGCGTGCCAGCGTTTCGCGCGCTCGCTGCTCGCCTGGAGAAAGCGCCGCATCAGCCGCGGGATCGCGCCCTCCCACTGCATGTCGAAGGTTCCCTCGCCGGAATCGTCCTCCCATTCGATGGTGAACTCGCGGTCGCCCGCACCGTAGAGCAACATCTCGCGCTGGCGGTTCGGGAGCTTGCGCCACGGCCGATCCATGTCCACGCCCATCGCCTCGCAGATCTCGGCGCGGTAGCCGGTCGTCCAGTTGCTCTTCTCCGAGACGCCCGGTCCCCAGGGCTTGATCGCGCCTTCGTCGATCGATAGCGAGTCGTCCGGCACGACGAGCTGTGGATCGATCTCGACGCGCGTTCCGAGGCCGTTGCAGTCGACGCACATCCCCTGCGGGCTGTTGAACGAAAATCCCTGGGGCGTCAGCTCCGGGAAGGAGATCCCGCAGTCGGGACACGCCATCTTCTCCGAGAAGACGCGGTCGGGCTCGCCCGGCGTGGACGCGATCATCACGCCCTGTCCGGTGCGAAGCGCGGTCTCCACCGAGCCCGTGACGCGCGATGCGATCCCGCTGTGGACGGCGATGCGGTCGACCACGGCTTCGATGGTGTGCTTGCGTCGCTTGTCGAGCGCCTGCACGTCCTCGGTGAGCAGGATCTCGCCGTTCACGCGGATGCGCACGAATCCCGCGCGGCGGGTCTCCGCGAGCAGCTCGCGGTGCTCTCCCTTCCGATTGACGAGCAGCGGCGCGAGGATCAGCAGTCGGGTCTTCTCGGGTGCCGCGAGCAGCTCGCGCGCGATCTGCTGCGCGGTCTGGCTGCGCACGGTGAGGCCGCATCGGTGGCAGTGCTGAACCCCGATGCGCGCGTAGAGCACCCGCAGGTAGTCGGAGATCTCGGTGATGGTCCCCACGGTGGAGCGCGGGTTGCTCCCCGCGGTCTTCTGCTCGATCGAGATCGTCGGCGAAAGGCCGCGGATCGAGTCGTACTTGGGCTTCTCCATCTGGCCGAGGAACTGGCGCGCGTACGCGGAGAGCGATTCCACGTAGCGCCGCTGACCGTCCGCGTAGAGGGTGTCAAACGCGAGCGACGATTTCCCCGATCCCGAGACGCCCGTGAGCACGACGAGCTTCTTCTTGGGGATCTTGACGTCGATCGAGCGGAGGTTGTGTTCCCGCGCTCCGCGAATGAGGATCTGAGAGAGTTCCATCGGGGCGCGTCATGATAGATCAATTTCCCGTCGGTCCCGACGTTCCGCGAGCCGACGCGTTTCCCCGCGCTGCGGGCTCGCGGCGCCGCCCGCGCGAAAAGGCCAATCTCAAACGGGGTTTCGATGCTCGCGAGGTCGCGCGGGCCGGGCGGTCCTCGAGCGACGGGCGGCTGGCGGGCGGTGGAACGCTCGCTGGCGGGCTTCGGGGCGTTCGAAGGCGGCGGGCCGCCCGCGGGGCGGCGAGTCGCCCGAGGGGTCGCTAGAGGGTGGCGAGCCGGTTTTCGACGTAATCGGCCACGGCTTCGCGCACGGCCGGGGCCATCTCGTCGAAGACCAGCCCGACGGAGAGGCCGTGTTGCCCGACGACGCGAGCGAGCGCGGTGACCATCTGGCCGACGGTCAGCGGAAACAGCAGCTTGAGCCGCTGGTCGGCCGCGAGCGGTTGGCCCGTCCGGAACAGGCAGCCCTTCTCCGACAGCGAAACCACCGCGCCCATCCAGCGCCGGTCGCTCTGGGTGCAGCGCCCGGGGAGCTCGGTGGGCGCGCGCGCCGCGACGCGCGGCGTCTCTTCGAGGGTCTGCTGCAGGATCGGGTAGAGGTCCTTCAGCGTCGCGGGCCGCGGCACGCTTCCGACCACGCGGCGGTCCCGGCAGGTGGTCGGCGCCTCGCCCGTGAGCACCACCACCGGGGTTCTCGGCAGGTAGTCCTCCGCGGGGATCCGGTCGAGGTGGCGCTCGTCGACGATCCTCAGGTCGGGGTTCCAGGAGTCGTCCTCGAAGCGCGCGCGCGTGGCGACCGGGATGATCCGATAGCCCAGCCCCTCGAGCGCGGCTCGCACGCGCGGCGCGTAGGCCTGTGGCGGCACGTAGGAGGCGATCCGCCGCTGGTATCGGGTGCTCGGCTTCCCCACGTTCGCACTCTTCGGCAGGCCGAGATCGGAATTTGAGACGGTTCGAGAGCCGTGCCCCGCGTTCGCCCTTCGGGGTATGCTGTCGATGTGTCCCCCATCACACCTTCGGAGAAGCGGAGGCTGCTCGCGAACGTCGAGCTGTTCTCGGGCTTCTCCGACACGCAACTCGAGGCGCTCGCCGCCGTCGCGCGCATCAAGACCCTGGGGCGCCGCGAGGAGCTGTTTCACAAGGGCGATCGCGGCGGGGAGGTCTACGTCGTCGCCGAGGGCAAGCTCAAGGTGCTCACGACGTCGACCAGCGGCGACGACGTCGTATTCAGCATCCTGGGCGCTGGAGAGGTCTTCGGGGAGGTGGCGCTGCTAGGAGCGACGCCGCGGACCGCGACCGTCTCGGCGATCGAGGAGTGCCGGCTCCTGGTCATCGACCGCCGCGAGTTCATGTCGTTCCTCAAGACCAATCCCGACGTCTCGGTGAAGCTGCTGTCCGTTCTGGCAACGCGCCTGAAACGCATCAGCGAGCTGGTCGAGGACACGCTCTTCTTGAATCTACCGATGAGGCTCGCCAAGAAGCTGTCGTCGCTGAGTCGCGTATACGGCGAGAGGGTGGCCGATGGGATCCGAATCGACCTGAAGCTGTCCCAGGAGGAGTGGGGCGATCTCGTGGGGACGACACGGGAGAGCGTCAACAAGCAGGTGCGCAAGTGGACCGACGCCGGGATCCTGCGGATCGACGACGGTTACGTGGTGATCGTCGACCCGGTCGAGCTCGAGAAGCTCGCGGGAGCCGTGCTCTACTAGGCCGCGCGAGATGGAGTGGGGAGTATGAGAGGATCGGCCATGCAAGCGGCGTTACCGGCCGGGCCCGATGGTCCGGAAGGCTGGCGAGTCGCAAGCCAGCTGCGCGTCAGGCCCCAAAAAAAGGTCGCGCACTAGGGTTTCGGCGAGGAAAGCCAGCTTTCCGCCTCACTCGCGCAACCAAAGACCCGCAACTCGATCGGAATGCGCTCGGAATAGACGGCTAGCATTCGCATCATGCCGTAGGAAGCGGGTTGAGAGGTGACGATCGCCCAGCGCGCTCCGCGCATGCTCGGAGAAAGTGACTCCAGACGCGCGACGATGGAATGCATCTGAGCGCTGGTGATCGCCTTGCGGATCGCCGTGTGATCGGAATAGACGTCGAATCCGCGACGGAACTCGGGATCGCTCGCGGAATCCGTGATCGCATCGAGGATGTCGCTGAGCGAGACTTCGCCCGATACCGTTGCCCGGATCAGCTCGTTTTCGACGTCGATCTTCCAGCGAACAGGCATCGTCGGCTACTCGGTGCCCGGCTGCCTTGCCGACGCGAACGATTCGACTGACCGCTCGCGGCGGCGTCTGGCCGCAGATCGTGACACAGATGAGTGAGGAACATCGACTCGGCGCCGAATGGCGGTCGTCATCGGGCGCCCCAGGTTCGCGGCCGAAGGGCAGCGGTCTTCGATTCGAAGGCGCGATACCAGCGGGGCTGGCACTCGTGGTCGGCTGGCGCGCTTATTTCCCTCCGGCCGATGCCTGCCGGAAGAGCGCCGCGGCGAGCCCGCCAGACACCAAGACGGCGAAGACGCTGGGGTTCAATCGGGATAGCACTCGATGCCTTCGGCACACTCGATGCCCAGCTCTTCCAGCTGGGCGCGCAGCGTAGCATCGCGCTTCGGCGCGGGGTGCGCCGCTTTCGGCGCGGATTCGGGCGGCGGCGCGTCGACCCGCGGCTGATCGACCCGCGGCGCACTCGCGCGTACCGGGATCGGCTCGGAGGGGGCATCCGCGGGCATCGCCTGCGCCGGGCCGCTCGGCTCGGGCCGCAGCACGAGCAGCGTCGCGAACAGGGTCGCGAAGAATGCGGTCAGCGCCGAGACGATCAGCACCGGCGTGTCGATCTTCTGTCCGGATGCGGGTTTCGGTCGTCTGCCCGCATCCGGGGGGCGAGTCCGCGACATGCACAATGGATAGCCCAGCTGCGATCGCTCGCGCAGGCGAGCGCGGCGCGCTGCGAGCGGCGAATTCTTGCGCCGCGCCCCGGCATTTCCGGGCGGCCCGTGTAGACTGCCGGCCGTGGAGCGAAGGATCGATCTGCCCGGCTGCGCGAACTTCCGAGACCTCGGCGGGTACCCCGCCCGCGGGGGGGCGCGGCTGCGCTGGCGCCGACTGTTTCGCAGCGACTCGCTCAACGGCCTGACCGAGGAGGGTGTCGACCGCATCACCGGCGAGCTCGGGATCGGCGCGATCGTCGACCTTCGCTCGACGGGCGAGGTCGCCGCCGACGGTCGCGGAGCCCTCCGCGCTCGGATCCCGGTCTACCACCACCTGCCCCTCTTCGAGGGCCCGTTGACCCTCGATCCCGATCTGATGGAACGGCTCACGCTCGCGGAGCGCTACTTCCTGATGGCCGAACGCGCCCAGGTCGGGGTCGCCCGCGTCGTGGGCGCGCTCGCGGATTGCTCCACACCGGTCGTCTACCACTGCACGGCCGGCAAGGACCGCACCGGTGTGATCTCCGCGATCGTGCTCGGCCTGCTCGGTGTGCCCGACGAGCTCATCGTCGCCGACTACGCGGCGACCCAGGAGAACTTCGACGCGATCATGGGCCGCCTCGCGCAGTCGGTGAGCTACCGCGACGTGATCGACGCGATTCCCGCGGACACGCTCAGCGCCGCGCCCGAGACGATGTTCTCGCTGATCGAATTGCTGCGCGGTCGCTACGGCTCCTTCCGCGGCTACGCGAGCGAAATCGGGCTCGGCGACGCGGTGCTCGAGCGCTTGGCGGCCGGCTATCTGGAACCGGATCCCGCCGCGCGCGGGGAGGGCGCCTCGGATCGGGCCTGAGTGCGGCGACGCGCTTGGGGCCCCTCCAGGCGGGGTTGACGCTCGAGGATCAGTGATCAGTTTGTGCGGCGTGCCAGGAGTTTCTCCGGATGGAGGAGGAGGTGAGCCATGACCGCGCATTGGATCGTACCGCGACGGGCGCCGCGCCTGAGCGCGCCCGCCCTCTTCGGCTCGCTGTGGAAGCTCGATCGATTCTTCGGCGATCTTCCGCTCGTCGAGCCCGCCGCCTGTGCGGCTCCCGAGTTCGCGTTCGCGCCCGCGGTGAGCGTCGAAGAGACGCACGACGAGCTGAGGCTCAGCGCCGAGCTGCCCGGGCTCGAGAAAGATGATTTCGAGGTCACCACCGACGGCGATCTCCTGACCATCAAGGGTGAGAAGAAGATCGAAATCACGTCCGACGAAAACGACCGCAGGCGGACCGAGCGGTCTAGCGGCCGCTTCGAGCGCAGCTTCCGGGTCACCTGGGAGATCGACCCCGACAGCGTGAAGGCCGTGTACAAGAACGGCGTGCTCGAGCTGGTCCTCCCGAAGCCCGAGCAGGAGCCGGCCCGCACGATCCCCGTGACGGGCTCGTGACTGGCGTCGGCCAGCGGATGACAGCGCTCCGTGTCTGACCCGGCCGATCGGCGCGTGCGCATCGAGACCGCGCTGCGCGAGCGCCTCGCCGCCGTTCACGTCGAGGTGATCGACGAAAGCCACCTTCACGCGGGGCACGCGGGTGCCCGCGACGGGGGTGGGCATTTCAGGGCCGTCGTCGTCTCGCTGCAATTCGAGGGCAAGACTCCCGTAGAGCGGCAGCGCCTCGTCTACGACGCGCTCGGGCGCGCGATGGGGGGCGAGATTCACGCCCTCTCGATGAGGACGCTCACCCCGTCGGAGTGGACGGCCGGCGGATAGCGGGCGATCGCCTCCGTCGAAGTAGACGGCCGGCGAATCGGGCTCCGGGGGTGGCCTCGCGCTGGATGGCCTGCAGGTCGGGGCCGTTGCTCGCGTTGGCGGAGGGCTAGACGAAGTCCTCGAGCCACGAGCGCAGCGATACGCTGAAGCCCGAGGCGTTGCGGTGGCCGCCGCCGCCGAACTTCTTCGCGAGCTCGGAGGCATCGCAATCTCCGAGCGAGTAGATCGAGCAGTCGACTCGGCTGCCCGTCAGCCGGTAGACGATTCCCCAGGGCCGACCGTATCGCGCGCGCTTCGCGAGCTCGTGGCCGATCGCGGCGCGCAGCTGGCGCGCGTTGACCGCCTCGATCCTCACGTTTCCGATTGCGACCGGGTGTGCGAGCGCCACGCTGCGCTCGACCTCGATGCGGTTGGCTCGCACGATCGGACGGCCCTCCGCGGCCAGGCTCTCGATCGGCCGCGCTGCGAGCTCGTTCCACTCGTCGAAGCGCCGCGGCATCGAGCCGATCGCGGCGTTGACCTCTTCGGAATCCGGCAGCTCCCAGGCCCAGAGGTCCTGGTCCTGGACGTAGCGCAGGATGTCGGGCGCGGCTTCGCCGGGGTGGAAGTGGTTCCAGGCGAGCATGGCGCCCGATCGCTCGAGGTCGAAGTGCACCCGATGGCCCCTCGCGGTGAGCGCGTTCTCGAGGGCTGGATCCGCGGCGAAATGGTCGCGTGCGGTCAGGTGGTGGTCGAGGACGACCACCTCTGCCGCGACCTCTCCCAACTGCCGCAGCAGGGGGTTGGGTAGCGAGATATCGGCGAAGACGACGAGTTCGTCTTCGAATCGCTCGGGGTCGAAATCGTCGTCGTGACTTCTCGGGATGTATCGCGCGTCGTCCCCCCAGGCCCGGTGCGTTGCCCAAGCCGCCCCGAAGCCGTCCGGGCAGCCCGCGTGGAAGATCAAATTTCGATTCATGGCGCCAGCCTAGCCCAGCACCATGGGGTAGCCTCGCGCCCGGAGGCCTCCGTGTATCCGCTCTCTGGAAAGACCGTCCACTCGGTGCGCGAGATCCAGCCCGCACGCGGAGCGCCTGAGGTGCTCGAGAAGTTGCGCGCGAGCCCCTACCCGTGGCTGCTCCACAGCGCACTGGCCTCGGAGCGCGGCAGGTTCTCCTTCGCGGGAGCGGATCCGTACCTGGTCGTGCGCGGGCGCGGGTCGGAGATCGAGGTGGAGTGCCGGCGCGCTGCGCGGCCGGGCCTCGCCGTCGGGCGTCGCGAGGCGACGGGCGACCTGTTGGCGCTCGTGCGCGCGCTGTTCCCGGAGCCGCCGGTGGACTCGCCGCCCGCCGATCTTCCCTTCATCGGCGGTGCGGTGGGCTACCTCGGCTACGAGCTGGCAAACCAGTTCGACGTGCATCGGTTCCGCGGTCTCGACGACCTGCAGCTGCCGGATCTCTACCTGCTCTTCGTCGATCGGTTCTTCGCGCACGATTCGCGCGACGGCCGGCTGTACGCGTGCGCGCTCGGTTTTGCGGACGAACCCGACGAAGCGGCGGAGTGCGCGCAGCGGGCGGTCGCCGAGCTCTGCGCGCAGCTCGAGGTCGAGCGGCCGGCTACGCCGCCCGCCCGTGCGGCGCGCGCGGCGGCTCCGTTCTCGTTCTTCGACGCGGATACCTACGCGAAGGCGGTCGATGCCGCGAAAGAGGAGATCGAGGCGGGCGAGGTCTATCAGGTGTGCCTCACGCATCGCAGGGAGCGCGACTTCTCGGCGGACCCGTGGGCGCTCTATCGGCGGCTGCGCGAGCTGAACCCCGCGCCCTTCGCTAGCTACCTCGAGCTTCCCGAGGTGGCGATCATCGGTAGCTCCCCGGAGCGCTTCCTCCGCGTGTCTGGCGACCGGCGGGTCGAGAGCCGGCCGATCAAGGGCACGCGACCGCGCGGTCGCGACGAAGCGACGGATCTCGCGATCCGGGCCGCGCTGGAAGCTTCCGCGAAGGATCGGGCCGAGAACCTGATGATCGTCGACCTGGTGCGCAACGATCTCGGGCGCGTCTGCGAGATCGGGAGCGTGGAGGTTCCGGAGCTCATGGCGATCGAGGGCTACGCGTCCGTCTACCAGATGGTGTCGACGGTTTGCGGCAAGCTCCGCGAGGAATGCGACGTCTTCGATCTGGTGCGCGCGACGTTTCCACCCGGCTCGATGACGGGCGCCCCGAAGATCGCCGCGATGCGCATCCTCGACGAGCTCGAGCCCGTGAGGAGGGGCATCTACTCGGGGGCGCTCGGTTACTTCGACGTCCGGGGAGGGGCGGACCTCTGCGTCGTCATCCGGACCATCCTGTTGGTCGACGGTCGCGCCTACCTGCACACCGGCGGCGGCATCGTCGCCGATTCGAACCCCGCAGACGAGTGGCAGGAGAGCATGGACAAGGCGCGCCTGCTCGAAGCCGCGCTCGCAGACGTGGCTTGACGTCGATCGCACGGAGAGCGCGATGGGACCGCTCAGCGGTGTGAAGATTCTGGAGATCGCGGCCCTGGGCCCGGCGCCCTTCGCGACGATGATGCTCGCCGACATGGGAGCCGAGGTGCTGCGGGTCGATCGCACCGATCGGGCCGGACTGCTGCGCTTCGATCGCGTCGGGGGCGATGGGGGCGAGAGCGCTCCGCCGCTCGATTTCCTCGCGCGAGGTCGGCGCAGCGTCGCCCTCGATCTGAAGCGCGCGGAAGGCGTCGAGCTGTTGCTGAAGCTCGTGGAGGCGGCCGATGTCCTGATCGAGGGGTTTCGACCGGGCGTGATGGAGCGGCTCGGCGTCGGTCCGGAGGCCTGTCTGGCCCGCAATCCGCGGATCATCTTCGGGCGCATGACCGGCTGGGGCCAGCAGGGCCCACTCGCCCACGCGGCGGGTCACGACATCAACTACATCGCGCTGGCCGGCGCACTGGAACCGATCGGTCGCGCGGGAGAGAAGCCGGTTCCTCCGTTGAATCTGGTCGGCGATTTCGGCGGCGGTGGGATGTTTCTCGCGTACGGCATCGCGTGCGCGCTTTTCGAGCGCGCGGCCTCCGGCAAGGGGCAGGTGGTCGACGCGGCGATGGTCGACGGGGCCGCCGTCCTGATGACACTTTTCCACGCCGCGCGACAGAGCGGCTGGTGGAAACCCGAGCGGGGAACCAACCTGCTCGATGGCGGAGCTCCGTTCTACGACACCTACGAGACTGCCGACGGAAGATACATATCCGTCGGCGCGATCGAGTCGAAGTTCTACGCGGAGTTGATCGAGAGGCTCGGGCTCGCGCCCGAGGATCTGGGCGATCCGATGGACCGCTCGCGCTGGAGCGAGCAGAAGCAGCGCTTCGCCGAGCTGATCAAGACGCGGACGCGCGACGAGTGGTGCGAGCTGCTGGAGGGAACGGACGCCTGCTTCGCACCGGTGCTCTCGATCGACGAGGCCGCCGAACACCCGCACCTCGAGCAGCGCGGGACCTTCGTGGAGGTGGCGGGCGCGTTGCAACCGGCCCCAGCGCCGCGCTTCAGTCGCACGCCTTGCCGGATTTCCAGCCCCCCTCCCCGCGCCGGCCAGCACACCGACGAGGCGCTCGCGGATTGGGGGATCGCCGCCGGAGAGATCGCTCGCCTGCGCGCCTCGAAGGTCATCGCGTGAGCCTTCGCCCCCGGCGGCGGACGCTCGTCCGCTACACGCTGTTTCAGATTCCCGACCTGATCCTGCTCGGCCTCGGTCTCGCAGCTGCCGTACGCTGGTGGAACCTCCCCGTCCCCGTCGCCTACGCGCTGGTGGCGTTCTGGATCGCGAAGGACATCGCGATGTATCCGCTGGTGCGGGTCGCCTACGAGTCCGGCAGCTCGAGCGGGGTGGACGGGATCCGCGGCGCGCTCGGAGTCGTCACCCAGCCGCTCGCTCCGTCGGGCTACGTGAGGCTCGGATCGGAGCTCTGGAAGGCGGAGTTGGAGGACCGCGACGCCTCGCTCCCGACGGGCGCGTCGGTGCGCGTCGTCGCAGTGCGCGGTCTGACCATCGTCGTGGAGCCGGTGGCTTCCGTCGCAGGGTGAGTCAGCGCTCTTCCCTCGTCACTTCCTGCGCCACTTGCCGGTGCTGTCCTTCACGTACTGTCCCGCCGGTGCGCGCTCCACGAGCTTGGCGCCCGCGAGCGCAGCCACGTTCTCGAGCGAGGTCCCGCGCGTCTTCGCGATGCTCGCGTACTTCTCCCTGCGCTTGTCGTTCACGTCTTTGACGAGGGCCTTCACGGCGTCGGGCGCGTTCGGATCTACCAGATGCACGTAGCCGTCCACACACTCGCCGATCTGGCCGGCCGCCTTGGCGTCGTCGAGGATGTCCGCGTTCGCGGCCAGCGCACCGAACAGGACGAGGGTGGCCAGCCAGCGCATGGACGATCCGATCCGCTTTGCACAAAGGGCGTGTCTTGCCATGGTCTTGTCCCCTTCATCGTCGCCTAGAAGAGCTGGTCGTCCTCTTCGAAGAGATTCTCGAGATCCTGGTCGACCTTCACCCTGATCTCGTGTTCGATCTTGACGTTGAGGTTGATCGTAATCGGCTCTTTGGGCGGTTCGACTTGGACCTTGGGCGTGCAGGCCGCGAGGCTCGCGACCCACCAGGCAGCCAAGAGCGCAGGATGCAATCGAGCCGTCATCGTCGACCCCCTCGAAATCTCCACTACCGCGCGAGCCTAACGGGCCGCCCGATTCGCGTCCAGCTGCGGGCATCGGGCGCTCTCGCCGCTTCCCAAGGATGGACGCGGACGCTCGCGCGGATATTCATCGCATCCGCTCCGCGAACGCCGCGAGCCGCTTCTCGATCTCTGCGGGGATCCTGTAGATGCGGATGCCCGTCCGCAGGAGGTCGGAGAGCCGCGACTCCACGGAGAGGTTGAAATCGATGGGATGTCCATTTCGGTAGTCCGGGTTGGATCCGGCCAGACGGATCTGGATCGCGACCTCTCCTTGCGCGGGGCCATCGATACCGAGCTCGAGCTTGTCGTAGTGGAAGTTCTCCAACACCGCGAGCGTCGTGGCAAATCGATCATCCGCCGCGGCCATGTTCGCCGCGCCCCGATTCGGGCGGTAGCGGATGATGCCGCCCTCGTCCGAGGAGCGCAGCACGGCGTTGCGGATCTCGAGATCGTCGCCCAGCGCGATCGGAATCTCGCCGTCCAGCCGACCCGATCCACTCAGCCCGTCCAGGTTCACGAGTTCGATGAGTCGGGTCAGATCGACGCCCGTCACGCGCAGCGACGTGCCTCTGCTCTTCGCCCGCAGATCGACTGCGCCGCTCGTGGCGAGCTCGCCGCCCGCGAACTTCCACGCGGCCGTCTCGACTGCGACGGCCCCGCCGGGCTCCAGACGAAATCGGATCAGTCCGTCCGTGAGCTCGAGGCCGAAGTCCAGGCGACCGATCGAGAGGATCTGATCTGGTGGTGTCGCGCCGCTCTCGTCCAGCTCGATGACCGAGTTGACGCGCTCGAATTTCGCCACTGCAGTCGAGGCGCTGAAATCGATCACGGCGACCTCGGCGCGCCCCCACCTCCGATCGCCGTCCCAGCCGACGGATCCCTTCATCTCGATCGCGCCGGCCGCTTCGGTCACGAGCTTCGAGAGGATCGGGAAGAGCGCGGCGGGCTGCAGCCCATCGGGCTGGAATGCGATCGGGCGCAGGTGTAGGTGGGCGTGGCCCGTTGCCCGGTCGGGTGCGTGCTCGCCGTCGATCTCGATCGAGAGATTGCGATCCGAGGTCGCGAGCTCCATCGCAAACGCGATGCGCTCGTCGCGCTGCTCGGCGCTCGCATCGAGCGTGAGGCTCGCAACGCGCGCCTCCTTTCGATCGTCGAAGATTTCGCCCACTCGCAGCTGGATTGCCGGAGGCTGCGCGGCGTGCGGCGCATTCGCCACCAATGCGACGTCGCGAAATCTCGCGGCCTGCTCGGCGAGCTCGAGCCGGCCGGCTTCGGTTTCGAGGGATGCCTCGAAGTCGTCGCCCCGCCCGGATGTGCGCAACCGAACGCTCGAGAGCTCGCCCGCCAGCCGTTGGGGCTCGCCTCCGAGTCGAAGCTCGGCCGCGAAGGCCACGGGCGCCAGCTCGAGATCGGCTTCGATGGCGCCGCGCTGCGAAACGCGAAAGCCCGACTCGGAACGCGAGCGCAGGCAGAGAGCGAGCGGCGCCGCGAGTGAGAAGTCCGGCTCGATCGAAAGCCCTTCGACGTGAATCTCCGCGCAATCGAGCGGCCGGATCGCAATGCTGCCGCCATCGAACGAGAAGGCGCTCTTTGCGGCCAGTGAGACCGCTTTGGCCGAAACCTTCGATCCGAGCCGCCCTCCCGAGCTCGCCTGCACGGTCAATTCGCCGCTCATGGTGCTCGCGCTTCCCGTCGCACTCAGACGGGCGTCGAGGCTCGAGCGCTCGTGATCGACTCGCAACGCGGCGCCGGCCTCGAGCCGTCCGGGCGCGAACTCGGCTAACCGCAGCTCCAGACTGGCGCGCAGCGGGCCGCGCTCGGTGACGATCTCGAGCAAGGCGTCGTCCACCTCGAGCTCCGACGCGGGAATCGCCGCGGGTGCGCTCGCGTCCGCTCGCCCGGCGCGACCTTCCAGCAGGCGGTCGACGGCGCCGAAGCGAAGCCCGTCGTCGTCGAGCGTGCCGCGCAGTCGCACGCCCGAGATCTTCAGCGCGTCGAGTCGGCTCGCGAGAAGGCCCCTCACCGACAAGCGCACCTCGATGCGCGCGATGTCGATTCCGTCGCCGTCTCCGCTGCTGAAGCTGGCGAACTCGATGCGCCCGGGGTCGAAGCGGCGAACCTCGAGCTTGGCGTCTCCGAGGCCGCGTGCTCGGAGCGCTTGCACCAGGAAGTATTCCGCGAGCGGTCTGCGGTACGCGATCGCGACGGCCAGTAGTGTTGCGCAAAGGGCGATGCCGACGGCCATGCCGCGGCGCAGCGTTGGCCCTCTGGAGCGCTCCCCGCCGGTGCCCCGCATCGACCCTCCGCGGCCGCCCTCCGAGCCGCGCGACCGTCTTCCGACTGTAGCCCCCGGGTCGAGCGGGGTCGTCGTTTCGCTGCCCGACGCGCCGGGCGGGCCGGATGGCGAGCTCAGTTCCGGGACGCGGAGCGCTTGCCCCCTTTGCCCCCGCGTCCGGAGCGGCCCGTCGAAGCGTGTCGACCGTGCGACCGGTCGCCGCCCGAGCGGTGGCTCGCGTAGCGCTCGCCATGCGAGCGGCGGTCGCGCGATCGCTCGCTCGCGCGGCGTTCTCCGCGCTCGTGGCGTCGATCGGATCGGTGGCTCGCGTAGCGCTCGCCTTTCGAGCGGCGGTCGCTCGATCGCTCGCTCGCGCGGCGTTCTCCGCGCTCGTGGCGTCGATCGGATCGGTGGCTCGCGTAGCGCTCGCCTTTCGAGCGGCGGTCGCTCGCTCGCTCGCTCGCGCGGCGTTCTCCGCGCTCGTGGCGCCGATCGGATCGGTGGCTCGCGTAGCGCTCGCCTTTCGAGCGGCGGTCGCTCGATCTCTCGCTTGCGCGGCGTTCTCCGCGCTCGTGGCGTCGATCGGATCGGTGGCTCGCGTAGCGCAGCGCGTCCACTCGACGGTCGTCCGATCGCTCGCTCGCGCGGCGTTCTCCGCGCTCTTGGCGTCGATCGGTTCGATGGCTCGCGTAGCGCTCGCCTTGAGAGGGGCGATGGATCGATCGCTCTCTGGTGGGGCGGTCGTGATCGGACCTGCGGCTGCGCTTGTCTACCCGCTTCGAGTGGCCACCTCGATGCCGATCCTTGTGCTCACTGTAATGGTGGCTCCGGTGCTTGTGTCGATGGTGGCTGAAGTGCCGGTCGTGGTAGGCGCGGCGATGGTGGCGGTAGTGGGTGTGCGAGTGGTAGCTGTGGTGGCGGGGGTAGTAGGTGTAGTACGGATAGTAACGGTAGTGGTGGCCCCAGTAGCCGTAGTCCCAATAGGCGAAGCGAATCCGCCAGGGGTAGTACCAGCTCGGATAGAACGAGCCGAAGCTACCGCCTACGCAGAAACTCCGCGAACAGTATCCGCCCGCAATGGTGAAGTTCGGGATGATCCAGCGCCAGTCCGTTCCCGAGTGCACCTCGCAGTCTTCTTTCGGCGGTTCGCTTTCGGTGTACTCGGCGTTCGCCTCGACCCAGGTGCCGTCCGGTAGGCGGCACGCGGTCCCGTAGACGACCTCCTCGCGGCCGTCGATGATCGCGTCGACCGCGTATTCGCGGCAGACCTGACCCTCCGGCCCCTCGTGGGTCGCGACCGGCGTGAAGGTGCCTTCGACGCCCGTGTCGGGGTTCACCCAGGGCGCGGGCTCGTCCGTTCTGGCGTATTCGAGGGAATGCTGGGCGGTTTCTTCGAGTACGTCCCAGTCCGGGCTTTGCAGCGCGTGGGCTGCGCCCGCGGCACTGGCGATCGCGACGATCAACGTAGAACGCAAGGCGATGCGCATCGTTTCAGCCTCCTTCGCGAGAGCGCCCCCGACCCTGGGACTCCCAATGCAGGGGTATTCGAGGGATCACCCGTTCCATCCACACCCGTTCCATCCATGATGGAAGGGATCACCCGGCTGTGGGACCATCGACCGTCTGGTTCCTCCTGATCTTCCCCTAGTGGTTGGCACAATTCCGAGAATTGGACGCCGCGCGGAGGCGCGGTATTCAATTCATCACAGAGCGTATCGAATTTGCCCGGCGCGGGTCGTCGGCGCCGACGGGGGCCACCCCCTGGGGGTGTTTCCGCGTGTTATGCTCCGATCCGGCGCGGTCGACGGCGCGCGCGCCCAGGCGGTCGAGCGCGTGACGGGTCCCTCGGATCGCGAGAGGGGCGCGGGGCGAAGTCGGAGGGCGGGGTGACGGACGACGCGAGCGATGGGCGAGCCGGCGGAAGGTCGGCCAGCGGGAGCGGCGCGGGGGGCGGACGACCGGCTGGAGAGCGGGTGGTCAAGAGCGACGCCGAATGGCGGGCCGCGTTGACCCCCGAGCAGTACGCGGTCTGCCGGCGCCAGGGCACGGAGCGGCCGTTCACGGGCGCGTACCACGACTGCAAGAGCGCGGGCGTCTACCGCTGCGTGTGTTGCGGAAATCCGCTGTTCGACTCGCAATCGAAGTACGATTCGGGCACCGGGTGGCCGAGCTTCACGCAGCCGATCGCGCAGGCGAGCGTGTCCACGCGCGAGGATCGGAGCCTCGGGACCCCGCGCGTCGAGGTGACCTGCGCCCGCTGCGACGCTCACCTGGGGCACGTCTTTCCGGACGGCCCGCCTCCCACCGGCACGCGCTACTGCATGAATTCGGTCGCGCTCCGCCTGGACGAAGCAAGCGGAGCCTGACGGCCGATCTCCTCGCCTCCGGCCGGACCCTCCGATCGAAGCGCTTTCGCGATCGAAGCGCTTTCGCGTTTGGAACCGCTTCGGGATCGAGCTCCAACCAAGATTGGAGGCCCTTCACGATCGAACGCCTTTCAGTTCGCTCGCTCGCGAGTGCGCAGCCCGCCCGCCGCGGGGGTGCAACTCGCCGCGGCCCGTGTTCCCCTGGGGCCGCAAGAAATTGCAGGCCTGTGTACTGATCCTGACTCGTTGGCCGCTTCTCTACCGCCGGGCGGCACCTCGACGTGAGTCGCCGGCGATCACCGATGTGTGCGAGCTCGCGCATCTGCGCGAACCCGTGTGTGTTTTCGCAGGCCGCCGCTCTCGTTCCCCGCGCTTGGCACAGGCTTTGCTCCTGGGACCAGCGCCCCGAGTGGGGCCGGGCCGAGGGCTCCGCCCGAAGCCCATCTGCAGCCGTGACGTCACGGTTGCAGGAGTGTTCGAACAGAGATGGTTAGGAGTTGAGAATGCTGAACCAGATCAAGAAGTTCATGCTGGACGAAAGCGGTCTCGAGACCGTCGAGTGGGCCATCGTCGGCGGCATCATCGTGGCCGGCTCTGCGGTGCTCTTCGTCACGATCGGCGGAGACGTGCTGCGCGGCATCACGTCGCTCAGCGCCCAGACTGCCCAGATCCCGTAAAGGTCTCCTCGGGATATTGGAGCAATCATGAGCACCGACACAATTTCGATCAGTCGCGCCCTCCCCGAGGTACGCCCTGCATTCCTTGCATGGAGCGTCGCACTCGGTCTTGGGATGTTGCTGGTCGGCGCCGGGCTCATGGGTTCGACGCCGCTGCCCGTCTTCGGATGGGCAGCGGCCTTTCTCGTTTTTGCGGTGGCGAGCGATCTGCGCTTCCACCGGATTCCCAATTGGCTCACGCTGCCCGCGCTGTTGGCCGCGCTGCTCGCCTCGCCCTGGGCCGGCGCGACGAGCGGGCCGCTCGAAGCGGCAGCGGGTGCGGCGTTGGGTTTTGCGCTGCTCGTGGGGCCCTACGCGCTCGGGGGCATGGGCGCCGGCGACGTGAAGGCTTTGATGGCGCTCGGCGCCTGGCTCGGCCCCGTAGCGACGCTCGGCACCGCCGTCTGGGCGGTGATCGCGGGTGGCGCGTTCGGCTTGACGCTGCTCGCGCTGCGCGGACAGCTGGCCCCCTTCGCCCGCCGCTGGTGCCGGATGCTCTGGCGCTTGCTGACCCTCCGTCGCGTCGGCTACGAGCGCCCCGCTGAAGGGTCGGTCGCGTCGGGCGGCATCCCGTTCGCGGTGGCCATCGCGATCGGCCTCGCCGCGCATTGGTATGGGGGTTCCCCGTGGTGAAGCGAATCGATCCGGCAGCGCGCGCGCACCGAACTCGAGCCGGCACTTCCATCGTCGAGGCGACGATCGTGCTCCCGCTGCTGCTCCTGCTCGTGTTCGCGATCGCCGAGTTCGGCGTTTCGTTCACGCGCTGGAACAGCCTGACCAACGCCGTTCGCGAGGGCGCGCGCACGGGCGTGGTCTTCCGCGCGCCGTGTGACGCCGCGACGGTGACCACGCTGGTCGAGACCACGGTTTCCGACTTCGCGGACAGCTCAGGCATCGACCCCGCGAACATCAGCACGACCGTAACCGGGGCCTGCCTCGGCACGGGCACGCAGCTCGTCGTGACCGCGAGCGTTCCCTACGACTACGTGGCGCTCTCTGCCCTCGCCGGTCTGGCACCGAGCACGAACCTGACCGCTCGCTCCGTGATGCGTAACGAGTAATTCGCCAAAGGATTCGAAAGGAGAAACCCATGCAGAATCGACGTGGACTGATTTTTCTAGGCTTGGCAGTGATCATGGGCCTCGGTGCGGCCTGGATCACGACGAAGTTCGGTGCCGTGCCGGCCGAGGCCAGCGTTAGCGCGGTGAAGACGACGCCCGTGGTGGTGGTGCGGTCGGACGTGCCCGTCGCGTCGAGCCTCACGCGCGCGCAGCTCAAGCTGGTGGATTGGCCGAGCGAGCACGTTCCGATGGGCGCGCTGCGCTCGATCGAGAAGGTAGAGAATCGCATCACGCGACGGCCGCTCGCGCAGGGCGAGGCCGTCCTCGAGGCAGCGCTGTACCAGACCGGCGCGGCCGGCGGGCTCGGCGCCGTGATCAGCGACGACTTCCGGGCAGTGTCGGTCAAGGTCGACAACGTGATCGGCGTGGCGGGCTTCGTGGTACCCGGCTCTCGCGTGGACGTGATGGCAACCATTCGCCGCGTGGATCTGGAGCGCGCGATTCCGTTCTCCAAGGTCATTCTGCAGGACGTTCGCGTGCTCGCAGTCGACCAAAAGCTCGAAGAGGTCAAGAACGGCGAGCCGGAGCTCGTCAACGTCGTGACGCTCGAGGTGACCCCCCAGCAGGCCGAGCACCTGATCTACGCAGCTCACGAAGGGCGGCTCCAGCTCGCGCTGCGCTCGCCGGGCGACGACGCCGAAGTCGCGACCCGGAGCATCGGAGTCGCGGACGTGCTCGAAGGTCGAATCGCCTCCACGAAGCCGACCGCGAAGCAGGTCGTGGCGTCGGCTCCCCGCAGCAACCGGGTGAAGATCATTCGCGGGACCGAGGTGGAGGTCAAGAAGTTCTGATCGGAGAGCCGGCGTTCACGCCGGCTCCGGTCGCATGGGAACCGCAAGCGGATCGAATCACATTTGGGAATCGCGATGAAGGACCGACGAAGACCGAGCACAATCGAGAACGGGCGTGAAAAGGGTTCGGTCCTGGTCTTCGTGACGATCGCGCTCGCAGCTCTGGTGGGCTTCGCGGCGTGGTCGACCGAGACCGGACGCGCGTGGCAGGCGAAGAGCCAGCTGCAGGCGGCTGCCGACTCGGCCGCGCTCGCGGGCGTCGGAAATCTCTTCTCGCCCGACTTCCAGACGGTGGACGAGGGGAGCGCCCGCACCGCTGCGGCGACGTACGGGGCCGAGCACGAGGCGCTCGGAATGAATCTCACGATCGCTGCGGCGGACGTCGAGGTCGGGAGCTGGGACATGGCCGCGCAGGCCTTCACGGCGCTGCCGGGCAACACCGACCCCAACGTCGTGCGCGCGGTTCGCGTCGTGGCGCGCCGCGACGCCACCGCGAACGGGCCGATCGACACGATTCTGGGACGCGCCCTGGGCGTGGGCTCGATCAACGTGAATACCGACGCGGTTGCCGAATGGGGCTTCGCGGGAAGCGGCGGCCCCGGCACTGCTGATCTACCGATCGCGATCGATTGCTGCGCGGTGTCGGGAAACCGGGCGGGCGCCACGTGCTCGGAGAACTACTGCCAGTTCGTCAACAACAGCATTCCGAATCCGTGTCCGCTTTCCACGGGCGAGACGGTGAGCTGCCTCGAGTTCTTCTCGACGCCTGAGCAGAACGCCTGCTGGACGGCCTTCGACAGCGACAGCCCCTCGGTGAGCGTGCCGGACATGACGCAGATCGTCCAGGACGGCAACTCGGGCACGATCGGTGACGAGCCGATCTACATCGACAACGGAACCAAGACCCCGGTCGTCCAGGACATCAAGGACCGCTTCGATGCCGAGGGAAGCGACACGAACGGCGACGGCGTCGCGGACTCTTGGGTCGTCACGCTCCCGATCATCGAGTGCCAGAATCCCGGCGATCAGTGCGCAAGCGGCGATCGACAGTACATCGTGGGCTTCCTGTGCATGGACATCCGCGAGATCATCGTCACGCCGGACAAGCTCATCAAGGGAAACTTCATCTGCTCGACGGATCCGCGCTGTGACACCACCGGATTTGGTCCGGGCGGGTCGATCGCCGGCAGCATCTCGGCCGATTACCCCGTCATCGTGAACTAGGGATCGCAAATGCAATTCATGGTCTTCGTATTCGTCTTCGTAGGGGCGCTTCTCGCGCTCGAAGGGATCTTCGAGCTCTTCGGCCGGCGCAGGGATCCGGCCCGCGTGAAGAGCCGGCTCAGCAACCTGGCGTCGCGCGTCGGGAGCGTCGAAATCAGCAATGGCGAGTCGATTCTGCGGCGCCGCGGAAGCTCGCACATCCGCAGGCTGCTCGAGCTCGAGTTGCTGCTCTACCGGGCAGGCAGCCTGATGGGTGTCCGCCATTTCCTCGCCGTCTCGGCGGCGTTTGCGACGATCGGCTTCCTGGGCGTCTTCGTGCTGACGCAGGATTCGTTTCGAGCCGCGCCCGCGGTCGTCACGGGCCTTCTCCCACTGCTCTGGGCCCGCTCGCGCGCGAGAAAGCGCATGCGCGCCTTCGACGCGCAGCTCGCGAGCGCGCTGGAGCTCGTCACGCGTTCGATGCGCAGCGGACACTCGTTGGTTGCGGGTTTCCAGATGGTGGGCGAGGAGCTCGCCGATCCGATCGCGACGGAGTTCGGCGTCGTCGCGGAAGAGGTGCGGCTCGGCCTGGAGCTGCGCGATGCACTCGGCAATCTGATGCGTCGGATCGACAACGAGAACCTCCCGTATCTGACCACCGCGGTGCTGATCCAACGCCAGACCGGCGGCAACCTCGCGGAGCTCCTCGATCGGCTCAGTACGCTCCTCCGCGAGCGCTCGCAGTTCAAGGGGCGCGTACGCGCGCTCACCGCGCAAGGGCGTGGAGCCGCAACCTTCCTCGCGCTGTGGCTGCCGGCCATCATCTGTCTCGTCTGGATGGTCGCACCCGATTACATCGGCCCGCTCTTCGAGCACCGTTGGGGGCACTTCACGCTGGCGAGCGCCTTTGCGCTCGACGGGCTGGCTTACTTCATGGCGCTGCGTATTGCAGACGTGGAAGCCTGAGAGGTCGAGATGGTGGATTTTGCGATTCCTGCGCTCGTCTTCGGTTCTGTCATCATGCTGGTGCTCGCGATCCGCGCGATGCTCGGGCCCCGCGCCATCGGCCGCCGGCTCGCGCACCTCGGCCCGAAGCAGCGACCCACCGAGTTTGCGGGCCGGTCCCTCATGCACGGCCAGGAGAAGGGTTGGTCGGGGCTCCTCGCCCGGATCGGACGCGGGCGAGAGGGTGCGGACGCCTCGCGCCTCCGGTCTCGCCTGGTTCGCGCGGGCTACCGGCGACCCTCGGCTCCGATGATCTTCTATGGGGTCCGGCCCACGCTCGCGATCGGCGGTCCGGCGATCGTCGCGTTGCTGCCGGGCTTCTGGGCTCTGCCCTCTGTGGTTCAGTTAGGGATGCTGATCGTGTTGTCTGCGATCTTCTACGTCTTTCCCAGCATCGCCCTGGACAGCCGAATCAAATCGCGTCAGCGCGAGCTCGTTCGAGCGCTCCCCGACGCGCTGGATCTGATGGTCGTCTGCGTCGAAGCCGGCTTCGGGATCAATCAGAGCCTCGCGCAGGTCTCGGACGAATTCGCATCCAAGTGCCCGATCATCGCGAAGGAGTTCTCGCTGGTGGTCGAGGAGACGCGCGCCGGCAAGAGCACCACCGAGGCCTTGCGGGCGCTGGCCGATCGAACCGGAGTTTCGGACATCAGCTCGCTCGTGGCGCTTCTGGTTCAGACCGAGCGTTTCGGGACGAGCCTCGCGAATGCCCTCCGCGTGCACGCCGATTCGATGCGCGTCGTCCGCATGCAGCGCGCCGAGGAGCGCGCCCAGAAGGCCACCCTCAAGCTGATCCTTCCGAGCACGATGATCTTCACCGCGCTGCTCGTGATCTTCATCGCACCCGGCGCCTACATGATGCTGAGCGCGCTCAGCAACCAATAGGCTGCCCTGGCGTCACGAGGCCGATCATCGCGCCATCCCCGCGAGCGGACGTCGTCCGTGCAACCGTGTGCCCCTTCCGGTCGGGCGCCGCGCGATCTCTATGGTCACTGCCGATCGATGGGTTGTTGCGGTTTCGCGATGCGGTCGATTCCCCGAGGGCCGCAAGAAAATTCAGGCCTGTGTCCCGGAGGGGAGTCTTGGGTAGTGGCCTACATCAGATCCGATCGAGAATGCGGTTATTCGGCGCTTCATCTACGAGCAGTTGCCCGCGAAGCAAGCCGAGACTCCGCTCTTTTCTCCTCGACGAGCCATCGGCAAATCCCGCCTGGCACGCCCCTTGCTCTTAGGACGATCGCCGCGTTACTGCTGCTCCGGGTTCATCGTGATCTCGGTAAAGAGCGAAGCAACGAGGCAATGGCATTACATGATGGACGCTGCAAATCAGGAGATCGGCATGTTGATACTCTACACGACACCGAGTAGGCACTCCGAGAGCGTCGGATGGATGATGCGGATCCTGATTTGGTCAGGCATTGCGCTCTGGACGCTCTCGATGTCCGGAATCGTCTCTACGAGCTCTGCCGCGACGCTGAGTCCCGATCACGGTTCGATCCGCCTTGCGGTTCCGCTCAGCGAGCAGGAACGAGTGCACGATCTGCAGATCGAAATAGGCAAGTCGATCAGCCTCAACACCGCCTACACCGTGAAACGGATTTCGATCGGCAATCCCGACTTCGTCGACGTGGTGGCGCTCGGGCCCAAGGACCTGCAGCTCGTCGCCAAGGGCATTGGCGTGACGAACGTGCTGCTCTGGAACGACAGGGGCAGGCCGCAGGCCGTCATCCAGGTCGACGTCGGCACCGCCTACGCGCACATCGAGCGGTCGCTGCGGCGCTACCTGAACAGCGACACGATTTCAGTGGAGGGAGCCGGAAACGCGGTCATCCTCAGGGGAAGCGTCTCCAGCAGCGTGCTGCTCGATCAAGCCCTGAAGCTTGCCCACGGAATGGTCGGAGAGAAGGGCGACGCTGCGCGAATCGTCAATCTGATCGAGGTCGGTGGCAACCACCAGGTCATGCTCAAGGTCATCGTTGCGGAAATGTCGCGCTCCCTGAATCGGGAGTTCGGGACGAACTTCGCGGCGCTGATCACGGCCGGCAGCGGCCAGGTCGGGATCGGTAGCTTCGTCGGGACCCTGGTCTCTCCGGGCGGTGGTAGCTTGGCGAACAGCATGGCCAATATCTTCGGCTCATTCACCGGATTCGGCGCGCTCGAGGCGCTCGAGGTCTTCCTGGATCTGCTCGACGAGCAGGGGCTCAGCAAGATCCTCGCCGAGCCCACGCTCGTGGCGAGAAGCGGCGAGTCGGCGAGCTTCCTGGTGGGAGGCGAGGTGCCGATTCCCGTCGCACAGGGTGGCGCGTTCGGCTCGATCACCGTCGAGTACAAGGATTTCGGCGTGGGTCTCTCGTTCACGCCCACGGTCCTCGGCCCGGATCGAATCCACCTCGTGGTCAATCCCGAGGTCAGCCGCGCGGACTTCACGTTTGGAACCGAGGTGTCCGGAACGCTGGTTCCCGGCTTCGCGAGCCGGCGGGCGTCGACGAGCATCGAGCTCGCGGATGGACAGAGCTTCATGATCGCCGGCCTCTTGAGCGAGGAGGTCCGCGAGATTGCGGGCAAGTATCCGCTGCTGGGCGACCTTCCGATTCTCGGTGCGCTGTTCCGCAGCACTCAGTTCCTGAAGGATGAGACCGAGCTCGTCATCATCGTTACGCCGACGCTCGTCAAGCCGCTGGGTCCGGGCCCGCATCCGCTTCCCACCGATCACTTCGTCGAGCCGAGCGCGCTCGAGTTCTTCCTGTGGGGGGCTCTCGAGGGCATGCCGCCCGAGCCCGCGGAGGGCGAATTGCTCGGCCAGTTCGACACCGAAGGGTTGATCGGCGACACCGGTCACCGCGTCACCACTACGTTCGAGGGAGGTCTTCAATGAGAACGCTGCGACTGGGAAGCCTGGCTGCCGCCATCGCCGGTATCGCCATGCTGATTGGCTGTGAATCGATGACTCCGATGGGTCCCTCCTGGGTGGACCAGCACATGGGTGAGGCGGTTTTCGAGAATACCGTCACGCAGACCGAGAATCCGAATGCGGTCTACGAGAACGCCGATGCTCCCACGATCGATCCGGACACCGCCGCCGTGGTGATGGATCGCTACTTCGAGAAGCAGAGCCAGCCGGCACCCGTGCAGATGCCGTCGATCATCCAGATCGACGCCAACTGATCGGCCGCCGGGGTCTGGAACGAGGATCGGAGATTTGCGTGCATCGGCCCGCGTCTTCGATGGGCAGCGGACAGGGGTTTGAACATGTTTTCGTTCGTCATCTTCTCGGAAGAGCCCGAATTCGCCGCCGAGATCGAGCGGCAGATCGGGGCCAGCGGGGAGGCGCGCGTCGCCACGGTGGTCGGCGACCCCGATCAGCTTCTCGGCGTGCTCAAGTCCGAGAAGCCCGATGGCCTCTTCGCTGATCTCGGCCACGCGCCGCACGTAGTGCTGGATCTGCTGGAGTCGTTGCACAGCGGACTCCCTCTAACGGTGGTATCGGGACCTCACACCGAGAGCTCGCTGATTCTGCGCGCCATGCACCTGGGTGTGAAGCACTTCTTTCCGACGGCGCCCGCGGAGGAGGAGCTGCACTCGGTCATCGTCGAGCTCGTACGCAGCGCCACCCCGATTTCCGCTACGGGGGCGGGCCGAGTCGTGGCGGTGATGGGAACCAAGGGGGGTGTCGGTGCGACCGTCCTGGCCTGCCAGCTCGCCGCCTCGCTTCAGGAACTCGGCGGCCGCACCGTGATCGTCGACCTCAACTATCCACTCGGAGACGTCGCGCTTCACTACGACGTGGACCCCACCTACACGTTGGCCGATCTCGCCCGCGCCGAGCAGGAGCTCGACGCGACCTACATCCGAACGATTCTCAAGGGGCACGACAGCGGGGTACAGATCCTCGCGGGGCCCACGCAGATGGAGGAGGCCGAGGGCATTCACGGCGTCCATGTCGAGCGCGTGCTTCCGATCCTGAGATCCGGTTTCGACTGGGTGTTGGTGGACGTCTCCCGCAGCTGGAACGAAGCGAGCGTCCAGGCATTGAGCATCGCCGACCAGATACTGTTGGTGACCCTCTTCGACGTCCCGACGCTCAACCACGCGCGCCAGCACAAGAAGCTGCTCGAAGGGCTCGCACTCGACGGCTCTCGGGTCCGCACGGTCGGCAATCGCCATTCGAAGGGCGGCGCGATCACCGTCAGCGACTTCAAGCGTGTCCTGGGAAGCGAGCCCGATGCGCTCATTCCCAACGACTATGCGACGACGGCGGAAAGCGTCAACCAGGGGAGGCCGATCGGGCAGATATCCCGTGGCAGCGCAATCTGCGAGGCCTATCGAAAGCTCGCGCTCGATGTCTACGCGTGGTGCGGCGTCGATGCTCCGCAGGCCGAGCCGGCTCGCGGCATCGCCCGTCGCTTCCGCGGCGTGTTCTCCAGGAGGTCCTCACGTGGCTCTGCTTGATCGACTCAAGGGCTCCAGCCCCGCACCCGCCAAGTCCACGGCGCCCGCCGCGCAGCCGAAGAACGGAAAGCGCAGCTCGGCGCCCCCCGCTCGCGATGCGCTGTACCAGGATCTGAAGTCGCGGGTCCACAATCGGCTGTTCGACGTGATCGACTTCGGCCGGATCTCGTCCGTCAGCGAAGAGCAGGTCTGCTCGGACATCGCGACGGCAACGGTTCAGATTCTCGAAGAGGAGAAATTCCTCCTGACGCTGGAGGAACGGGAGCGCTTCGTGAAGGAGATCCAGCACGAAGTGTTCGGCCTCGGGCCGCTCGAACCGCTGCTCCAGGATCCGACGATCTCGGACATCCTGGTCAATGGCTGCAACGACATCTACATCGAGCGACGCGGAAAACTGGAGAAGACGGTCGCCCGCTTCAGGGACGACGCGCATCTGATGCGCATCATCGACAAGATAGTCTCCGCCGTGGGGCGGCGGATCGACGAATCGTCGCCGCTCGTCGATGCGAGACTTGCCGACGGATCTCGCGTCAACGTGATCATTCCACCGCTCGCCCTCGACGGCCCTTCGGTTTCGATTCGACGCTTCGGCGCCGATCCATTGACGGTCGATGACCTCGTCGAAAACGGGGCCCTCACACTCGAGATCGTCGAGCTCCTGCGCGCGGTCGTCGCGTGCCGCTTGAACGTGCTCATCTCTGGTGGAACGGGTGCCGGCAAGACGACCCTGCTGAACGTCGTCTCGAGCTTCATCCCCGAATGCGAGCGCATCGTCACGATCGAGGACTCGGCGGAGCTCCAGCTGAAGCAGGAGCATGTCGTTCGTCTGGAGACGCGCCCCGCGAACATCGAGGGCAACGGGCGCATCGCGCAGCGCGACCTCGTGATCAACAGCCTCCGGATGCGACCAGACCGCATCGTGGTCGGCGAGGTTCGCGGCGCGGAATCGCTCGACATGCTGCAGGCGATGAACACCGGTCACGACGGCTCGCTGACGACCGTCCACGCGAACTCGCCACGCGACGCTCTGAGCCGCGTGGAGACGATGGTCGCGATGGCGGGACTCGACATGCCGCAGCGGTCCGTGCGCAGCCAGATCGCGTCGGCGATCGACGTGGTGGTCCAGCTCTCCCGCTTGAGCGACGGCCGACGCAAGCTCGTGAGCCTGCAGGAGATCACCGGCATGGAGGGCGAGATCGTCACGATGCAGGAGATCTTCACCTTCGAGCGCAGGGGAATCGACTCGGAGGGGAACGTGCTCGGCGAGATCGTGCCGACCGGCGTGCGGCCGAAGTTCGCCGAGAAGCTCAAGCTCTCCGGGTTCACGCTCGCGGCCGATCTCTTCGAGCGCCACGGCCGATAGCGCCGACGTAAAGTCCAAAAAACCGGCTGCCGATGAGATCGCAATGACACCTGCACCTCATCGGCTCGCCCGCCTTGCGCGCTCTCTGCTGGCCACCGCGATCGGGCTCTGCCTGGCCGGCTGCGCGTCGCTCTGGGGCCAGAGCGAAAACGAGACCTCGCTCGAGGCGTACCGCCAGTACATGGCCGAGCGGGCCGCCGCGGAGGTGGCGGAGGTCGAAAAGGAGACGGCGCCGTCCTTCGACGAGACCCTCGCCGCCGCACAGCGCTCGCATCGCGCGGGCGATGTCGAAAAGGCGACGAGGCTCTACTTCGAGGCCTTCCGGCTGGACCCCGCGGACTCGCGCTCCCACGCGGGGATCGCCTACCTGCAGCTCGCTCGCGAGCCCGAGCGGGCGGAAGAGGTCTTCCTGAAGATCGTCGAGACCGATCCCACCTCGACGATGGCCTACGTCGGGCTCGGCCTGGCTCGGCTCGCCCAAGGCGACCCCGAGGGCGCGTCTCGCCATCTCGAGCGGGCGCTCGAGCTGGATCCGGAATCCGCGGACGCGCACGGCGCCTACGCGCTGGCCCTCGGCGCGCTTCGCCTCTACCAGGACGCACAGGAACACGCCGGCCGCGCAGCTGAGCTGGCGCCGAAGAACTCCGCGATCGTCAACAACTACGGCATCGCCAATCTGCTCGCGGGTGATGCGGCGCGCGCGGAGAAGGCTTTTCGCCAGGCGATCTCCCTGGAGGCGAGAGATCCCGCCTACCGCAACAACCTCGGCATCGCGCTGGGTCGACAGGGCCGCTACGCGGAGGCGATGAGCGCATTTCGCTCCGCGGGTAGCGAGCAGGCGGCCGAGAACAACCTCGCCTACGTCTACTACATGAACGGGCTCTGGGACGACGCGATCGCCCATTACGAGTTGGCCCTCCAGGCCCCGGGCGACGACACGCTGAAGATCCTGCGCAACCTGGAGGCCGCGCTCGACGCCAAGCGCGCCGCGGAGGGCGGCCTGGAGAGCGCGCTGGAGGGCAGCGAAGAGGGTGCGCTGGAAGGCGGCTTCGAGGCCGCTCCGGACGGCGATCCAGAGGGGCCTGCCGGCCCCGCTTCGCAGGGCGTCGGCGACGTCAGCCCGCAGGCCGCCCCGGAAGGCTGAGCTCCGCCGCCCCGATTCGATCCTCGGCCGCGAGCGCTCTCAGCCGGGTCCCGTCCGGGGTCTCGCCGCTCGGCGCTGTCGATCCGCGAATTGCGCCGCGAGGGTGCGCGTGCCCCAGTGGATCACCGCCCACGGCATCGCGAGCCAGATTCCATTGAGGATCCAGAACTTCAGCACGCAATCGAAGAAGCTCGTGGTATCGACGTTGGGAAAACCGTCGATCGCCTCGCTTCCGAAATACATCGCGGTGCCGTAGAGGTGGGCGACCGCCGTCGCCATCAGCATCAGCGTTGCGGTCGGGCTCCGCCCGTTGGAGCGGTGGCGGATCCAGAGCGCGGAGAAGCCGATTGCTCCCACGGCAGCCGTCAGACACTCGAGGGTGATCAACTGCGCGCTGTCGCTCGCGTAGCGCGCGTCGCCCCCGTCGATGTAGACCCACCAGGGATACGACCAGATCGCGTCGGGCGACGCGACGATCGCTTCGCGGAGCAGCACCCAGCCGAGCTCCCAGGTCAGGTGGGTCGTGAAGGTGACTCCGAACCAGATCATCACCATGCCCTGCAGGTTTTCGAAGCGCGGTCGCCCGCGCTGTCGCGCCGCGGGCCACCAGGGCGTCGATAGGAGGCCGACGAGTGCGCCCAGGAAGACGATCGCCACCACGTCGCCCGTCGCGCCCCGATCGAAGTCGAACGCGAATACCGCCAACGCGGCAGCGGGCAACGACAGCACGAGCGAGGCGATCAGCAAGCCCTGGACGAAGCGGATCCAGCTCATTCGCGGCAGACCCCTCGCACCCCGTGTCGCGGATCGGCGCAACCGTAACGCAAACCGACCCGGCCTCCGAGCGCCTCGCGCTTCAATTTGCGCGGCCGGTGATTCGCGAGAGGTTGACTCCGATCGCTCCGTCTCGGTGCGAGCGCATCAACTCGAGAATCTCGGCGATTCGCTCGCGCGCGTAGGGCCCCGGATCGTGCACGCGCAGGCGCTTCGGATTGGGTAGCACCGCGGCGAGCAGCGCGGCTTCGCGGGGGCGGAGCGCAATGGCTTCGCTGTTGAAGTATCGATCGCTCGCGGCTCCCGCGCCGAAAAGGCACGGTCCAAACTGTGCGACGTTCAGATAGACCTCGAGGATGCGGCGTTTCGGCCAGAGCCATTCGAGCCAGGCGGTGAACCAGGCCTCCAGACCCTTGCGCAGCAAGCTCCGGCCGGGCCACAGGAATAGATTCTTCGCCAGCTGTTGACTGATCGTGCTCGCTCCGCGCAGTCGGACGCCCTGCGCCTGCTCGTTCAGCGCCCGGCCGATCGCATTGAGATCGAAGCCCGAGTGCTCGAAGAAGCGCTGGTCTTCGGCGACGATCACCGCCAGCGCGAGATCCGGCGCGATCGACTCGAAGTCCAGCCATGCGTAGTCCACGGCGTCGCAGGGCTGACCTGTCGCGGGATCCGTGAATCGGCTGATCAGCATGAAGGCCGACGTCGGGGGCGCGATCGATGCGAAGAGCAGCACGGCAGTCGCGGTGAGTGCAACCGCAACGGAGAGGGCGAGTGCGACACACAGCGCAAATGCCCGGAGCAGTCGGCGCCTTCGCGCCCGACTCCGCGCGCGCGGTCTCGCACCCGACATGGCCCGCAGCCTACCAACACCCGTGGGGCATGCCAGAGCTGCGGCCCTCACGCCCGGGTGTTCCCATCGGGCGCGCCAGCGCTCCGATCCGAATGCTCGTCGATCCCCAGCTTCGTCGCTAGCGGGCAGTGACGCCCGGGCACGGCCTTGCGGCTCTAGAGTGGCGACGCGACTCTTCCGTTCCAGAGAAGCCCATGTCGACCAGACTCTCGTCTCTTGCGGCCATCGCGATTGCATTCGTCGGGTGCTCGACGCCCGCGTTCTTCATTCCGGAACAGACCGTCAAGAGGCCGATCGTGAACCGGGTCGACGAATCCTCCATTCGCATCCGCTGGCCGAAGTCCTTCTCCGAAGACTCCGTGGTCGTCTATCGCGGGATCGACCCATCGTTCATCGATCGTTCGATTCCGCTCGCGGTGGTGGACGATCAGTCGGTCCTGTTGACGGACACCGACGATCCGGGCATCGGGAGTCGCCGGAGACTCTATTTCGAGCTCGTTCCCGCAGCGGGCGGCGCGTCGGCGATCACCGCCGAGCGCCGTCTGCCGCTGGCGTGCTGCGACAACTTTCGCGATCTCGGCGGCTACGAGACGACCGACGGCCGCACGGTTCGCTGGAATCGGCTCTACCGGACCAGCGATCTCTCGAAGCTGACCCGTTCGGACCTCGACTACCTGAGCCAGTTCGACGTCAAGCTGGTGTGCGATTTCCGCTCGGATCGCGAGCGCGAAGCGAGCCCGAATCAGACCATCGACGATGCCCCCGAGGTGCTCGACCTGCCGGTGGATCAGGAAGGGGTCGATCCGGAGGAGCTGCGTAGGAAGATCCGCACGGGCGGCATGGTTGCCCTCGGCGTCGAGAAGACGATGCGGGAGGCCTACCGGGCCTTCGTCACCGACTACGCGCAGGAGTGGGCCGCGATGTTCCGGCGCATCGCGCGCGAGGAGGATCTACCCACGGTGGTGCACTGCACGGCTGGCAAGGATCGGACCGGCTTTGCGTCGGCCCTGGTGCTGCTCGCACTGGGTGTTCCGATGGAAACCGTCTTCGAGGATTACCTCAAAACCAACTACTACGAGCAGAACTTCTTCCGCTTCGTCCTTCGCTGGGTCCCGCTCTACTCGTTCTTCCGGACCGATCCCGAGGATCTGTTGCCGCTTCTCGTGGCCAGGCGGCAGTATCTGCAAGTCGCCCTGGACGAGATGGTGGCCCGTTACGGCTCGGTCGACGCCTATCTCGAGCAGGCGCTCGGATTGGACTCGGAAATGCGCGCGAAGCTGGAGCGCCATCTCCTCGAGTAGCGCCCGGCCGTCGCGCCGATCTTGGGTCGGGCTCCTAGACCTGGCGACCGATTCCGCTAGCCTGAGAAGCGATCCCCCCACCGTGCGGCGCGCCGATCGGGCAGGCGCGGCAGAGGAGTTCGATGCGATCGGAACTCCGCAACTGGGGAGAGATTCTGCGCACGCAGAACCTCTCTTCCGGGCGAGTGATGGATCCCGTATCGCGCTGGCTGCTGATTTCGCGGGCGAGCCTGATTCCGCTGACGATCACCTCCGGCGCCATCGGTGGCCTGCTCGCGGCGGGCGATCCCGGTGCGCGTTGGTCGTGTTTTGCGATCGCACTGCTCGCGCTGATCCTGGCCCACGCTGCGAGCAACATGATCAACGACTACGTCGAATTCGAATCCGGGGTCGCTCCCGAGGAGTACGTGCGCTTCCAGTACGCGCCGCACCCGATCCTCTCGGGACTGATCTCGAAGACCGGCCTGATCCTCGCGATCGCGCTCGCCGTCCTGCTCGTCCTGGGGATCGTTCTCTACCTCACCGAGATCCAGGGTTGGCCCGTGGCCGCCTTTGCGCTGCTGGGGCTCTCGATCGGCATCGGCTACGGCGCGCCGCCCGTTGCGCTCAAGAATCGCGGCCTCGCCGCGCCCGCTGCGGCGTTCGTCTGGGGTCCACTGATCGTCGGCGGCAGCTACTTCGCGACGACGGGGGGCATCGAGCCCTGGATCGTGGTGGCCAGTCTGCCGTACTCGCTGCTCGTTGCCGCGGCCCTGATCGGGAAGAACATCGACAAGATCGAGCTCGACTCCGCACGCGGGGTCCGAACGCTTCCCGTCCGCATGGGCATGGATCGCGCGCTGTTCCTGAATCAACAGCTGATGGTGTTGTTCTTCGTCTTCGCAATCAGCCTCGTCCTGGTCGGCAGGGTCGGCGTCTGGTCGCTGCTCGTCGCCGCGGCTGCGCCCCAGCTCTGGCGGGCACTCCGGATCCACGCGCGGCCGCGCCCGGAATCCGCACCCGCCGGCTGCCGCCACTGGCCGCTGTGGTACGCGGCGCCCGCCTTCTCGCTGGCGCGCGTCGCGGGCTTGCTCTTCGTCCTCGCCCTGTTCCTCGACGCGCTCTTTCCGCTGCGCCTCGGGTAGAGGCGAGGCCCGACCCCTCGCGCTCCCGCGCGTTCCGGGATTTGGCCCGGTCGCTCAGACGATCAGCAGCGCCTGCTCGATCGCCTCGACGACACCGCCCTCGGCGTTGCTGCGCACGACGCGATCGGCCGCTCGCTTGACCTCCGCGGCGGCGTTTCCCATCGCGATTCCCAGGCCCGCGCGACGGATCATCTCGATGTCGTTGGTGTCGTCGCCAATGGCGATGATCTCCTCCGCGGCGACCTTCGCCTCGGTGGCGACGGCCTCGAGGGCGGGCCATTTGCCCGACTTCGGCGAGAGGAATTCGAGGATCAGCCCCCGGTAGTTCTTGTTGATCAGGGTGTGGGTGCGGAGTCGGTCGCCGAATTCGCGGATCGCTTCCTCGCGCATCGAGGTCAGCGTCGACTCGTCGGCCATCGTGCTCACCATGATCACGTCGGATCGGGGTCGATCGTGCAGGTCGTCGACGATCTCGAAGAACTCGGTGTTGTCGTTCAGGTATTCGCGCTGGAAGGCATGGCTTTGCGAGCAGCGCTCGGTGATCAGATCGATCTGCTCGTGATAGGTGTCGATGTAGACGAGCGGCGACCCTCGGCGCCGCACGAACGAGATGACCGGGGCGTACTCTTCGATCGGGAGGTAGCTGTGTCGCAGCGTTTCGCCCGATTGGATGTCCTTCACCAGCGCGCCGTTGTTGACCACGATGCTCCCCTCGAGCTCGAGCTCCAGGGCCCAGGGGAGCGCGGTGCGAAAGCGCCGGCCGGTGCACAGCACGATCTGCAGGCCGTGGCGGCGGGCGATCGCGACGGCCTCGCGGACCGCTGTGGGCAGCTTTCCGAAGGGGTCCAGGATCGTTCCGTCGATGTCGAGTGCGAGGATCCGGTACGCCACGAAACGGCCAGTGTGCCTTGCCGGCGTACGCGTGGAAAGCCCCGCGCGGCCGTTTCCGAAGCGCTCCCGGTTCGTCGCCGCTGCAAATCGAGGTGGCGGCGCGCGCCGAGGTGTTACGATCGCGGGGCTGGAGAGATGGTGCCCGTGTCGAACCCGCCCGCCGCCAACCGCCGACTCGCCGTGCGCCTGCTGTGCGCGGCCTTGCTCGGCCCGGTCCCCGCGCTGGCCGGGGTCGGCGGATCGGCGGGCGGGCCGCCGCTCTACCAGCTCCCCGAAGCCGGCAGCTACCAGCTGCCCGTGATCGACCGCGTCGCGCAGCGCGAGCTGCTGGGCGCTTCGGGCGAGCGCGTCGCGCTGTTCGACATCGAGCCGGGCAGCTGCGCGGTGGTGTCCTTCGTGTACGCGAGCTGCCCGGACTCTGGGGGGTGCCCGCTGGTGCTGGCGACGCTGCGCCGCATGGACCGGGCGCTCGCGTCCCGTCGCGATCTCGCGAGCCGCGTCCGCGTGGTGACGGTATCCTTCGATCCGCGCAACGACACGCCGGAGCGCCTGGCGGCGCTGCGCGAGCACCTCGCGCCCGTGGGAGACTGGCGCTTCCTGACCGCGGAGTCCGACCGCGAGATCCGCCCCGTGCTGGACGACTTCGGGCAGGACGCGCTCCGGCTCGTCTCGGCCGAAGACGGAAGGTCGCTCGGGGTGATTCGCCACATCGCCAAGGTGTTCCTCGTCGATTCCGACCTCGCGATCCGGAACATCTACAGCAGCGGGTTCCTCGACCACGATATCCTGCTCCGCGACATCGAGACCCTCCTGCTCGAGCAGCGAGCTGCCGAGGAGCCCGAATCGGGGAAGGCGCGATGAGTGGAGTTGCGCGGCGGGCCCGGCCGATCTGGGTTTGGGTTGCACTGCTCTCGGCGCTCGCGCCACCAATCGCGGGCGCCGCGGAGCCCGTCGTGGAGGTGGTGACGGTCGGGCCGGGCTGCTCGCTCGAGGCGCGCCTCGGTCACAGCCTGCTCCGCATCGTCGACGACGGGGCCGACGAGATCTACGACTTCGGGGCCGCCGAAGCCGCGCCGGCGGCTTTCATCGCGGAGGCGGCGATGGGGCGGGCCCGGCTCTCGCTGCGGCGCGACCCGGCGCCGGCTCGCCTGCAGCGCTACGCGCGCGAGGATCGCCAGATCGGATCCCAGCGCTTGAACCTCACGGACGGGCAGTTCGCGGATCTGATCACGCGGCTCGAGTCGAATCTGCTGCCCGCGAACGCCGAGTACACGTACGACGACGTCTTCGACAACGATGCGACGCGCCTGCGGGATCTGCTCAACGCGGTGACGGGTGGCGCCGTGCAGCGGGCCGCCTACGAGACGTCGCTCGCCCACAGCTATCGCGACGAGATCCTGGCCGCGGGGTCGGGGCGGATCCCGGCGCTGATCGCCTACGACCTCTTCACCGGGCCGGCGGGCGAATACGAGGTGCGCGCCTGGCAGCTGAGCTTCGCACCCGAGCGCTTGCGCGGCGTTCTGTCCGCGGCCGAGAACCCCGCGCTCGGAGCGGGTGTTCCACTGGTGGCTTCCGAGGTGGTTCTGGCTCGAGCGGCCGAAGCCCCCTCGGTCCAGGGCGGCGTCGGGATCGGCCGCAAGATCCTCGTCGCGATCGGCGCAGCGCTGGGCCTGTTCTTCGGCGGGATCGGGTTCGCGGCCTGGCGGATGCGCAGAACGATCGCGTGGCTGTCGCGATTGGCGGGGCTCGCGCTGATCCCGGTCGCCGTCGTCTTCGGGCTCCTGGGCTGCGCGTTGCTGCCGATCTCGCTGCTCTCGACCGCGACGATCTGGACCGAGAACCAGAACGCGTGGATCTTCTTTCCGCTCGACCTGCTGTTGCTGGGACCCGCCTTTCGCTGGGTGCGCCGCGGCGACGCCACGTTTGCGAGCTGGTCTCGAATCTACATCGATCTGCGTTTCCTGATGATCGCGATCGGCTGGGCGGGGGCGGCTGCCATCCAAGAGAACTCGGCGTTTGGGATCGCCGCCGCCGCGACGCTGGCCGGAGTCCGCGCGCAACCGTTGAAGGAGAACTAGGCGCGCGACTCCGTCAGGGTGGCAGCGCGCCGCGAGCGAATCCGCAGCGCTCGGCCGCTCGCAGGCGATGGCTGGCCGCGGCGTCCCCGCGTGTTGTACGGTCGGCGTCCCATGAAGATCGGACTCGTCGGGCTCCCCGGGAGCGGCAAGAGCACGGTATTCGGCGCCCTCACGGGCATCGCCGTCGAGACCGGTTACGCGGCCAGCCGCGAGAAGGCCAACGTCGGGGTGGTCAAGGTGCCCGACGCGCGCGTCGATGCGCTCGCGGAGCTCTACGAGCCGAAGAAGGTCACCTACGCGGAGATCAGCTTCACGGATCTGGGTGGAGGCGGTGCGCAGGGTCTCGATCGCAAGATCCTCAATGCGATGCGCGAGGTGGACGCGCTGTGTCAGGTGGTGCGGGCGTTCGAGGGTGCCGCCGGCGAAGCGCCCGAGCCGCTGCGGGAGATCGCCGAGCTGGAGACCGAGACGATCCTCGCGGACCTCGAGCTGGTGGAGCGCCGCGTCGCGCGCCTCACCAAGGATCGAAGCAACCCGCGCGAGCTCGATCTCCTGCAGCGCATCCAGGCGCACCTCGAACAGGAGCGGCCGCTGCGATCGTTCGACCTCAGCGACGAAGAGGCGAGGATGATCGCGGGCTACGCGCTGCTCACCCGCAAGCCGCTGCTCCTGGTCGTCAACATCGATGAGGCGAGCATCGGCTCCGATCTCGATCCCGCGATCCAGGCGAGTGCGCGCGAAAGGGGGCTCGGGGTCGTGGTGCTCTCCGCGAAGGTCGAGCGGGACATCGCTTCGATGCCCCCGGAGGAGCAGATCGAGTTCGTCCGGTCGCTCGGCCTCGAAGAGCCGGCGCGCCATCGCTTCATTCGCGCGGCCTACGCGCTGATCGATCTCGTCTCGATGTTGACCGTCGGGCCCGACGAGTGCCGAGCCTGGCCAGTCGCGCGCGGCTCCCGGGCGGTGCGCGCAGCGGGTAAGATCCACTCGGACATCGAGCGCGGGTTCATCCGCGCCGAGGTCATCGATTGGAGGGACCTGATCGCGCACGGCAGCGAGGCCAAGTGCCGCGAGGCCGGGGTCGCGCGCGTCGAGGGCAAGGATTACCTGATCCGAGACGGCGACGTGGTTCACTTTCGATTCAACGTCTAGGCTGAATGGGGAGAAGGGGAGAGATGTCGGATCCCGAACCGTCACTGAGCGAGATCCTCGACGAGCTGCGCGAGGCGATCGAGGACCCGGACGATCTCGACGAGGCGCTGCGCGCGGAGCTGCGCGGCGCGGCGCAGGAGATCCTGGAGGCGCTCGATCCCGACCACGAGCGGGAGCTGTCGGGCTCGCTGCGCGATCGCCTGACCGACACGCTCGAGAGATTCGAGAAATCCCACCCGAAGATCACGGAGACCATCGGTCGCCTGGCGGACGCGCTCAGCGACATGGGCATTTAGCCCGCGCAGTTCCGCCGGTGGTGGCGCGGTACCTGGCGCTGGCGGGGCCCCGGTTGTCTTGGTGAAGGCGCGATCGGCCCGGTTCCGTTGGCGGTGATGGGCTACCGGGTGATCAGCGCCAGGCGAAGACGGGCTGCTCGTAGTCCAACACGCGCGTCTCCCGCCCTTCGATCGCGACTTCGTGCAGCTGGTAGAGGATCGCGGCGGTCGGCGCGTGCACGTGGGTTCCCACCAGCGGGATGGAGATCACGAGCCGCGGGCTCTCGGGAATCTTGCGCAACCTCGGCACCTCGGGTCGACCGAGCTCTTCGAGGCGCACGCGATAGACCTCGGCAACCTCGCGGGGGTTCGGCTTCAGCTCGATGTCCGCTCCCGCCCAGACCACGACCGGCGTGATCACGAAGCCCGAGCGGGTCGGGTAGTCGTCGAGAACGCCCAGCACGGAGGACGACGGCAGCTCGAGCCCCACTTCCTCGGACAGCTCGCGCAGCGCGGCCTGCTGGGCGGTCTCGCCGCGATCCAGCCTTCCGCCGGGCAGCGCGTACTGGCCCGCGTGGTTCTTCATCTTCGCGGCGCGCAGGGTGAGGACGAAGCAGGCCTCGCCCTCGGCGTCGGCGAGCAGCGTCAGCGCCACGGCCGCGGGCCGCAAACCGCTGCGCGCGACGGGGAGCCTGCGGAAGCTGCCCAGATTGCTCTCCACGCGCTCGCGCAGCGATGCGTCCAGGCTCGTCGGAGGGTTGCCCATCGCCAGAGCATACCGCGTCGCGGCCGAGGTCTCGTGGCCGCCGAAGGTTGGCGTCGATCTCACGCGCTCGTCAAACTCCCCCTCCGATGCTCAGCCAGGTCCGCCGACGCAGGCTCGCACTCCCGGACTGCGCGATCGAGATTGCGTTGCTCGACTGGGGGGGCGAGGGGCCGCTGGCGTTGCTCCATCACGCGACGGGTTTCTGCGCGGGCGTGTGGGGCCCCGTCGCGGAGCGTCTGAGCGCGCACTTCCACGTGACCGCGATGGACGCGCGCGGGCACGGCGATTCCTCGAAGCCCGATGGCGCGGACCACTACCGCTGGGAGCTGTTCGGGCGCGACGTGCTGGCCGTCGCCGAGGCGCTCGCCGCCGAGCAGCCCGACGGTCGCGTGGCGCTCGGGCTCGGGCATTCCTTCGGCGGCAGCTCGATTTTGATGGCCTGCGCGGAGCGTCCGGATCTCTTCGCGCGCAACGTGCTCGTCGACCCGGTCCTGCTCGCCCCGCCGCGCGGGCGGGCGGCTTCCGCGCCCAACCCGCGCGGCGACCTGCTCGCCCAGGGCGCTCGGAGCCGCCGCCAGGTCTGGCCGAGTCGAGAGGTCGCCCGGCGCGCGTGGTCGGAGAAGGCGCTCTTCGCGGGTTGGGATCCCGCGGCGCTCGATCTCTACGTCGCCGAGGGGTTGGCGGACCGCCCCGACGGTCAGGTCGAGCTCAAGTGCCGGAGCGAGATCGAGGCCGCGGTCTTCGAAGCCACCGGCTCGACCGATCTCTGGTCGGTGGCGGAGCGGGTTCGGACGCCGACGCTGATCGGGTGGGCGCGACGCGGCCTGTTTCCCCGCTCGATCTACGAGCAGCTCGCGTCGCGCATGGCCGACGCGCGGGTCTGCGATCTCGACGCGGGTCATCTCGCGCCGATGGAGCGCCCGGACCTCGTGGTCGCGCCGGTCCTGGAGTTCGCGGCCGGGCGCGCTTGATCGAACGCCCGGCCCGCGCTGGGCCCGCATCGCCGCGCGCGTTCCGGGCGACCGATCGTCCGGGGGGCGCCCACGGTGCGCTCGCGCTCGGGGCGGCTGAAGCCGCGACGCGCGGGCCGGCTCCGCGGCGCGGCGCTCAGCGCTCGACGGGCAGTTCCCGTTCGGCCCAGGCCGTCCAGCCACCCGCGAGCGAGCGGATCTGCCGAAATCCCATCTCCTGCAGCGTCTTGCCCGCGAGCGCGCTGCGGTGGCCGCCGCCGCAGTACAGGATCAGCTTGCGGCCCCGATCCTCGAGCCACGGGTCGCGTTTGTAGTGCTCCAGATCGGCGCGCACCTCGAGGAATCCGCGCGGGAAGTTGCGGGCGCCCGGAATGTGACCCGCGGCGAACTCGTCGGGCTCGCGCACGTCGATGAAGAACCAGCCCGCGCGCTGCGGCTGCTCGAGGATCTGCGCGGCCTCCTCGGGCGAGATCTCGTCGACCGCCTCGAGGGCTTCGCGCACGAAATCTGCGAGCGATCGCGCCATGCGCTCAGAGATCCAGGTAGATGGCGGCCATCGCGGAGAGGATGAACGCGGCGACGCACACCTGCAGCGTGCGATCGCGTTGGAAGGCCTCCTCGGGCCGCTCGCCGAGTCCCGCCGTCTCGACGAGGTGGTGGTAGCGGAACAGCGCGAAGAGCACGAACGGCACCGTCAGCGGGAGCAGCGGGAAGTGCGGGGCGGAGTCGATCGCGTACAGCGAGTAGGTGATCGCGGTGGCTGCGATCGCGGTGGTCGTGTAGGTGGTGAGCGCCACCTCGTTGTACTCGCCGATCACCGCCCGATGCCCGGTTGCGCCGTTGTACTGCGAGATCATCTCCGCCTGTCGCTTGGAGAGCGCCAGGAAGAGCGCCGCGAAGAAGGTGCAGAGCACGAACCAGTGCGACGAGGGGACCTCGATCGCGAGCGCGCCGCCGACGGCCCGGAGCACGAAGCCCGTCGCGACCAGCATCGTGTCGAGGATCACGATGTGCTTGCCGGCGATCGAGTAGAAGTGCACGAGCGCGATGTAGACCGCGATCGTGATCGCGAACTTCAGGTTGATCACAAAGGCCAGTCCGAACGCCGCCAACGTGAGTGCGACGGCCAGCAGCAGGGCGGCTCGCGTGCCGATCTCTCCCGAGGCGATGGGCCGCGAGCGCTTCACCGGGTGCTCGCGGTCGACCTCCGCATCCATCAAATCGTTGACGATGTAGACCGACGAGGAGGCCAGGCAGAAGGACGCGAACGCGAGCGCGGCGCGACTCACGGAGCTCGTGACGAACAGCTGATTGGCGAAGACGGCCGCCGCGAAGACGAGCAGGTTCTTCGACCACTGGTGGGGCCGCAGCAGCCGGACCAGCGCCGGACCCCCGACGCCGCGCAGCGCCGCGGCATCCGGCTTGCCGGCGGGCAGCGATTCTCTGGCGGTGTCTTCGGACAACGGCGATGACCTCGGCTGCGATTCTAATGTACGGGCGCCAGCTGCCCAGCCGGCCGGCGCGAGTCCGATCCGGCGAATGCCGGGGCCGCGGGATATCATTCGACCGGCGCTCACCCCGACTGGAGAGGTCCATGGAAGGCCCGAACGCGATTCGCCCCGAGCAGCACGCGGTTTTCGCCGCCGAAAAGATGGGCAAGGCGACCCTCTTCCGCTCCGAGCGGATCCTGGTCGGCCTCAACTGCTTCGAGCCCGGCCAGGAGCACGCGCTCCACGCCCACGCGGGCATGGACAAGGTGTATCACGTGCTCTCGGGCGGCGGACGCTTCCTGCTCGAGGGCCGCGAGATCGCGGTGGAGACCGGCCAGATGCTGATCGCGCCGGAGGGCGTCGCACACGGGATCCGCAACGACACGGCGGAGCGGCTGGTGGTGCTCGCCATCCTCGCGCCGGCTCCGGGTTGAGCGCGTCCCGGAGGGGGTCTTCGAAATCGCCTCGCCCGCCATCGCATTCCGCATGCTCGCACTGCTCGGCGGCGCGCTCGCGTGCGCGTGCACCGGGAATGCGCCACCCGCCGTCTCGGCGGCGTCTCCGTCGCCCGCGGATCCCGCGAGCGCGCAGTCGCAGAACCGCGCTGCGGATCCGGAAGCCCGGAGCGACGCGAAGATCGTCGGCGAGCTGCTCCGCGGTGCCGAGGCGCAGCGGCGCGCCGGAAACCGCGAGGCGGAGTACGCGTATCTCGCGCAGGTCATCGAACGCGACAGCGCGCATCCGCGCGCGCACGCGCGCCTCGCCGAGCTCACCGGCCCCGCCCCCAGCCGCGGCGTCTCGGGCATCCGCGACCCGGTGCTGCGCGCGCTCGAGCACCCCTACGACCCGAAGGCCCTGCTGGCCGCCGGAGAGGCGCTCGCGGACGCGGGGCGCACCGATCCGGCCATCGAATATCTCGAGCGCGCGGTCTGGCTCGCCGACCTCGATCCGCGCGCGGCGCTGACGGCGATCCAGCGGCTGCGCGGCGTGAGCGAGCCGTGGAGGCGGCGCCGCATCGTCCCCGTCGAGCTACACGCCGACGAGTGGAATCGCTCGCAGCCCGGCTGGCAGTTCCAGCTGCGATCGCTCTGGCTCTCGGCGTCCGCGATGCTGGATTCGCTGCTCGAGACCCGCTTCGTGCCGATCGCGATCCTCTCGTTCGACGCGGGCGAGCTGCCCAACGACCTCGATGCGATCCACGCGGCATTCCTAGCGCAGACGCGCCCGCCGAGCGACGGGATCTTCGCGCTGATTTCGGGGCGCCCGCTACCGGGCGGCGACGCGGTCCACCGGAAGGGGGTGGCGGAGTTCCTCGGGCGCGGGCTCGCGGCACGCGTCCCGGAGCAGGCCGTCGAAAGCCGCGTGCTCGCCCACGAGATCCTGCACCTCTACGGCGCGATCCACGTGCTCGACGACGTGGATTCGCTGATGAACCCGACGGGCGTGTCCCTCGCGCTCGACGCTCCCAACGTGCGGATCGTGCGCGCGCTGCGGGGCCGCGCGTTCGGCTTTGGTGGCATCGAGGAGAACGTGCTGCCCTGGATCGACCTGGATGCGACGGTGGCCGCCTACCGCGCCGCGCTGAGCGTCAACCTCAGCCTCCGCGACGCCGAGCTCGAGGAGGCGATGCACGCGCCGGACCTCTCGTCGGACCAGGCCGCCTTCCGCATCCAGCGCGCCACGGAGCTCGACGCACACCTCGCGGACGCCGCGCGCTTCGTGGCCGCGCTGATGCTCGCGAATGGAGAGCGAGCCGAGGCGCTGCGGCTCCTGGACCTCTCGAGTCGACTCTACGGGCCGTCGACGCCGCGCGGGCTCGCGTCCGCCGAGCAGGCGAGGCAGTTGCGGGATTCGATGGAATCCGCGAGCCCCCCCGCGAGCGACTAGCGCGCGGCTTCGCGGCCGCGTGCGGCCGCGAAGTCCGAGGTGGTCCGCGCGCTACCTGCGCTCGATCGCGTCCACGCGGCGGTCCGCCTCGGAGGGCATGAGGATCCAGAGGATCACGTAGACGAGCAGGAACACGCCGCCGGAGAACACGAAGCCGAGCACGAACGCGAGCCGCAGGATCGTGACCGAGACCCCGAACTGCTCGGCGAGTCCGATGCAGACACCCGCGAGGGATCGGCCCTGATCGGGGCGAACCCACTGCTCGGTGAGGCCGCGCAGGCCGACGCCCGGATCCACCATGCTGCCGCAGTAGCGGCACTTGATCGCCTCCGCGCGGATCGATTCCGCGCACCAGGGGCACTGCTTCGTCTCGCTCATGGGGCCTCCAGGCGCTTGCGCTGCGCGTAGAGGGCGGCCAACGGGAGCGACCCGTAGAGTCCGCCCAAGGTCAGCGCCGCCGAAGCGGCGTAGAGGATCGCGAGTCCGGTGAGCAGCGACGCCGGCAGCCAGGGCTCGAGCAGATACGCAAACCCTTGGGCCCACAGCCAACCCTGTCCGATCGCGATCGGCAGCGCGAGCAGCGCGACCGCGAGTGGCGCGGCGATCTCCCAGCGAAAGATCGGGCTCGGACGCGAGGCCCGCAGCGCGCGTCTCGCGCGCTCGTGGACCGACGCCCGAAGCTCCGGAGAGAGCGGCTCGGGCTGCGCGGCGCGCGCCTCGCCGATCAGCCGTCGCAGCAGCGCGACCTGCGAAGCACACGCCGCGCAACTCTCGAGGTGCTCGCGCTCCTGCTCGGCGCGCGCATCGAGCCCGCCCTCGAAAGCCGCCCGCTCGATTCGATCCCAGCGCGCTTCGCAGCTCACTCCGATACCCCGTAGCCGCCGCGCAGCCTGCCGAGTGCCGCGTGCAGGCGGCTCTTGACCGTCCCGCGCGGCACGTCCAGCGCCTCCGCCATCTCCGCCTCGCTCATGCCCTCGTAGTAACGCAGCAACACGACCGCCCGCATCGGCTCGGGCAGCTCGGCGATGCGCGCGCGCAGCTCGCCGCGGTCGGCGCCGTCGGCGCGAGGCGCGGCGGCGGGCTGCGTCGAGAGATCGCGCAGGGCGCGCTCCCGCGTCGTCCGGCGGCGAAACCAGTCGCGCGCGAGGTTGGTGGCGATTCCGTAGAGCCAGCTGCGAAAGCGCCGCGCCGTGTCGAAGCGCTTCGCCGAGCGGGCGACCCGCAACCAGGTTTCCTGAAGCAGGTCGTCGGCGTCCGCACGGCTTCCGCTGTGGCGCAGCAGGTAGGCGTGGACGTTGGCCGCGTGGCGGTCGATCAGCGCCGCCAGCGCGACTTCGTCACCGCTCGCCAGCGCGGCCATCAGGTCCTCGTCGGAGCGCATCCGCTGGTCGGCTCTCCTGCGGAGGCGTCCCCTTCGCCGGGCGCCGCGCTGCGGGGCGAAGCCGCGGTTCGAGGCTCGTCGAAGAGGGCGCGGAATGCATCCATCACCCGATCGAGCCCGTTCCTTCCGCCCGATCGATCGGGTAGCGCGAACCATAGAACAGCGTAGAGCGCGAGACCGAGGCCGCGGAAGAGCACCAGCAGCACGAAGGCCGCTCTCACGGCGGGAAGCGGAACGCGCAGCTGGTGGGCGATGGCCGCGCAGACGCCCGCTGCACGCCGCTCCGGGTAGCCCCGGTGCCAGCCGCCGGGGGCGAGCGACCCCCGCGCGACGCGGCTGCCGCAGTAGCGGCAGCGAATGGACTCCGCGGCGATCTCCTCCGCGCACCAGCGGCAGGTCTGGGTCGTCATGGCACTCCTCCCCGGCTCGCGCGGCTCGCGCGGAGCTGCGGCTGTTCCCCACCCAGTAGTACGCGCGAGCCGCGATTCGGTTCGATCCGCGGCGAGATTTCTGGCGCGATGCGTCGCGCGGCGACGGGGTTCGCGGCCCGCGGTCGGGGCGGCGGGCAGCGCGGGATCCGCTCAGCAACCGGGCGTTGCGCGCTGTTGCGCGCGGAAGCTGCGCAGCCGGTTGAGCGCGGCGGCGATCTCGAAGCGCCTCGGCCGCGCGTAGTTGCCGGGGTGGCGGCCCGCGCGGTGGAAGGGGTCGAGCTCGTCGAGGCCGCGAGCGTCGAAGAGCTCGTCGAATGCGTCGAGCAGGTCGCCGAGCGTGCGCTCGCCGTCGATCAGCCGGGTCCCCGCGAAGTGGATCGCGCAGGCGATGGCCCGGGTCTGGCTCGGGTCCACGAGCTGCTCGACGCCGCGAAGATCGAGCTGCTCGCGGCCGAACTCGATGCGGTCGAGCGCGTGGGTCCGGATCGCGACGCGCCTCCGCCCGCGCGACGCGTCGATGCACCCCCTGAGCGGAATCCGCTGCGCGATCTCGCCCAGCGGATCGGCGGCCTCTCTGCGGCGCGACGAGACGGCGCTCGCGGCGATGGTCCGCGCCTCTTCGGTGACGTCGAGCGGCAGGAAGTCGCGCAGCGCGATCACCGTGTCGGCGGTGTCGAAGTAGTCTCCACATCCGCCCATCACCAGCACGGTCGACACCCCGAGCGCTTCGTGGAGCTCGCGGACGCGCTCGACGAACGGCGTGATCGGCTCGTGCCGCTTCTCGATCAGCGCCTGCATCCGGGCGTCGCGCACCATGAAGTTGGTCGCCGAGGTGTCCTCGTCGAGCAGCAGGCCCGAGGCACCGGCCTCGAGCGCCTCCACGAGGCTCGCCGCCTGGCTCGTGGATCCGCTGGCGTCGTCGCTCTCGAAGGCCGTCGTGCTGCGGCCCTGCGGGAGGTTGCGGATGAAGGCGTCGATGTCGACCTTCTCGACGCGGCGGCCGTCTTCCGCGCGAATCTTGACGAGCCTGCGGTCGCTGACCACCCATTCCCTG